>JAEEVT010000072.1 GCA_016291005.1 Prevotella sp. | reverse complement strand
GCAGAATCACTCAATGCTAAGATCAAGAACTTCAGAGCACAACTACATGGTGTCGTGGACGTAGACTTCTTCCTTTACAGGCTGTCTATGATATTTGGGTAGACACAGGAAATCCCGCCTGCTCCAAAAAGTTTCATTATTTGTTTTTATTGCTTAAACGTACAAGAGTGGCATCCCTTGCACTTTAGTAACAAGAATTAACTTTAACTATTCTCACTTAATTACGAGCTTTCGTCCGTTTTTGATGTAGATTCCTTTTGTGGGCTGGCCAGTCATGCGGCGGCCATGTAGGTCGTAGAGAACTGGCTGAGTGATTGAGGAGGAAGTAGGTGAAGTGATTCCGTCAGTCTGACTGGATGTCTCCATATTTTTCTCTACAATATTTGTGAAGTTCTTCCATTCAACAGCCGATCGATAAGCATCGGCACAGCCCTCTGGCACATAGAGCGTAATGGTGGAGAACTTATTTCTGGGCACCATGCAGCGCCAGTCGTTTTCTATACGAGGCGGCGTTTTGGCACAGACAGTAATGTTTTCCAATTCGTCACAGTAAGCAAACATGTACTGTCCACACCTCTGTAGGGTTGCTGGTAAGGTAATCTCTTTGATAGTAGTATGTTCGAAAGCTTCCCAGCCAATTTCCTTTACTTGGTTGCCCAAACAGATTTTGTTCAAAGCCTTACAGTAATCAAAAGCGTTGCTGCTGATGTAGCGGACGGTATTGGGTAGATTTACTTGTTTGATGTTAGTGCAACCCATAAAAGCAGAAAGGCCAATCTCTTCCAGTCCGTCAGGAAAGTTGATGGACTCAAGTGCACTGCAATTATAAAAAGCCTGATAGTCAATGCTCTTGACACCCGCCGGTATCTCTACATGAGTTAGTGAGTTGCAATAGCTAAACATGCTACTTCCCACCTTGGTTAGCCCTGACGGCAGATTGACTTCTTTGAGAGATGTGCAGCTGTCGAAAATCATATCACCAAAACACTTTACAGTCTCTGGAATCTTGACGTGTTCCAATGAGCGGCAAGCTGTGAAAGCATTGCTACCGATGCTATCTACCTGATCTGGCAGGTTCATTTCCGTAATCGCCGTGTAGGCAAAGGCTCCGTTGCCGATAACGGTAAGACTTTTCGGGATTGACACTTGAACCAGGTTCTTGCAGCCATGGAATGCCCAGCCCTCAATAACGGTCAGTCCTTCTGGAAGACTGACTTCTGTGATGCCATTACACATCTCAAAGGCATTGGTTCCGATGCTCTTGACTGTCGAAGGGATATGGCTTTTATTACAACCTTTTATCAGGCGGTTGGTCTTTGTGTCGATGATGGCGTTGCAGTTCTCACGGGAGTCATAATAAGGATTGCCGCTCTCTACACTCAGCAGCATGTCCTCAGTACCGTCCAAAGCTTTCTCACCAATGTGTTCTACTGATCTGGGAATCCGCAGTTCCTGGATGGCAGAACACCTGAAGAACGCCTGATTGCCGATGCTGGTAAGGTTATGGGGGAGTTCTACTACCTTCAGTCCAGAACAGTTGGCAAAGGCGGCATCACCTATCTTGGTAAGACCTTCCGGAAGTTCCAGTCTTTCAAAACCTTTACAGGCATTAAAGGCACCATTGCCAATGACTTTGACTGAAGCAGGAATTCTGGTGCTGTTACATCCTAAGACAAGTGTGCCTGTTGTCCTTTCAACAATGGCATTACAGTCCTCACGCGAATCGTACACCGTATTTCCCCCAGCAACGGTAATGCTTTTCAGACAGTTGCTTTTAAAAGCGGATACTCCTATATGCTTCAGACTGGCCGGAATATTGACCTGCTCTATAGAGGAGTTGGCAAACGCATAATCACCCAGCTCCTCCAATCCCTCGGGCAGGGTGACTGTTTTCAGATTACCACAAAAACCAAAAGCATTCCTACCAATGCGCTTGATAGTGGGGGGCAATGTCACAGCCACCACCGACCCAAGATCGTATGCAGCATTATCAGCTATTGAAATAACCGTATAGTCCACGTCATTGTTAGTCACCGTCTGTGGAATAGAGAGGCTTGCGCCTTGTGGAGAAAGGAGCATGAACAGCTCTACCGTCTTGTTTTCTTCAGACAGGATGCGGTAGTAAGCAATGTCCGTAGCGAAGACCGAATCATTGTCAAGTCCATCGTCAATTACATAAATGACATCTCCGCAAACGTCATTGACATTTGCTACTGCAGCTGTCAAGTTACCCATTAAGAGAGCAACAACAAGTATGAATACGTTCTTCGTCATAGCATTCTAGTTTTGTTTATTGCTTAAACGTACAAGAGTGGCATCCCTTGCACTTTAGTAACAAGAATTAACTTTAACTATTCTCACTTAATTACGAGCTTTCGTCCGTTCTGAATGTAGATACCTTTTGTGGGCTGGCCAGTAACTCGACGACCGTCAAGGGTGTAGTAAGACCGCACGTCTTCCGTCCTTAAGGGTTTCAACTCTTGAATGTCATCAGTTCCGTCGTTGCCAAGGTACTGCCCGATGAAGAGAATGGTGCCCGTAGACTGTTCGCTAATAGTATATAGGAACGGGCGCGTAGCGTGGAAATCGTAATACTGCGGCGTTCCTGTTGGCAGTGCAATAACGGTGACGGCGGCAGCCTCGGTACCCTCCTCGTCAACATGTATCTTGGCGTTCTGCTTCATTAGTCCGATATAGGTGTCGGTATTACAGAAGTACGGGAACTCGGCCATCTGGCAGAAGGCACGTTGCATGCCTAAGGCTTCCATTACGGGAACTAAGTCTTGGTCGACAGAGGTCTCGAAGCGCGGCAGTTTCAAGTCGACGTCCTGAAGTCCGCCTTTCTTCTGCCAATCTTGCCAGTTCTGGCCGGAGAGACCCTCCAGCACGTCAGACAACGTCTTGTCTTCGTGCGGCAGGAAGACGGTCATGCGGTAGGCACCGTTGCCATAGGGAAGTATCAGATATTGGCAGAAATCGTCGTCGGCATAATAGAATGTCTCCCTCTGCCACATCATCGGCACGATGGTGCCCGTCGTTCCGAAGGGTTCGTCGCGTGTGTCTTTCATGTCAAACTTCGACTTCCAGCTTCCCTTGAAGCAGATAGCGTTCAGCAGATAGCTGACAGCATTCGCATCGAAGGTGTTTTCGTCTAACACCTTGTCTATTATGCCCTCAGTATGTTCGCTGGCCCACTTGTTGATGACGTCCATCGTTACGCCGTCGTGGAAGTCGCGAGCCTCGGGCGTGGCATCGTAGAAGGTGCGGGCTTTGTCCACGAAACCCTCCTGAAGCCGGAAGCCCAGCCCCTCGTTGACGTAGATGGTGTTGGCGATGAGGGCTTTGGTTCGGCTATCGAGTGTTCCTGTCTCAGTAAGCATCTTGCGGCAGAAGGCATTGATGGCGTCAGCACCAGCATCGCCAAAGCCCAACACACGGTTAATTTCCTCCTGCGTTTGTCCTGCGGCACCATTGTTGAGCATGCCTAAAGCATAGGTGATGCTCAACGGCGAGAGCACCAGACTCTTATCACTCTCCTGTTTGCGGACAGTGCGCAGCAGGTTGAAAGCGAAATCGTTGTTGTTCGATACCAGCTGACGCTCGTCATCCGTCAGATCAATTTCCTTTGGGTCATTGAAATCCAAGGCATCGAAATAGTAGTCATTATCATAGACCCCGAACAATGACTCGTAATCGCAGATGCAGGTTGGTTTTGGCTCGTAAATATAGTGTACCAGTCCGGCTTCCTCGTAACCGACACCCTCAACGGCACACCCGTCAACAAAATAATCGACGCCAGTCCACTTCACATAATGACGATAACGGCGGAAATTCTTACCATTTACCTTGATGGTATCCACGCCAATGCTGTCGGTGACATCGGTATTTATTGACTCTGTCAATTCTATATCGTCATCGAAATTCCAGCTGAAGTCTATCATCTTCTTGTCTTTCTTGTTGCCGTAGTAGTCATAAAGGTACACCCTGCCATCCTCGTCCTCACGGAAAGCTCCGAAGTACTTTGTCGTGTTATAACGCTCGTCCACCCTGAACATCTTCTTGTACTTTCGTCCATCAATAATGGTATCACCCCTCAGTTGATAGTACGCCATCCACATCGAGTGGTCATAGTAATTGCCATCAGGTCCAGGAGTCTCACGCTCCTCGAAGTGATGATAGACGTAAGCCCACGTTTTGCGCTCAGTGAGCATCGGTCGGAACTGCAAATCCTCGGCCCTCGCCCCAGTCAGCGAGAGCAAAAATAACAGAAATGCGTAGATCTTTTTCATAGTCGAATGATGTTTAAACGTTGTCTCTCTGCCAATATGATACAAAAACATCAAAAAGACTGCATGGCGTTAACATTATTTGTGAAAATTCTGCAACGCTACCCAAGAAAACAATATGTAAAATTCTGTGTTTACCGTCCTAACCAACTTTCGGGATTGAGCTTGGCGGTTTCGCGGCGGAGCTGGAACTGGAGGATGTTGTCCTGGCCAATACGGCCGAGTGACTGGCGGGTGGAGACGTGCTGGCCGCGACGGACATTGACGCTGGCCAGATTGCAATAGACGGAAATGTAGCTGCCATGGCGAACCATGACAACCATCGAACCACCATATCCGAAGACGTAGCTTACTTCGCCGTCGAAGATGCTGCGAGCCTGGGCACCGGCCTCGCCGCGGATGTTGATGCCCTTGTTGTCAAGGGTGACGTTCTTCAGGCCTTCCACATTATACTGTCCGAAGTGGCTGACAATGCGGTATGGTCCTGTGATGGGGATGGGCAGTCGGCCACGGTTTGCCTCGAACTTGCCGCTGAGACGCATGTCTTCCGTCGGCACACGCAAAACCTCGTCAGCCTCCTTACGGGCCGAAGCCACTGCCTTGGCATGTGCACGGTTCTCAGCTTCTGCCTTACGCTCTGCCTCCAAACGTTTCTGCTCAGCCTCGCGAGCGCGGCGTTCTGCTGCTTCGCGCTCAAGTTTGTTCTTGGCGGCCTGTGCCTCACGTCTGGCCTTTTCCTCCTTGGCCTTGGCTTCGGCTATGCGACGGGCATTCTCACGAGCGGCAGCTTCAGCCTCGGCTTTCTTGCGCGCCAGTTCGGCAGCACGCTTCTTGGCAGCTTCCGCTTCTGCACGGCGCTTGGCCTCAGCGGCAGCACGAGCTTTCTGGCGAGCCACCTCTTCGGCTATCAGTTTGTCAATTTGAGCATTCAGCGCGGCGTCCTTCTTCTTCTGCTGGGCGATGATGCCCTGAATGGTCTTCTGTTCCTTCTTCAGCGTGTTCACCACGTTCTGCTGCTCCGTCTGCTTGCCTTCCAAGGAACGGCGCTCCTGTTCACCTTTAGATAATAGGTGGCGCTTCTTCTCCTGTGCAATGTTCAGGTTCTGGAACTGGAGATTGACTTCTTCCTGCTTGTCCTTCACTTTCTCGCCCTGGACACGCTGGTAGGAGGCATACTCCCGCATAAAGCGCAGACGTCGGAACATCTGGGTCATGTTGTCGGCACTGAAGATAAACATCAGCTGGCTCTGCGATGACTTGTTGCGATGCATGTAGCGCATGGACTTGACGTAGTTCTGCTTACGCTCCATGAGTTCGCTCTGCAGCATGTCGAGCTGGGTACTTAGCCGCTCTATCTCAATATCGAGGTTAGAAATGTCGTGACGGATGGTGTCGATGGTGCGGCGCTTGCCTTCTATCTCCGTGTTCAGCACCATGAGGTTCTGCAAGCGCTTCTTGACGTCGAGCTCGTTGGCACGCAGCTTCTGTTCCTGGACCTTGATCTGCTGCTGAATCTCCTTCCGCTGGTTCTGCAGTTTCTGGACGGAAGGTCCCTTGGGTGTGACGGCTTTCTTCTTCTTCGTGGTTGTCTTCTTGGTCTTTTTAGCCGCACTGGTCTTGGCGGGCTTTTTGGCCACAACGGTCTTCTTCGCCGCGGGTTTTACCGTACGCTTCTTCTGAGCGTAGGGTGCCGTGGCGAAGAACACCAGTAAGAGAAGTATGCCTAATCGCTTCATTCAGGAAAATCAGAGTGACATGAAGCGCTGGAGTATCTCGTCCATGGTGACCTGACGATACTTGGAAGACACTTCTGTACGGGTTTCCCAGTTCTCGTCGGACTTGATGTAGTTCAGGATCATGGACATCTTAATCTCGCGGTCAGGTGTCGTGAACGAAATCTTATGGTCCATGGGGAAATACTTGCGGTTGTAGCTCTGGAAGTCCTCGTAGTCCCAGTTCATCTGGTAGTTGCCACGGAACTTGTCGGCATACAGGATGTTGGCCATGTTCAAGCGTGCAGTGCCCTTGTCAGCCAGCCAGCGGTATGACAGCTTACCGTCTTCCAACGAGATGACAGCATCCTCGTTACCCATGTCGGCCTTGAAGTTCTTCAGCTGGTCGTCCTTGGATTTCGACGTACGAGGCTGGAACAGCTCGTTCCAGAAGAGGCCCTGAAGCACGTTGAAGTCGATGTTGCTGTTGCGCAGGAAGTCAACCTGAACGTAGGGCACCTTCAGATAGAGCTTGTTGATGCGGTCCATAATCAGTACGTACTCCTTGGTGAACTCCAGGCGTCCAGCTTCTACAAAGCCGAAGGCCATGAGTTGCAGACGGATGACGTCGTCACGCTTCATCTTCAGGTTTCCTGTCAGCGTCATCTCACGTGCTCCGACGCCAACGGTAAACTTTACTTTCGAGGTAACAAAGCGTTCCTGCAGAGCATTCTCACTCACCTTCTGGAGGAAGGCGTCCTGGCCTATTGGGCCGATTTGTGCTACAGCTTCAGTCGAATCAGACTTCTGCTTGGAGACTTTACGATGGGAGCTACATGACACGACGAGTGTCAAGGGAAGTGCCAATGCGGCGATCTTAAGGATTTGTAATGGTCTCATTCTTTTATAAATTTTTTAAGTTTAATTTTTCTTATCAATACTTGTTGACGTTCTCCTTTGATTTCTGAATTATCCGAAGCCTTTTCCAAAGCCTTCTGCCAGAAGCTGACGGCCTTGTCTTCCTCGCCTACGTGGAAATAGATGTCACCAGCGTGTTCCAGCAGTACTGCCGAGGAGTCGCTGTCGCACTGCAGCGTCTGGTCGATGTAGATGCGGGCCTCGCTGTAGCGCTTCTGCATGAACAGTATCCAGGCGTAGGTATCCAGAAAGGTGGCATTCTTGGGTTCAGCCTTGATGGTGCGATACGACATCTGTTCGGCCTTCTCCAGCTGCAGCCCTTTCTCGCTCAGGTAGTAGGCGTAGTTGTTCAGACAGCCTATATTGTCTTCTTTCCACACCAAGCACGAGTCGTAGGCGGCAAAGGCTTCCTGTTCCCTACCCTTTTGGTGCATGATGTCACCCATGACGGCATAGAAGTCGCTGACAATGGCTGGGTCGCTGTCGTCGCTAATGACGCTGATGCCGTTCTGGAAAGAGTTCAGGGCATCGTCCATCTTTCCTTCCTGATAGTAGGCTATGCCTTGATAATAGTAGAATGCCATCTCCTCAGGATTATACTGGCGGGCATCCTGACAGAGGCTGATGACGCGGTCGCGGTCTTCGTTCTGCCAGGCGTAGCTGACCAGCTGCAGGCGTGCTGCAGCGTTATCGGGAGCCGTGATGAGCACCTGTTCCAGGATGGGACGGATGCTGTCGTTGGGCATCTTCTTCAGATTCATATAGGTGGCACAGAACAAGGCCAAGTCGGCATCAGGCTGTGGCACGTCGAGCATGCGGTGGAACAACTGCAGCACGCGGGTGGAGTCGCCGCCCTGCTGTTCGCTCTCAGCAATCATCTGGCGCATCAGCCCTATGCGGTCCTGCAGCGAGGCGTCCTTGTGTAACAGGATGCGCTCCGTGGTTTCAGCAGCTCGTGCGCTGTCCTTCTGCTCGTTATAATAAGCCAGCATGGCAAACATGGCATTGCGGTTGTCTGGTTCTTCGCGCAACACCTCGTTATACAGCGCCAGCGCCTTCTTCTTCTGACCGTTGACGTATAGCGTGTTGGCATACATGCAGCGGTAGTTCAAGTCGTGAGGATACTGGTCTGCCAACTGTTTCATCTCCTGAATGGCGGCCTTCTTGTCGCCCTTCTTGGTGTAGAACTGGCTCTTGGCAAACGACAGACGCTCCGACTTGCCTTCCATCACCTCTATTCGCGACAGGGTACTGATGGCCTTGTCGTAGTCTTCCATTTGTTCGTAGAGCTGTACCAGCATGCTCAGCACATCCTCGCGGTCGCGGCTCTTGTCGTAGATGCGTTCCAATGCATCGGCAGCCTCGGCATATTGGTGCTGCTGCAGGTAGGCTGAGGCCAGCGACTCCAGATAGGTCACGTTGTCAGGCTCCAGGTCAGCAGCCTTCTTGGCATTCCGCAGCGAGGCATCCTTGTCCTTCAGCCCCATGTAGTACTGAGACAGATAGAAGTAAGCCTCCGAACGGGTGGAGTCAATCTCCACACAATGTCTCAGCAAGTCGAATGCAGCATCGTTATTTCCTTTCTCCCGCTGGCAAATGGCATCGAGGAAGAAAGCGTCATACTTTCGCCCGTCCTGGGCGTAAGAAATGAAAGGAATGAAAGACATGAAGGAAATGAAAGAAATGCAAATGAAGGAATGAAGAAATTCCCCCATCCACTGTGGCAGGCATTCCTTCATTTTTACATTCTCATTTCTCATTACTTTCATTTCGTTCATTTCTTTCATTTAATACCTGAATGTCCGTAGCCTCCAGCGCCGCGCTCTGTCTCGTCAAGAGCCTCGACAGTCACCAGCTCGGCCTGCTCGCAACGGGCTATCACCATCTGGGCAATGCGCTCACCGTCGTTCACTGTGAAGTCGTCCTGCGACAGGTTTACCAGCACCACGCCCACCTCGCCGCGATAGTCAGCGTCGATGGTTCCTGGGGTGTTCAGCACCGTAATGCCGTGCTTCAAGGCCAGTCCGCTTCTGGGGCGCACCTGAGCCTCGTAGCCCTCGGGCAGCGCAATGTGCAATCCCGTCGGAATCAGCTTGCGCTCCAAGGGGCGCAAAGTGACTGGTTCTTCCAAGTTGGCCCGCAGGTCCAGGCCGGCACTCTGGGGCGTAGCATATGCAGGCAACTGTTGGTGCCCACGGTTAACTACCTTGACTTTAATCATCTTCTTTCGAAACGTTTCTTTATTATTATCGTGCAAAGTTACTCATTTCTACTGGTGTCAAGGTGCTAAAAGGTAGGCATAATGTCGTAATTTAATAAAATTTAACTGAATTATCTCCATTTTAAGTTAATAGTTCCAAAGAAAATGTTTATCTTTGCGGCATCAAAGCGAAGGACTTATGTCCTTTTGATGAAAAAGAATTCTTTATTAACCCTCAAAACAAACATAACAATTATGAAGAATTTATTTGTTTTGGCCGCTATGATGATGGCCACCATCACAGCCTCGGCACAGTTTGAGCCAGGAACATTCAGTATCCAACCCCGTGTCGGTATTACGGCTTCTATGATTAGTAACATGCCAAAAGTCAGTAGTGAAGAGCTTTATGTTGAGCTCGACAAGCAGCCTGCAGTAGGTCTTATTGCCGGTGCTGACTTGGAGTATCAGATCACTGAGATGTTCAGCCTCTCTGCAGGTGTCAACTTCGCCATGCAAGGTAGCGCCTGGGAAGACTACAAGCGGACATACTTAGGTTATACAGATGAAGTTAAAGACCTCAGAATTGAGGCTGACTATCTGAACGTGCCTGTCACCCTCAATTGCTACGTCTTAGCAGGTCTTTCCATCCGCACTGGTGTACAGTTTGGTTTCCTCACTACTGCTAAGGTGAAGGGCGAAGAAACTATTGCCGGCCACAAAAGTGACATCGACCACTCTATCAAGGACATGTATAAGAAGTTTGACGTTTCTATTCCTGTTGGCATTAGCTACGAGTTCCCCAACCACCTTGTCATCGACACCCGCTACAACATCGGTCTGTCCAAAGTCTTCAAGGATAATTACATCATCGATAAGAATGGCAAGAACCAGGTATTCACCATCACCCTCGGCTACAAGATTCCGTTCTAAACTGACGGCCTGATTAATAAAAATAAGAGATGCCCTGCAATTCGTGGGGCATCTTCTTTTTATTTCATTTCAATTCTTCCCTTGGTCAGAGAATTTTTCAATCTGGGCAGGGTTATTACGAAGCGGGCTCCAGTAGTGTATGAGGTATCGAGCACGATGTCGCCTCCCAAGCGGCGGGCCAGCGAACGGGCAACGGTCAGTCCGATGCCAGTGCCGTCGTAATAGTTGTCAAGCTGTACGAACTCTTCAAAGATATGTTCTGCCTCCTCTGCAGGGACGCCAATGCCTGTGTCCTCAACGACGAAGCGAACCATCTGGTCGTTGACGTCAATCAGCAGTGAGGCCTGCTTCTTCTCCTTTGGTATGTCATGGTGTGCATGAGCCTCGGCAGGCTTGGTGAACTTCAATGCATTGCCAAGCACGAGGGTGAGGGCACGTACTGCCGACTGGCGATTGGTGGTGAGCACGACGGCCTCAGCCTCTGGTGAAATATTCATGTAGAAGTCGAGGTGTGGTGCTGCGGAAATGCCGCTGGCTTCGACAGCCTCAGCGGCTATCTCTATGGCGGCGGCCTGGTCGTTACGTTCTATGACGGTCTTACAGCCTGCATCGCTCAGTTCCAGCATCTTGTTTACCAGACGCGTTATACGATCAGTGTTCTCCAAGATCTGGCGAGAGATGTCGTCCTTGGTCTCGTCGTCAAGTTCCATGCCTGGCGTAGTGACCACTTGCGTAAAGCCTGAGAGGATGTTAAGCGGCGTGCGAATCTCGTGGGAAATCTGCTGGATAAAGTTCGACTTCATCCTCGACGACTCCTCGGCCTTCATTCTGGCAATGTCGAGCTTGCGGTTCGTTTCCTCCAACTCCCGATAGCTCTCTTCCAGCTTGTCGTACAACAGCAGCGAATCTTGGTAGCCCTCCGACATGTTGTCGAAGTCGCGTTCCAACTGGTCATACTCCTCCTGAAGCTTGGCCAGCTGCTCCTGCAGATCACTCTCGCGTGCCATGCCGTCAGGGTTTCTGTTCGACGGTAATGAACTTGGTGAAGCCCGTCAACTGAAGCACCTTGAAGACTGAAGGATTCACGTTGACCAATTTAAACTGTCCCTTGACTTTCATGACGGCGCGCATGGTCTTCTGTATCACTCGCAGTCCTGAACTGGCTATATAGGTCAGTTCTGCACAGTCCATCTCCAAGTTGACACCAGCCTCCTGGAGTGCCGATTGGATGTCATTCTCAAATTCATCGGCATTCGACGCCTCAATTCGATCGACGGTCTTAATGATGGTCTTGCCACCTTCTTTAACTATTTCTGTCATCATCTAATAGAAAGAATTCTTAAATCATGGTGCAAAATTACAAAAAAATTGGAACTTTCTCATGATTTTTTGCATTTTTTTATTTACCTTTGCCGAAAAATCGAGAAGAACTTATGAAGAAGTTAGCCTGAGCTGCAGTTTGAGGGCGAGAAGGTTGACAGCATGCACGGAGCGACGACCTCACCAAGCTGTGCATCAAGATGAAGTAGCCCCCTTCAACGTTAGTTTTGGGGAGATGAAGTAGGCCCTGCAACTTCCATAAAAGTTTGGTTTTAGGGATTCCCCCCTCCACAAGTAGGGGATTTCCTTTTGCTGGCCGTTGATTTTGTCGTACTTTTGCCAACAGAAAATTAACGGCACGCTCTGGCAATGGCCAGAGGAAACAACTAATAAAACCGAAGATTATGATGATACGAACGACATTTTTCACCCTCATCTGCCTCTTGTGCTCCATCCCCTCAATGGCGCAGGAGCCGTCGCAGCAGCATAAACTGATCTATGTGGGACCAGACAAGCATAACCAAAAGGTCATCAAGCGATATAACCGTTGCCACTGCCGCGAAGAGCTGGTTCAGCCTTTCGTGAGACCTGGCATCAAGTCTAAGGACCTCACCGCCATCTTTGGCGTCAGGACAAACTCGCTCATGTCGAACGAAGACATCGAGATCAACTTCCGCAAGAAACGCATCCTGAACCCCATCTACAACGACAAGGACGACCGTGTCTTCTTCGTTGAAATCAGGAACAAGACTGACCAGACCATCTATATCGATCGCAGCCATTGCTTCCGCATCGACGGCGACGGCAGCAAATACTGCTACTACGACGAAAACAACCGCGTCGATGTCAAGTCCAGGAAGAGAATGATAGCCATTCCGCCCCATTCCAAGCGCAACCTGACGGACTATCTCTGGAAGAAAAACAAAAAGGGCAACTATGTCGAAATCATCGAGTACCCAGAGGAGTTCCTGTGGAGCCTTAATACCGCCAAGATGTATGAAGGCTACGTGCGGTACGGAGAAACCAGGCGCTATACTGAGGAAGACTCACCCTACTACCGCTCATTCCTTATCGCCTACTCCAAGCAGGAAGACTTCTCAACCTATTCCCTCGCCATGATCAATTTCTATATGAAGGAGATGATTGGGATGTACTATCCTGAGAACTACGTGTACAACAGACTGGAGTCCTATCTGGTAGGCGACGACGAATACAGCATCACCAGCTGGACTAAGGTGTATTGATCATCTGCTTAATCTCTTCAAGCGTCGAGGCCACGCTGACGTACGTCTCCCACTGGCCACGCACCATGCCGCGCACCTGAAGGTCTGACATCAGGGCAACGAGTCCGTCCCAGAAACCTTTCATGTTATACAGTATGACGCGCTTTTGGTGATAGCCTATCGTAGCTGCCGCAGCCACCGTAAACACCTCGTCTAACGTTCCAATGCCACCAGGCAGGGCGATGAACACGTCGCTCTGGTCAGCCATCATCTGCTTACGGTCAGTCAGGTCGTCACACAACAGCTCCACCTCCACATAATCTGAGATGCGGCCGCTCTTCTCCACAATGCGCGGAATGACGCCGATAGTCCTTCCACCGCCCTCGTGGACAGCCTTTGCCACACACTCCATCAGTCCCTGGTTCACACCACCATACACCAGCGTATGGCCCTCTTGTGCCATCCACCTTCCCAGCTCCTCCGTCATGCGGAAGAAGTCTGGATCAATGTTCGCATTCGCAGAACAAAATACACATATCTTCATTGCAGCTATCTATTCTTTTGGAAAACCATTTTTCATCGTAGTAAAATACCAGTAAAGATACGCCCAGAGTTGATGCCAAGTCGTCGGGCAGAGAAAAACATGTCAGATTGCCTAAAGGTGCAGACGGGCGAAACCGTGATTTTGTTCTCAGCAACGCCTGCCTTCACCATTTGTAGGCGGTTGCATTCAGGCAGGTCGATGTGCCATTTGGAAGGCAAAAGCGTAGAGTGAGAAGGACTCTCGCCGTCATGTTGGGGGAACTTACGGCTGATAGGTTCCATATCAAATCCTGCCTGGGCAAAGGCATCATAGACCTCGTCGCCCACCTCAAAGCTTTCCAGATGGATGCCAGGACCTATCTGTGCGACGATGTCACAAGGCTGGGTGCCATAGACTTCCGCCATCCTTTGGACACTTTTCTCCACGATGCGCTGAACCGTGCCACGCCAACCAGCATGAATGGCACAGACGGCTCGAAGCTTCTTGTCGTACAACAGCACAGGGATGCAGTCGGCAGTAGAGACGCCAATGCATACGCCAGCCACGTCAGTCATCAGCGCGTCCACACCCTCCAACCTCAGGGCACGTTCCTCCACAGGCAGCCTCAGCAACGCCTCATCGACAACGACAATCTCCGTCTTATGCACCTGGTGCGGCATCAGCAGACGGTCATCCTCAACTCCCAGCAGGTGGCACAGCGCTTCGCGATTCCGACGGATACTCTCCTCGTCATCGCCACAATAGCGGTTGATGTTAAACTCGCCATAGCGTCCCTCGCTATAGCCACCCTGCCGCGTAGAGCTAAAGGCCATCACGCCCTCGCCGAGGGGATATATAAGCAATCTTGGTTGCGTCATACTCACCGATTACAATAAACAATAAACAATAACCAATAAACAATAACCAATAAACAATAAACAATAAACAATAAACAACACTCTTCTTCATCGCCTGCAAAGGTACGAATAAGTGAGTAAAAAGAAAAGAAATTCTTGGTTTTCTTTTGTTTACTTCTCAGACCATTAGTTATTGTTTACGTCTGAATCAGACGAACCTTACGCCTATTGCCTGATGGCCTGACGGCGAAGTGGAGCCAGTAGGTGCCTTTGGGTGAGCGCTCTAACAGCAGTTCGTCGAAGTCCTCCTGGCTTTCGTCGCTGATGTCGAGCAGGATGGTGGCGTAGCGCACCAGTTGTTCGATGCCTGCCACGCGGATGTCAGCAGCGCAGCCTGTCAGGTGGTTTGAGCCTTTCACACCGCCAACGGCCTTGTTCACAGCCTCAGAGCGATACCCACTATTGATAATAATCGGCTCCTCTTGGCATTCACTCCCCTCTCCCTTAAAGTTCCCCTCTCTCTTTGGAGAGGGGTTAGGGGAGAGGCTGGAGAGGCTGTAGCGCTTATTCCACTCACTTCGAAGCATCTCCAACCAGCCGCAGAGGCGCTTCAAGTTCTCGATATGTACGTGCGAAGGGATGTTGCCATCAGCGGTTTTCGCACTTGTCTTGCACATTTCTCCGAGCGTAAAATGCTCGCTCAGTCGTGCTTGCTTGTTGATAGTTACTTCCATACTCTTTTTATTTTAAAAAAACCTTATGCAACTGCGTCACAGTGTCACTGCGTCACACCGTTAGTTCATTATCATACCTGTTTTCTTATACATAGCCTTTGTGGTGCCGTTCTCCACAAACTCATCCACCTTCACCACCAGATTGTCCTTCATCAGGCGCACTACCCTTGAACGTGCCGAGGTGTTGTTCTTCAGCGCGAAACAACGTATCACATCCTCAATGGTAAACTCCTCTGGCAGGCGGTTGAAGGCCTCGATGGTCTTCTGGCGGCGCTGCACGTTGACGCTGGCTTCCTTCTGCTTGTTGTCGAAGTAGTTCTCGGCCATCGCGCCAAAGTAGTGGCGCTGGCAGGCGTACTGGATGTTCACGATGAGTTCTGCCAAACGCCAGTCCACGTCGTCCGTCTCGAACTCGCCACACCAGTAGTTGCCGTCCTGCCTCATCTTGTCCCAGTGGCGCATCACGATGAACGGAGCGGCGAAGTTCAGGCCGTGGTAGGCGCAACGCTTCAGCAGCATCTCGTCAGCCCTGGAGTCGTTCTCCTTGGCGTCCTCCATACGGCGTGACGTCCAGTCGTAGAGTTCATCGACGATCTTCTGGACGCTGAGTTCACCCTTCACACGATCCAGCTTCTCAGCCCAAGCCTTCAGGCGCTCGTCGCTTGCGAAGTCCACGTTCTGCTCACGCTCCATCATCTCGAAGTTGGTCGAGGGCAGGGGGATGCACGTCAGGCGTGTAGCCAGACCAGAACCAAAGTTCTGCTCGTTCACCTTCTTCTTCAGCGCGATGGGCGTACCCGTGTAGATGAAGTTCCACGTCACGATGAAGTCCTGCAGGATTGAGTCGTTGTTCGAATACGCCTGACCGTCCTCCTCATTATGGAAGGCCTTGAGCTCCATCGAGAACTTGTCAATCCAGGAGCCGCCCTTCTGCACGCTCACCGTGTTGTCCAGCTCCGTGTCGAAGGTCAGCATGTGAAGCTGCATGTCCTCGCCGTCCACATTCTCCACCGAGTTCACCATGTCCTGAATAAACTGGGCGTTACTGGTTCGCGCCGGATGCACTCTTACCACCACCTTCGGCTTCTTAGGCTTCTCCTTATTGGCACCCTTGGTGCGCATCTGTTCGCGATAGGCGTTGATGGCTTCCTTGCCCACCTTATCGGCTGCCACGATGGGAGAAGCGAGCAATTTAAAAAGTCTGGTTGCGAACGATTTACCTGATGCAGGGTCACCAATAATCAGCGTCGAGTTATTCAGCCTGCGCAGTTCCTCAGGACGATGATAGAAGCGATAGGTACACCTTGTCATCAAGGTCATCAGCAAACCACCAGCCACAAACATCGCCGCAGGATACTGGTTGCGCTTCAGGCCTTTGCAGATGTCACGCAGCAGCGGATATTCAGGCATCAAGGCTTCAATCTGAGCACCCCAGTCCCAGAGCCAACGGCTCATGTCATCATCCTTCAGCGTCACCGCCTTTTGCGTCTGCGCTTTCGTAATTTCCTGATACGTTTTGCCTGTGACCTCCTGAATCGCGGCGAGCATGGCCTTTGAGGGCAGACAATTCGTGTATTTCTTTTCCTTTTCAGCAATACAACTGGCTGCGCTCTCCACCGTCTGCGTCACGTTCTCGTTTCGCTCATCGATGATTTCCTGCACCCACGTCTGCGCCTCCACGATACGTTGCACCAGAGCCTTATCACCATCGAGCATGAGCAGCAGGTCGGTTGCCAGCTTTAGTGATTCTTTATGGCGATTTTGGTCGTCAGCACAAGGCAGCTTGTCTGCAAAGCGGGCATCAATGATAGGCTGTATATCATAGCCGCGCCAAAGACTCTCCCCCATCCCCTCCCTGTTATGGAGGGGCGTAGTATGTTCCTGCCCTTGAGACTTATCACTCCCCTCACTAACAGGGAGGGGCTGGGGGTGGGTCTCAAACTCATGATGCAGCGGCTGTGTTTTCTTGTCACGATACATGGGTGTGTACTCTTTGTCAAATTCTTCATCATAATAGGTAAAAAGTCGTTCTTCGTCAATAAACAGTATCTCGTCTTCCTTGGGAGCGAACGAGTTGCGAGTGGCATCTATGCAGCTCTGATCTGGCGAATAGCCCAGCACGGCAGCAAACGATATCTGATTATCTGCCAGGTTACCAATCTGCCTGTCGGCTATGAAGATAATACGTATGCCATGCCCGCTGCTGGTGATATGTACCAATACCACGCGCGCCATCAGCGCCTCGCATTTCTGCAGTTTTTCCCACACCTCCATAGGGTCGTCTACATGGTCGATATCCAGCATCACCAGTCCGTTCAGATGGCAGCCTTTCAGCACGCGCCTGGGGCCTTTCTTGGTCTTACCGTCCTTGGTCTTCACCGTAGCCTCATCAAACTGATAGCAGCAGAACTGGAAAGCCGTCAGCGATTTCTTAAGGTCTTCAGCCCATGCCAGCAGTTTCTTGTCGAGCGGCTTCTTCTGCCACTTCTCCTTGCCTGTCTTGGTTTTCAAATCACGAATCGTCTTGAGCATAAATTTCTGGAAGTCTGTATGCTCGGCCCATTTCTGCATAGCCTCCTCATCGTTGGCCTCTACAGCATGCAGAATCGCCCTGCGCGTATCGATATTAAAGGCTGTAGACGACTTGCGAATCTCCCTCCAGAAGTCCTTTTTGCCGCACTCGGCGACAAAAAGGCTCTTAGTATCTTTCTGATATGTAAACATTCGTTCTAAAGTGTTTGAAGGTCAGTGATATAGAATGCGTTCTCGTGTCGTGTCTGGCCGTTCTGATCCTGCCACGTGCGGTGTTTCCAGTAGCCTTTGACGATATAGGGCTGGTTCTCAAAGAACTGCGTATTGCGTTGCTTAGACGCATACTCACCTGTCATTTCACCATACACCTCGTCGCCTCCATGCTTCATCACAACG
>JAEEVT010000071.1 GCA_016291005.1 Prevotella sp. | reverse complement strand
ATCATCTCGCCCTGAGCCACGATGCTCTTCTCCTCGAAACTGGTGAACAGCTCCTTGGTAAATGAGCGCAGGTAGTTCATTTCGCCCACGATGAAGTCGCGTGTCTGAGCCTTCATCTCGTCTGTTGAGTACAGCTCGTCGATGTGCTTCATGTACATACGCTCCAAGTTGTTAATAACCTCGTTGGCACCTTCGGGATTCTTCTTGTACAGATAGTCGGAAATCTCGACCAGCGAGTTTGTTGTTCCTGCCATGGCTGACAGCACGACGAACACGGGCTCGCCAGACTTTGTCACCAGGTTTGTCACTTCCTTCATGCGGCTCGGATCTCCTACCGAGGTACCGCCAAACTTCATTACTTTCATACCTATTTATATTGCTTAATTCTTAACTCCTAACTCTTAATTCAAATAGACAAGTCTTCGCGGGCTGAGTAGTCCACGTTGGCTTGAGTCTCGCCAACCTCCTCGTCTTCGTAGAGCGACATCTGATTGTAGTTGTCGGTGATGTCTTCCAAGTGTTGGTTGATGCAACGATAAACGATGCCCGGATAATCCTTCAGCAGCGACGTATTGTGCGTTGTCATCACTACTGCCGTACCTGTTTGGGTTATGTTGCGCAGCAGGAGGATAATCTGGCGGGCAGTTTCCACATCGAGATTGCCTGTCGGTTCATCGGCAATGATGACTTTGGGCTTGTTCAGGATGGCGCGGGCTATGGCAATGCGCTGCTGTTCACCGCCGGAGAGTTCGTGGGGGAAACGCTCACCCATGTCCTTCATCTCTACGTCGGCCAGCACATCGTCAATGCGCTCGTCTATCTCAGCCTTGTCTTTCCAACCCGTTGCCTTGAGCACAAAGCGCAGGTTTTCACGTACTGTGCGGTCGCTGAGCAGTTGGAAGTTCTGGAAGATGATACCCATCTGCCGGCGTAGGGCAGGGATGTATTTCTGTTTCATCTCGCAGAGGTCGTGGTTCAGTACGACAGCTTTCTCTGCTTCGTCGACATCCAGCTCAAAGTAGAGCGTCTTCAGCAAGGTGCTTTTTCCGGCTCCCACACGGCCGATGATATAGATAAACTCACCTTCACCGACGTGGAAGTCTACTTCTTTCAGCACGAGGATGCCGTCCTTCTGGTAGATGTTTGCTTTCTGATAGTCTATAAGCATGTGATTAACTCTTAATTCTTAATTCCTAATCGCCGCAGGCGAGAACTCATAACTTTTAATTCTTAACTCTTAACTCACTTCATCTTGCCTGCGGCTTTGGCTTCGCGGCGCTGCTTGTCCCATTCGGGATCGTGGCGGCGGTGTAGCTCTTCGGCCACATCCTCAATGCGCAGACCTTTCTCCGTTAACAGCACGATGAGGTGGTAGAGCAAGTCGCTGGCCTCATAGACCAAGTGGTCGCTGGTGCCGTTAGTCGCTTCGATGACGGTTTCAAGGGCTTCTTCGCCCACTTTCTGGGCTATCTTGTTGACGCCGTCGCGGAAGAGTTTCGTGGTGTACGAGCCTTCAGGCATCTCTCGCTTGCGGCGGTCGATGAAGTCTTGCAATTCGGAGAGGAAGGCAAGGGAGGACTCAGACTGCAAGGGGAAACCTTGCAGCGCAGACTTTTCCTGCTGGGGGAAACCTTGCGGCATGCTGTTCTCTTCGCCCCAGCAGGTATCGGTGCCGGTGTGGCAGGTGGGACCGATGGGGTGGACGCGCACTAAGAGCGTGTCGTTGTCGCAGTCAACCTTCATGTCCACCAGGTTCAGGAAGTGTCCGCTGGTCTCGCCCTTCGTCCATAATGTCTGGCGTGTACGGCTCCAGAAGGTGACGTGGCCGGTGGCCTGCGTCTTCTCGTAGGCCTCTTGGTTCATGAAGCCCAGCATGAGCACCTGTCGGGTGTCGGCGTCCTGTATGATGGCGGGCACCAGTCCGCCCATCTTCTCGAAATCAATCATTTCAATTTATAATTTGACAATTTACAATTTGACAATTCAGAATTTACTTACAGTCTTACATTGATGCCCTCGGCGTGAAGGTATTGCTTCAGTTCGGGCACGGGAATCTCGCCGAAGTGGAACACCGAGGCTGCCAGTGCGGCATCGGCATGTCCTTGGATAAAGACGTCGCGGAAGTGCTCCTTGCACCCAGCGCCGCCGCTGGCGATGATGGGAATGGAGAGCGTGTCGCTCAACTCGCGTAAAGCCTCGTTGGCAAAACCCTGCTTCGTGCCGTCGTGGTTCATGCTCGTAAAGAGTATCTCGCCGGCTCCGCGATCCTGGGCTTCCTGAGCCCACTCAAAGAGTCCGCGCTCAGTCCGTTCACGACCGCCTTTCAGGTAGCAATGCCATCCGTCTTCGTCGAGGCGGGCGTCAATGGCGACGACGCATACCTGACTGCCGAAGCGGGTGGTAATCTCGTTGATAAGTTCTGGCCGGCGAATGGCGGCGCTGTTGACGCTCACCTTGTCGGCTCCGGCATAAAGCAGGCGCTCGACGTCGGCCAACTCGTTGATGCCGCCTCCTACGGTGAACGGTATGTTGATGGTCTCAGCCACGCGGGTCACCATTTCCGTAAAGGTCTTTCGGCCCTCGAAACTTGCGGTGATGTCTAAAAAGCACAGCTCGTCGGCGCCTTGCTCAGAGTACGCCTTGCCCAGTTCCACCGGGTCGCCCGCCGAGCGCAGGTTGACGAAGTTGATGCCTTTGACGGTCTCGCCGTCCTTAACATCCAAACAGGGAATGATACGTTTTGCTAAGCCCATGTATATTTACTATTTGACAATTTACCATTTACAAATTATGTAGTCCTTTGACAATTCATTTGCCATTCTATTAACTGATGCAGGTCGATGCGACCTTCGTAGATAGCTTTGCCGAAGACGACGGCTGGTATGCCTGCCGCGTCGAGAGCCTTGATGTCGTCGATGCTGGAGACGCCGCCGCTGGCAATAAGATGCAGGTCGGGATAGGCCGACATTACCTCTTTATATAATGCAATAGCCGGTCCGGCCAGCGTGCCGTCCTTCGAAATCTCTGTACACAGCACGTTCTTGACGCCGGCGTCGATGTACTTTTTCAGGAACGGCAGCAGGTCTTCGGTAGAATCTTCCTTCCAGCCGTTGATGCTGATTTTGCCGTTGCGCACGTCGGCACCGAGGATAAGACGGTCGGCACCATACTTCTCGAGCCAGCGCATGAAACGGTCAGGCTCGGTGACGGCGATGCTGCCCACGGTGACCATTGAAGCACAGCAACGGAAGGCCTCCTCGATATCCTCGTCGGTCTTGATGCCGCCGCCGAAGTCGATGACGAGGCGGGTCTCTGCGGCAATGCCTTGGAGTACGGGACCGTTGACGATATGCTTCGACTTGGCACCGTCCAGATCTACGACGTGCAGACGGCTGAAACCGATGCGCTCGAACTCCTGAGCCATCTGCAGCGGTTCGCCGTAAACGGTTTTCTGGTCGTAGTCGCCCTTGGTCAGGCGGACGCACTGGCCGTTAATGATGTCGATGGCAGGGATGAGTTCTATCATAAGGCGAGAAAGTTTTTAAGAATCTGTTCGCCTACCTTACCGCTCTTTTCGGGATGGAACTGACAGGCGTAGAAGTTGTCCTTGTGCATGGAGGCCGAATAGGGGAGAATATAGTCGGCCACAGCTGCCGTGTGCTCACAGAGGGGAACGTAGTAACTATGGACGAAGTAAACATAGGGGGAAGCCTCCCCTGTCCCCTCCAAAGAGAGGGGAGAAAGGATACCCTTAAAAAGTGGTGACATCTGAATGCTTTCACACTTTTGGGGGAGATGGAGGGGACCCCATCCCATGCACGGCACTTTGTCTTCGTGGCGCTGCGGCTGGAAGCGCTTGACGTCGGCGTCGAAAATGCCGATGCACTCTGTATCGCCTTCCTCTGAATGGCGGCACAGCAACTGTTGTCCGATGCAGATGCCAAGGACAGGCTGTGTGAGTGAGCGGATGACCTCGTCTAAGCGGCGGGCTTTTAAATACTCCATCGCCGTGCGAGCCTCACCCTGTCCAGGGAACAGCACGCGGTCAGCTTTCTGCAACAGTTCAGCGTCGTCAGTCAGCACAGGTTCCAGTCCTAACCGCTTCAAGGCATTGACCACGGAATAGACGTTCCCGGCATTGTATTTTACGATTGCTACATTCATTATGAGAAGATAATCGTCTTGTTCTTAAACGTGAGAATCTTTCTTTGGATATGCTTCGACACGGCATGCGAGAGCACAATCTTCTCCAAATCCTTTCCTTTGAGCACTAAGCTCTCGGGGGTGTCCTTGTGAGTAATGCGTGTCACATCCTGCTCGATAATCGGACCGGCGTCCAACTCGGCGGTGACGTAGTGGCTCGTAGCACCAATAATCTTCACGCCACGTTCCCACGCCTGGTGATAAGGCTTGGCGCCCACGAAAGCGGGCAAGAACGAGTGGTGGATGTTAATGATATGGTGGGGGTACGCCGCAATCATTTCGTCCGATATAATCTGCATGTAGCGGGCCAGGACGATAAACGAGACGTCCTCTTTCTTCAGCAGTTCCATCTCAGCCTGTTCCACCTCGGCCTTGTTGGAGTGGTCTTTATTGATGCTCCAGACGTAGTAGGGGATGCCGAACTGGTCGGCAACGTAGCGCAGATCCTCGTGGTTCGACACGATGCACGGTATGTCGCAGTTGAACTCGCCAGCCTTCCAGCGTGCCAGGAGGTCATACAGACAATGGCTCATCTTCGAGACAAAGATGGCCATTCTGGGGCGTTTGTCGCTATAGTACAGCGAGAACTTCATCTGGTAGCGCTGTGCGTAGAGTGTCGTGATATAGTCGTAGAGCTTGTCGCGCGGAATGAGGAAGCCGTCGAGCTCCCATTCTATGCGCATAAAGAACATACCGTCCTGCCTGTCCACATACTGGTCCAGGTAAACGATATTGCCTTTGTTGTCGGTGATGAACTTAGTGACTTCCGAGATAATGCCCTGTTGGTCTGGGCAATGCAGAAGCAGTATTGCGGTTGGTTTCATTCCCTTTTTACCTTATTATAATGTCTTTTACTTGTTAATAATGGCTGCAAAGGTACGAATAAGTGAGAACAATACAAAACAAAAACTCATTTTTTTGTTTTTTTGTCGAACGGAAGTACCTTCGAGCGTCAGCTCAAAGGTACGAATAAGTGAGAAAAATACAAAATAAAATTAGAGTTTTTTGAGGTTGGGAGGCTTTCTTCCACAGGAAGAAGGCAGGTTAAGACAGGTTCGAAGGCAGGTTAAGGCAGGGAAGAAGGCTGGAGGCTTATACCAAAACAACTTGTTTTGGTCAGAAAATCACGGCAACTTCTTGAGGAAATCACTATGATTTCTTGACCAAAACAATTTGTTTTGGTATTATCAATTGAATAACATCGATAGGAGATATGCCACAATGGTGGAGGTTGTCACGCAGATAAGACCCGGCATCATAAAGGAGTGGTTCAGCAAGTACTTACCAATGATGGTGGTTCCTGAGCGGTCGAAGTTCACCGTTGCAATGTCCGAGGGATAGTTGGGTATGAAGAAATAGCCGTAAACGCTGGGGAGCACACCGAGTAACACGGGTCCTGCAATACCCAGGGAGTAAGCCAACGGCAGCATGGCGACGACGACGGCACCCTGCGAATTGATGAGAACGGAGACGAGGAAGAATACCAAAGCAATGCTCCACGGGTACTGTTTCACGACGTCGGCCAGCATGTTCTGCATCTCGCCTAAGTAGTTGGAGAAGTAAGTGTCGGCGAGCCACGCGATGCCGTAGATGGCTACGACGGCCACCATACCAGACTGCCATACGGGGCCTGCGACGGCTTTCTTCGGCGAAGCCTTGCAGAAGATGATCATGAGTGCTGCGGCGGTAATCATCACTATCTGAATGACGAGGTTCATCTTCAGGTCCACCATGTGGTGCTCGGTGAATCCTTCGGCCACCACGCCGGCCTTTGCCAACTGGTCGGCTGTGATGGTGACACCGCTTGCCAGCGTCATGTCTCCAGCACCTTTGACAGCTTTCAGCGTCTTGTATTCAGGCAGCAGGTCGGGGAATGCAGCGAAGATGACGATGACGAGCAGGGCAGCTAGGAAAATATATACGGCGCGCTTGGCGGAGGCTGGGATTTCCTTGTCGAGCGTCGTGGCAGTAGAGCCGTAGATGTACTTATACTGCTCGGGGTCCTTCAGCTTTGCCTGGAACTGCGGGTCCTTGTCGAGGTCCAGTCCGCGGTGGTAGGAGGCAGCGGCGGCAGCCATCAGACCGCAGATACATGCCGGGATGGAAATCATCAGCACACGGGGTATGGTGATGTCGAAGCCGTTGGCGTTGGAGATGGTGACGAAAGCTACCACGGCGGCAGCAATGGGTGAACAAGTGATACCTACCTGCGAGGCTATTGAAGCCACGCCGCAGGGACGTTCAGGACGGATGCCTTTCTTCAGCGCGATGTCGCAGATGATGGGCATCAAGGTGTAGACGACGTGTCCCGTACCTACCAACACCGTGAGGAAGAATGTGCATAGCGGTGCAAGGAAGGTGATGCGGTCGGGGTGTTTTCTCAGCATGCGCTCGGCTATCTGTATGAGCCAGTCCATGCCCCCCGAAGCCTGCATGATGCCTGCGCAGGTCACGGCGGCGATGATGATGTAGATGACGTCGGTCGGCGGATTGCCTGGTTTGAGTCCGAAACCGAAGACGAGCAGCGCCAGACCTATGCCCGAAATGGCACCGAGGGCAAGGCTACCGTAGCGTGAACCCACCCAGAGAGCTCCCAGAACAATGAGTAGCTCAAGAATCATTAGGATGTCCATAGATTTTGAATTGGATTTTAGTTATTGTTATAATTATGGTGGCAAATTTATGAATAAATATTGAGACTACAAAAAAATTGGCGGATAATTTGAAAAAAAATATCATTTCACTATGGAGGTTTCAGAAAAAATGTGTAATTTTGCACCCCGAAGTCAACACAAATACGATAGAAAGTTATGTGTGGAATAGTAGGATACATAGGAAAAAAAGATGCTTACCCCATCTTGATTAAGGGTCTTCGCCGACTGGAATACCGTGGTTACGACAGCGCGGGTGTGGCTTTGATTAACGAGAAGGGCGATTTGAACGTTTTCAAGTCGAAAGGTAAGGTTGATAATCTCACAGAGTATTGTAACGACAAGGATGTTTCGGGATGTATTGGCATCGCGCATACCCGCTGGGCAACTCACGGCGAACCGTCGTCGCGCAATGCCCATCCCCACTATAGCGAGAGCCATAACCTGGCTATCATCCATAACGGCATCATCGAGAATTATGCCGACATCAAGGCTCGCCTGAAGGAAAAGGGTGTCAAGTTTGTGAGCGACACCGACACCGAGGTGCTGGTGCAGCTCATAGAATACATCATGAAGCGCAAGAAGCTTGACTTGCTCGAAGCCGTGCAGGTGGCTCTTTATCAGGTAATTGGCGCTTACGCCATTGCCATTTTAGACAAGCGCGACCCTGATCAGATTATCGCAGCCCGCAAGCAGAGCCCGTTAGTGGTGGGCATTGGTGAGAACGAGTTCTTCTTGGGCTCGGATGCCAGTCCTATTGTAGAATACACCGACAAGGTGGTTTACTTGGAGGACGGCAACATCGCCGTGATTCGTCGCGGTCAGGACCTGCATGTTGTCAGCATCCTCGGCGAGGAGCAGGAACTGAAGGTCAAGACGGTCGACATCGACCTGGGCCAGATAGAGAAAGGCGGTTATCCGCACTTCATGCTGAAGGAAATCTTCGAGCAGCCCGAATGTCTGACCAACTGCATGAGAGGCCGTGTGAATGTCGAGGCCGATCATGTGACACTCTCTGCACTTATCGACTACCGCCGCCAGCTGCTTAGCGCCAAGCGCGTGGTCATCGTGGCCTGCGGAACGTCGTGGCATGCCGGACTCATCGGAAAGCAGATAATAGAAACGCTGTGCCGCATACCTGTCGAGGTGGAGTACGCCAGCGAGTTCCGTTACAGAAATCCCGTTGTCGGCAAGGACGACGTGGTGATAGCCATCTCGCAGAGTGGCGAGACGGCTGACACTTTAGCCGCCGTCCAACTGGCCAAGGAGAAAGGAGCCTTCATCTACGGTGTCTGCAACGCCATCGGTTCGTCTATTCCCCGCGCCACCGATACAGGTACTTATATCCACGTCGGTCCGGAGATTGGCGTTGCCTCCACCAAGGCCTTCACGGGTCAGGTGACGGTGCTCACCATGATAGCGCTGGCTATGGGTGAGGCCAAGGGTACCATCGCCCGAGCCGAATACCTGAAGATAGTCCGTGGACTGAGCGAGATTCCCGACAAGATCCGTGAGGTGTTACAGACCAACGACAAGGTGAAAGACCTCGCGCGAACCTTTACTTACGCGCATAATTTCCTTTACTTAGGACGCGGATTCTCCTACCCCGTAGCCTTGGAGGGCGCCTTGAAGCTGAAGGAGATTAGCTACATCCACGCAGAAGGTTATCCGGCTGCCGAGATGAAGCATGGACCTATCGCACTCATCGATTCGGACATGCCTGTCGTCGTCATCGCTACCCATAATGCCATGTACGAGAAAGTGCTCTCGAACATCCAAGAAATCAAGGCCCGGCAGGGTAGGGTGATAGCCCTCGTCTCTAAGGGCGACGACACCATAGCGAAGATTGCCGACGAGGTCATCGAGTTGCCGGATGTCTTGGAATGCCTGGAACCGTTAGTGGCAACCATTCCTCTGCAACTACTGGCCTACCACGTTGCCGTTTGTAAAGGTAAGAACGTCGACCAGCCGAGAAACCTCGCCAAGAGCGTTACCGTTGAATGAAATAAAAGATATGCGAAGAATGAAGAGTGAAGAATCTGCTACCGTCATCATCCCAAGGCTGCAATTCTTCACTTTTTTTATAAACAAAAGATAGTGAAGATGAAAGATGTGAAACTGGTGCTGCAAGATGGTACCACATTCTATGGAAAGAGCTTCGGCGCTGAGAAGGAAGTTGCCGGAGAGGTGGTGTTCAATACAGCTATGATGGGCTATCCGGAGAGTCTTACCGACCCCAGCTACGCCGGACAGCTCATGACGCTGACTTTCCCATTGGTAGGTAACTACGGCGTGCCGCCGCTAAAGTATTGGGAAAGCGAACACATCCATGCTTCGGCCATTATCGTAGCCGACTACAGCGAACAGTTTTGCCATTGGAATGCCTCGGAGAGCCTGGCCGACTGGCTGAAGCGTGAGGGCATCCCCGGCGTGACGGGTATCGACACCCGTGCCCTGACGAAGGTGCTCCGCGAGCACGGCGTCATGATGGGCCGCCTCGTCTTCGAAGAAGGTTCTCTATGCTGCAACACTGTTGCAGCAAAGGAAACGGAGGACTATGCCGCCGTCAACTGGGTGGAGCGCGTCTCGTGCAAGGACGTCATCCGCTACAACGAAGGTGCCGGCAAGAAAGTGGTCCTCGTTGACTGCGGTGTGAAGGCTAATATAATAAGGTGTCTCGTCAACCGCGGTGTCGAAGTCATCCGCGTGCCTTGGAACTACGACTATACCACGATGGCCTTCGACGGCCTTTTCCTGTCGAATGGTCCTGGCGACCCAGACCATTGTGTTGAGGCCGTCAACATCTTAAAGCGGCAAATGGCCCAGAGCCGTAAGCCCATCTGCGGCATCTGCATGGGTAACCAACTGCTGGCCAAGGCTGCCGGAGCCAATATCTATAAGCTGAAGTACGGCCACCGCTCGCACAATCAGCCGGTTCGCGAGGTAGGAACCAACCGCTGTTACGTAACCAGCCAGAACCACGGCTATGCTGTAGATGCTGCTACGTTGGGCAGAGACTGGCGCGAACTGTTCGTCAACATGAACGACGGCTCTAACGAGGGCATCCGCCACCAGACCAATCCTTGGTTCTCGGCGCAGTTCCATCCCGAGGCTTGCTCGGGTCCTGTCGATACGGAGTTTATGTTCGACCGCTTCATGGAAACACTTTTATGATGTCAGAAGTGAGATGGAAGTTGTAAGAAGTGAGATGGAAGATGTAAGAAGGAAGATGTTTGAAGTAAGAAATCAGAGAGAAGACAATGAAAGACCAGCATATTAAGAAAGTCCTGTTGCTTGGCTCAGGCGCATTGAAGATCGGCGAAGCCGGCGAGTTTGACTATAGTGGTTCACAAGCCTTGAAAGCCCTGCGTGAAGAGGGTGTCAAGACGGTGCTCATCAATCCTAATATTGCCACCGTGCAGACCAGCGAGGGTGTGGCCGACGAGGTGTACTTCCTCCCCGTTCAGCCCTACTTCGTGGAGCAAGTGATAGAAAAGGAACGCCCGGATGGCATCCTGCTCAGCTTTGGCGGACAGACTGCCTTGAACTGTGGCGTGGAGCTGTATAAGAGCGGCGTTCTCGAGAAATATGGTGTCCGTGTGCTGGGAACGCCGGTTCAGGCCATTATCGACACCGAGGACCGTGAGCTGTTTGTGAAGAAATTGGACGAAATCGATGTGAAGACCATCAAGAGCCAAGCCTGTGAAACGCTCGAAGAGGCCCGTCAGGCGGCGGCTACTCTCGGCTATCCCGTCATCCTTCGTGCTGCCTACGCTTTAGGCGGTTTGGGTAGTGGTTTCTGCGACAACGAGGAACAGCTCGACCGACTGGCAGAGAAGGCCTTTGCTTTCTCGCCGCAGGTGTTGGTGGAGAAGTCGCTGAAAGGCTGGAAGGAGATAGAGTACGAGGTGGTGCGCGACCGCTACGACAACTGTATCACCGTGTGTAACATGGAGAACTTCGACCCGCTCGGCATCCATACTGGCGAGAGCATTGTGATAGCTCCGAGTCAGACGCTCTCCAACAGCGAGTATCACAAACTGCGTGCCTTGGCCATCAAGATTATCCGCCATATCGGCATCGTCGGCGAGTGTAATGTACAATATGCCTTCGACCCGCAGTCGGAGGACTACCGCGTCATCGAGGTCAATGCCCGCCTGAGCCGTTCTTCGGCGCTGGCCAGCAAGGCGACGGGCTATCCATTGGCTTTCGTTGCTGCCAAGTTAGGCATGGGCTATGGACTCTTTGAACTGAAGAACAGCGTCACAAAGACCACCTCGGCCTTCTTCGAACCGGCACTCGACTACGTGGTTTGTAAGATTCCCCGTTGGGACTTGTCGAAGTTCCACGGCGTCGATAAGGAACTCGGTTCCAGCATGAAGTCGGTTGGCGAGGTGATGGCCATTGGGCGCACCTTCGAGGAGGCTATCCAGAAGGGCCTGCGTATGATAGGGCAGGGTATGCACGGCTTTGTGGAGAACAAGGAACTGCAGATCCCCGACATCGATGCCGCCCTGCGCGAACCTACCGACAAGCGCATCTTCGTCATCTCGAAGGCCATGCACCTGCCGCAGTACGACATCGACAAGATTCACGAACTGACAAAGATTGACAAGTGGTTCCTCTATAAGCTGAAGCACATCATCGACATCGACGAGGCTTTGAAGGCTTGTGCCTCACGCCCTGAGGCCGTTTCTGCCTCTGCTTCTGGTTCCGCTGTCGGCGGTTTTCCAACCGACCTCCCCGTTGACCTGTTGCGCCAAGCCAAGATCTATGGCTTCACCGACTTCCAGATAGCCCGCGCCATCGGCTTGGAAGGCAAGTACAGCAACATGCACGAGGCTATGATGGAGGTGCGCAAGCACCGCATGGAACTTGGCATCATGCCTGTCGTCAAGCAGATAGACACCCTTGCCGCCGAGTACCCCGCTCAGACCAACTACCTCTACCTGACATACCAAGGCTCCGAAACCCCCAATGGTTCTGTATGTTGCGATGCCATCGCAACCAACCACGATTCCATCGCGACCAACCACGACGTCCCCTACGAGGCTGACCACCGCAGCATCATCGTCCTTGGCTCCGGCGCCTACCGCATAGGCTCCAGCGTCGAGTTCGACTGGTGTGGTGTCCAGGCGCTGAACACCATCCGCAAGGAGGGCTGGCGCTCGGTCATGATTAACTATAACCCCGAGACCGTCTCGACGGACTACGACATGTGCGACCGTCTCTATTTCGACGAGCTGACCTTTGAGCGTGTCCTCGACATCATCGATCTGGAACAGCCCCACGGCGTCATTGTCTCGACCGGCGGACAGATTCCCAACAACCTCGCCGTCTATCTCGACGAGGCTGGCGTGCGCATCCTCGGTACCCAGGCTGCCGACATCGACGGCGCTGAAGACCGTGCCAAGTTCTCGCAACTGCTCAACGACCTTGGCGTCAACCAGCCCGAATGGAGCGCGCTGACGTCGATGGACGACATCGGTAAGTTTGTCGAGCGGGTGGGCTTCCCAGTCTTGGTGCGTCCGTCCTACGTGCTCAGCGGGGCAGCCATGAACGTCTGTTCCAACCAGGACGAGCTGGAGCGCTTCCTGCAGTTAGCGGCCAACGTCAGCGAAGACCATCCCGTCGTCGTCTCGAAGTTCATCGAGCAAGCTAAAGAGATAGAGATGGATGCCGTAGCCCGCGACGGCGAGATACTGGCCTACGCCATCTCCGAGCACATCGAGTTTGCCGGTGTCCACTCTGGCGACGCCACCATCCAGTTCCCGCCGCAGAAGTTGTATGTCGAGACGGTGCGCCGCATCAAGCGCATCAGCCGTCAGATTGCCAAGGCGCTGCACATCAACGGACCGTTCAACATCCAGTATATGGCTCGCGAGAACGACATCCTCGTCATCGAGTGTAACCTGCGTGCATCACGCTCCTTCCCCTTCGTGTCGAAGGTGCTCAAGATGAACCTTATCGAACTGGCTACGAAAGTCATGTTAGGACTGCCCGTAGAGCGGCCGTCGAAAAACCTCTTCGACCTCGACTACGTGGGTATCAAGGCTTCGCAGTTCTCCTTCAACCGTCTGCAGAAGGCCGATCCCGTGCTGGGTGTCGATATGGCCTCGACGGGTGAGGTGGGCTGCATCGGCGACAATACGCATACCGCCCTGTTGAAAGCCATGCTGAGTGTCGGCCATCGCATTCCCAACCGTCAGGTGTGTCGCGATGGCGTTACGACCACCGAACCAGGTGCTGTGCTCCTCTCGACGGGTGGTGCCAAGCAGAAGGCGGAGATGCTGGATGCCGCCCGAAAACTGGTGGCTCACGGCTACAAACTGTATGCCACTGGCGGTACGTCGAAGTACCTTGCCGACAATGGCGTAGACAATACGCTCGTCCACTGGCCTTCCGACCAGGAACAGCCCCAGGCCCTCGACCTCCTGCACCAGCACAAAATAGACATGGTGGTGAACATCCCTAAGGATTTGACGACGCACGAGCTGACTAACGGCTATAAGATTCGCCGTGCCGCCATCGACCTGAACGTGCCGCTCATCACCAACAGCCGACTGGCTTCCGCCTTTATCGACGCCTTCTGTACGATAGGTCTTGAAGGTATCGGCATCAAGGCTTGGAGCGAGTATAAATAAAAATAAGTTAGCAATAATTTGGCGGTTTGCCAAATTATTGCTAACTTTGCAACCAGAAGAACTAAAACCTAATGCGATGGAGTTTAACGATAGTTTTGAGTCCCAGATAAACCGAAGTGACTACAAGATCCTAATTGTTGATGATGTGGTCAGTAACGTTCTGTTGCTCAAGATATTACTGACTAACGAGAAGTTCCAGGTCTGTACGGCCTCGAATGGTAATACGTGCATCGAACAGGCTAAGAAAGAGCACCCTGACCTCATCTTGTTAGACGTCATGATGCCCGATATCAGTGGTTTTGATACTGCTGTCATCCTGAAAAAAGACCCCGAAACGCTTGACATACCCATCATTTTCCTGACTGCTCTTAACAATCCCAGCGACCTGGTACACGGTTTCCAGGTGGGAGCTAACGACTTCCTGACGAAGCCCTTTAACAAAGAGGAGCTGGTGATGCGTGTGATGCACCAGATCCAACTGGTGGCTGCCAAGCGTATCATCGTGAGACAGAACGAGGAGCTGAGGCGCACCATTTCGAACCGTGACAAGATGTATTCTGTCATTGCCCACGACCTGCGCTCGCCAATGGCCTCCATCCGAATGGTGCTTAACCTGGCCGTCAGCGTGGTGTCGCCGGAATCGGTAGGCGAGGAGATATTCAGCCTGTTGGACAAGGCTAACCGTGAGTCGGAGGAGACACACGACCTGCTGGATAACCTGTTGAAGTGGACCAAGAGTCAAACGGGTCGCCTGAACGTGGTCTATCAGGACTTCGATCTCAGCGAGGTTGTGCCTGGCGTCGTGGACATCTTCGTCATGATTGCCGAGATGAAGAAGATCAAGCTTCAGTATATGCCTTCCGACGAGAAACTTACCGTACATGCCGACAACGACATGATTAAGACCGTCATTCGTAACTTTATCTCGAACGCCATCAAGTTTACGCCAGAGGGCAAGAGCATCGATGTTTACTACAAGCGTGAAGGCGACTTTGCCCGTATCTGTGTACAAGACCACGGTGTTGGTATTGCTGAGGACCGTATCGACAGCATTTTCCACAAAGGCGAGACGACTTACGGTACTGGTGGTGAGGAAGGTTCCGGTCTGGGTCTGCAGCTATGTCAGGACTTCGCCCGCAAGAACGGCGGCGACGCCATGGTAGAATCCGTCCTTGGCGAAGGTTCTATCTTCAGCTTCACAGTACCGCTGAAGAAGGACGACGCCTAACTTATAATAGGAATGAAAGAAATGAAAGAAATGAAGGAAATGAAAGAAATGAATGAATTCTACCGCATGAAAACTACCACGAGTCTGCGCTGAGAACATTTCTTTCATTTCTTTCATTTCCTTCATTCCTTTCATTTATTCAAAGTTTACTCTGACTTGAACAAATCCTTGATGCCTCCGAGACTGCCAAGGAGGTTGGTGGCTTCGTAGGGCAGATAGACGGTCTTCGTCTTGTCACCCTGGGCAAGCTCCTGCATCATCTGGATGTACTTCTGAGCTAACAGGTAGTTGGCGGGGTTCGTCGACTTGCCAACAGCCTCGGTAATCAGCTCGATGGCCTTGGCCTCGGCTTCAGCCTTGCGGATGCGGGCCTGAGCCTCACCTTCGGCATGCAGGATGGCCTGTTGCTTCTGGGCGTCAGCACGGTTCACGATAGCAGTTCTCTCACCCTCGGAAGCCAGGATCTCAGCAGCCTTCTCACCTTCAGAAGTCAGAATCTGGGCACGCTTGTTACGCTCGGCCTGCATCTGCTTCTCCATCGCATTCAGTACGGTTGCTGGGGGAACGATATCCTGCAGTTCGACGCGGTTCACCTTGACACCCCACTTATCGGTGGCATCGTCCAGTACGGCACGCAGCTTAGTATTAATAGTATCGCGCGAGGTCAGCGTCTCGTCCAGCTCCAGTTCACCAATGATGTTACGCAGGGTGGTCTGCGTCAGCTTCTCGATGGCGTTGGGAAGGTTCGAAATCTCGTAAACAGCCTTGAACGGATCTACAATCTGGAAGTACAGCAGGGCGTTGATCTCCATCTGGATGTTATCCTTGGTAATCACGTTCTGCGAAGGGAAGTCGTACACCTGTTCGCGCAGGTCGATGCTGTTAGAGTAGGTGTAGCGTCCACGGTTCAGCACCACAATGTCCTTAGCACGGTCAATAAAGGGGATGATGATGTTGATACCCGGATTCAGCGTGGCGTAGTAACGGCCCAGACGCTCGATAATCTTGGTTTCCGACTGAGGGATAATCACAAGGGCCATCTTGGCGAAGATAATCACCAGAACAACGATGGCAATCAGTACATAACTCATAAATTCCATAATGTTAAATGTTTATTGATAATAAATTCTTAATTCTTAATTCTTAATTGCCGCAGGCAATAATTCTTAATTCAAAACTCTTAATTCATAATTTCTCGACAGTGATGATCGTGCTTTTGCGGTCGATGACGCGAACCGTCGTTCCCACAGGGATGTCCGTCTCGCTGACGGCTTTCCACATGTCGCCGTCTATCTGGACGTAGCCCGTTCCGCCAACCGTGATGGGTTCCATCACGCGGCCAGTCCGTCCTAACAGGGCGTCGGCATTACTCGGTTTGTTGGGTTCGTTCTTGTGAAGCCAGCGCAGGGCGACAGGTCTGACAAACAGCACACTAAGCAGAGAGAAGGCGGCAAAGATGAATATTTGCCAGTAGATGCTCAAGCCGCAGATGGCCGAAATGATGGCGAAGACGGCTCCAATGGAGAAGCAGATGATAAAGAAATCACCCGACGAGAGCTCAAGAATCAGGCAGACGACAGCAATGACTGCCCATACCTGCCACATGTTTTCTAAAAAATACTCTACCATAATCTTATATATTAACGATTCGACAATTTACCATTTATTTTGCTGCGCGGCAGCAACTTCAATTTTTCGTTTTTTTCTTTCGTTGGTGCAAAGATAGTTCCTTTTACTATTGCCTCCAAGAAAAACAGTTTGCAAAAGTGTGCAGACCGCCATTTGCACACTTTTGCAAACTAATTAAATGATAAAAGAGGTAAAGTTTCTCCTTATTATATAAGATAGGTGTAACGACGGCAAAAAATTACCAGTCATCATCCTCGTTGCCAACGACACCGTTCTTGATGGCTTCCTCCACCTTGTCGATGATGGCGTTAGAGTAGGCGTGGGTCATGACGAGAGCCTTGGCACAAGTGCGCTTCTTGCTGTCTTTCTCGACGAAGGGGTAGTGCTTGGCAATCTCCCATTGCTCGTCGTAGAGATTGGCATTGGTCTTGTCGTCCTTTTTGCGCTTCGAGTCGCCGTAGGTGCGTTCATCACTCTTGACGGGGGTGATCCACCCGCCGCTGATGTCCTTCAGCAGCTCGTAGTTCTGAACAGTATAGGTGACACGAATACGTCCTTCCTTGATGTCGAACCGGATGATGGGAGTGATGCTGACAGAGTATTTGAAGAGGGTGCCAGTATGTTCGGCGATGTTGGAGAATGTGGACTGCACAATGATGCATCCAGCCTCCTTGTCGTTAAGGGTGATGGCCTGCTTGTCCTTGAAAGTGGCCGTAACCCAGTAGTTCAGTGCAACGTATAGCTGTTCCTTGGTCTTGCCGGGCGCCTGGATGACTTCCTGATAGGTCAGGCTCTCGTTCTTGTCCAGCGTCAGATCCTTGGCAATGTTCATGGCAGCATCGACCCACTTATCGCCATAGTTCTGCTTGGCATACTTCTCCAGGTCGGCAGCTTTCATCACCTGAGCCTGGACACCGCTTGCGCCGCAGAGGAAGAGGATGGCGGCGAGCATCCATTTTGTAGTTCTTTTCATAGCTATTCTCTATTATGCCGCAAAGGTAAGGAAAAAAACGATACTTCCAATAGTTTTATTTAAAAAAAACGATTTTTTGCAGCCAGATGGAAAAAGATTATCGTCGATTTCGGATTTTTCGAATGCTTTCGGGATATAAATAGATGTCCTCGGAATTACGATATTATTTTACACTGCATATTTTTGTTACAAAAAGAATTTATAAAACGCGAAAACATCTACATACCTACATAATGCCTATTAAACTATTGTATATTAGAAAGTTGCTTTATGTAGGTAACCTACATTTACCTACATTCACCTACATTCAGCATTTTGACCGTATTTTTCTTAATGATTTTCGCAACTTTTCTACGTGATTTCCTCAACTTTTCTAGGTGATTTCCTCAACTTTTCCTTAGGATAACTGAAGGAAAGTGCCGTGATTTCCGCAACTTTTCTAGGTGATTTCTGGAGGAAGTTGCCGTGATTTCTTGTTGCTCCATCCCTTGGAGGAACAAGAAAGTGTCGTGATATTTGGTATTAAACTGGCTATTTTTGACGATTATTGTCGTGCAGAAATTTCGAATAAATGGCGTTATTGTGACATTTTTACTTTGCGAAAATTGCTGACAAACGGCAATTTTATGTAGGTAAATGTAGATAAATGTAGGTTACCTACATAAGCTAACACTCTGTAATACAGAAATATACAGCGTTTGTGTAGGTATGTAGGTAA
>JAEEVT010000003.1 GCA_016291005.1 Prevotella sp. | reverse complement strand
TCTAATTTGTCTTCTAAAATACTGTGTCAACAACAATTCGAGGTCCATCTCGTCGTCAACACTCAAAATTTTTACTGGCATATGCTAATAGATAATATTCATAAAATCGATTGCAAAAATAAAGAAAAAAAACGAGATAACACAAATAAAGTATGAAAAAATAAAAAAATTGCATTTAATTATTGTTTTAAGATTTTCAATGAGGATGAGTATTAAAGCGCATTATCTAACGCGTGACTCATTAAAAAGAATAAGCAAGGTGTGCAAAGTTTTTTTTGCACACCTTGTTTTTTGCCGTTTCAAAGCTCTCCGAGGTGTAGTGAAGGATGTAGAAACTTCTCTACTTGAGCCTGTAGAATACGCCTATTGTGCCATAGATGGGATAAAGGGTCTGCTCTACGGTCTTGAAATCACTGGGGAAGATGCCTGTCAGACCCCAGTTCAGGTCGGCAGACAGCCCGAGGCGCTTGTAAACCTGCCAGTCGGCACCAACACCGATGCCAAACTGTACGGTTCGCAAGTCGTCGTCGAATTCATATGTAGCCCACTCGCCTTCCTTGTTGCCCATCAGGATCTTGGCGCCAGTAGGATTGCCCTCACGCAGATAACCGTCGGAAGCAATTCCGCTGAACTCTTTGCTCAGAAGGAATGACACGTATGGGCCGCCTCTTAGCATGACTTTCTTACCCAGTTCCAAAGTAGCCTGGACAGGGACGGTCAGCATCCACTGGGTAATCTTCTGGCTGACATGACCAGTAAAGAGTCCTGATAGATGTGAGCCTCCTTTGATGACCTCCATGTGGTATGATTTGGTGGTCACTTCGGCCTTCATCGCCTTATTCTCAAAGTGCAGTCCGGCGTTGATGCCCCACTTCCCATTCAGCGGCAACTTGGCATCGAAGCCCACCAAGAACGATGGCGTCAGACTGTAGCTGTCGATGCTACGGATGCTCTCAGGCAATGGGATGGGGGAGGTCCCTCCAATACTGTATCCTACACGGCCCCTGATCTGCAGACTGTCGAGTACGCCTGCCTTCACGGTACTTGACATACCGAAGGCCAGCACCGTCATTCCTATCGCGATAATAATATTCTTTTTCATCTTCATTCTTCTATCTTCACGGCGTAGCCGATTCTTACTCTTCAATTTTCCACTTCATACCACACTTCCACCTCATCAATATAGAGTATGCTGCCGATGGCTCCCTCGAACTGGGCACCGCTCTTACTTGACGAGAAGACTATCGCCAGGTTGCAGCCCTTGTTGGCCACTATCTCGGCTGGAGCGTTCTCGCCCTCGAAGAACATCTCAAAGTGTGTCCATTGATCCGTAGGCGGCAGAGAGGGCACTCTGGCCATCTTATACACCAGGAGGTTGTCCAGAACCTTGTCGAGATCAGCCACGTCGCCACCATAGAGGAAGTATGGCTTGCCGTCAGCATCGACATTGCGATAGAACACCGCGTAGACACTGGCTTCGTCGGTACGGTTGGGATCGATGACCATCTCAGCGTTAGTGAAGTCCTTTCCTGGCTTGTATTTGTAATAGCCTGTGATGCGCACTGGTTCCCTGTCCCACCGCACGCCAAACTCCGTAGCTTTCAGCGGGTCTATCGCAGACATGTCTACGTTAAACTTGCCCAGGAAGAGGTTGCCTGCAGCGATGGGCTTGCCCATGCTCTTACCAAGTTCTCCTGTGGACATCGTCTCTAAGCGTACGCAATTACCCTCAAACCCTGCATCAGACATATAGGTTGGGAACTCTTCGGGCCCAGCTCCGGAAAACAATGTCAAGGCGAAGCCGGGATTGCCCGACGCCCAGAGTCTCTGGGTCTCGCCGTACTCGTCAATCTCATAAAACTGATGATACCAGTTCTTGATGAAAATACCGCCTCCCGCCGTGTCTGCATACTCGAACGAGTGCCTGCTCTTGGGCAGCATGGGCTCCGTAAATGCGACTTTGTAGGTACGCTTCCATTGTCCGTCCTCAGAGGTGACGGTGTAGGTGACAGACCCTTTCGTAAAATCCTGCGGCGAGCCGCTTGCCGGTTCGATGGTGGCTTTGGAGGTAATCTTGAAGTATACTGGAATCTCCGTTGGCACCATTGCCATTGAGCGCACGACAAACGTGATACTCGTCTCTTTCGAGCTGATGTTCTCTTTGCGCATCTCTGCCGTATCGTAGAAAATCTTCTCCAGTTCCGAGCCTTCCACCCAGGCACTCTCGATGTCGCACTCATTGTTCGGGGCTTCGTCCTTGGTGCACGAAATCATGCAGCAGCACAGGACGAAAGCAATCATTGCCTTGTTCATTTTTCGTTTATTATGTTCTTATGGGATACAAAGGTACAAAAAAAATCCAATAAACAATGGGAAATGGACAATTTTCCACTGATGGCAGCATATTTTAGTTGTGATGCTATGCTTACCGCTTTTTCATGTTACGGGGGTGGTGTTCGAGAATCTGCTGGCGCAGGGTACTCATGTCGATGTGGGTGTAAATTTCTGTCGTGCCTATGGATTCATGGCCCAGCATGGCCTGGATGGCCCTAAGGTCTGCACCACCTTCAAGAAGTGATGTGGCAAAGGAGTGTCGCAGGGTGTGGGGGGAGATGGTCTTCTGAATCCCGGCTTCTTTGGCCTGCTGCTTAATCATGATTAGTATCATGGTACGCGTAAGGTGGCTGCCACGACGGTTTAGGAAGACATAGTCTTCCTCGCCAGGCTTGATGGTCATGAGGTTACGGTCCATAAACCAGTAGTCCAACTCTTTGATGGCTTTTGACGAGATGGGGATGAGACGCTCCTTGGAACCCTTTCCGAAGACGCGGACGTACTGTTCGTCAAGATAGAGGTTGCTGAGTTTCAGCTGTACCAGTTCGCTGACGCGTAGTCCGCAGGAAAAGAGCACTTCGATGATAGCCTTGTTGCGCTGACCCTCCCATTTTGAGAGGTCAATGCTGTTCTCCAACAGGTCTACCTCCTGGGCCGAGAGCACTTCTGGCAGGTGCTCGCCCAGGACGGGTGATTCCAATAGCTCTGTCGGGTCGTCTTCACGGTAGCCGTCTAATTGCAGGAAACGGAAGAATGAACGTACACCGCTGAGTATGCGGCATTGTGAGCGTGGATGGATGCCAATGTCGTGTAGCGATGCCGCGAACTGTTGGAGGTCGGACAGTTCGACGTCCAAAACGTGCTTATCTTCCTGCTCTAAGTAGTTGAGCAGTTTCAGCAAGTCGCGCTCGTAGGCATCGAGGGTATTCTTGGAATAGCCCCGTTGCAACTTCAGATAACGGCTGTAGGCCCTGACGATGTTAGTGGGTGTATGCTTGTTCGTTTCCATTTTATGATTTGACCTTTTTCTTTTATAGAAGGCACTTACGTCAGGAAAAAGCCAAATAAATTTGGTTATTCGCTTGCTTATTTGTACCTTTGCCGATGCAAAGGTAATAAAATAAAATGAAATATGAAAATCCAAATCATTAATGGACCGAATTTAAACCTGTTGGGCGTCCGTGAACCGGGTATTTATGGCAGTTCGTCGTTCGAGCAGTATCTCCCCCAGTTGCAGTCACACTATCCTGACGTGGAGATAGCCTACTACCAGAGCAACGTTGAGGGAGAACTGATCAATAAGTTGCAGGAGGTGGGCTTTAGCTTTGACGGCGTGGTACTCAATGCAGGTGCCTATACCCACACTTCTGTGGCTCTTCACGACTGTATCCGTTCGTTGAAGTGCCCCGTTATCGAGGTGCATATCTCCAACGTCCACCAGCGCGAGGAGTTCCGCCATCATTCCTTTATCTCGGCCGCTTGCAAGGGAGTCATTTGTGGCTTTGGGCTGGACTCTTACCGATTGGCAATAGAGGCGTTGTCTCAAATGAGAAATGAAAGAAATAAGGAATGAAAGAAATGTAAATGTAGAAATGAAGGAATGATGGGAAGCGGTGACGATTGAGGAGTACATAGAGCGTCATATAGACCCAGAGCCGGAGTATTTGTACAGACTCTGGCGGGCTACCAACATCCACATGTTGCATGGGCGAATGGCTTCCGGCCATTTGCAAGGACGGCTGTTGCGGATGCTGGTACACATGATTAGACCGAAAAACATCCTGGAAATAGGAACGTTCAGTGGTTATTCTGCCATTTGCATGGCCGAAGGTCTGGAAGAGGGTGGCATGGTGTACACTTTTGAAATCAATGACGAACAAGAAGATTTCACCCGCCCTTGGATAGAGCAGTCGCCCGTTGCCGACAAGATACGGTTTCTAATTGGCGATGCCGTGACTGAGGCTCCTAAGCTCGGCGTCACCTTTGATATGGCATTTATGGACGGCGACAAGCGTACCTACCGCGAAGTCTATGAAATGGTGCTCACCGTGCTCAGACCAGGAGGCTTTATTTTGGCTGACAACACGTTGTGGGATGGACATGTGGTTGATGTCGCCTATAGCCGCGATGCCCAGACTCAAGGCATTGAGACCTTCAACGACTATGTTCGGCGTGACGATAGGGTAGAGCGTGTCATACTCCCTTTGCGCGACGGTTTGACACTCATTCGTAAACGCTAAATGGATAAAAGTCACTAAAAAAGCATCCTTTGCGCGTTTTTTGTGGGGAAAATGTTGCATAATTCAATAATAATGCGTACTTTTGCTTACTTTTTGTAACATAGTAACTCCATAATCAAACAATAAGCAATGGATAAAATAGACAACTTAGACAAAAAAATCCTCAGCATTCTGTCCAAGAATGCACGCATTCCTTTTAAGGATGTTGCCACCGAATGTAATGTCTCACGCGCTGCCATCCACCAGCGAGTGCAGCACCTGATAGAGGGTGACGTCATCATGGGCAGTGGTTTTGACGTCAATCCTAAGAGCCTGGGATATTCCACCTGTACTTATGTCGGCATCACGCTGGAGCGTGGCTCTATGTACAAGGATGTTGTGGAGTGTCTGCAAAAGATACCTGAAGTTGTAGAATGCCACTTCACTACGGGACCCTACACCATGCTGGTGAAGCTTTATGCCCGTGATAATGAACAGCTGATGCACCTTCTGAATGGCCGCTTGCAGGACATCCCCGGCGTGGTGGCTACGGAGACTTTGATATCTCTGGAGCAGAGTATCAAGCGTGAGATACCAGTAACTATTGATGAATAAAATATGAAAAACCGCTTCTCTTGGCAGTCTCGTCTTGCGGAGGCCTATGCCTCATTCCCGGAAGCCAGCAAGAAACCTGTAATAGGCATTACAGGTAACTATAGTGAACAGTCGTGTCAACTGGCCGAAGGCTATTACAAGTCTGTCGTGCGTGCCGGAGGTGTGCCGGTAATCATTCCTCCCGTTGCAGATACGGATGTCCTGATCAATACATTGGAACGTCTGGATGGTCTGCTCCTGAGTGGTGGTGCTGACTTTAACCCTTTGTATGCTGGTGAAGAGCCCTCGCCTCGTTTGGGAGGCATTAACAGCGAGCGTGACCTTCCGGAACTGCTTGTCACACAGCTGGCCTATAACCGTCAGATTCCCATGCTGGGCATTTGCCGGGGCATTCAGACCTTGGTGATGGCTTTGGGAGGTAAGGTCAACCAAGACATCAGCGATATTGCAAAGGTGCGTCACTCGCAAGATGCAGACCGTAGTGAGCCCACTCATTCCGTGATGATAGACCAGGATTCTACCCTATATAATATCTATCAAGACCAGCTCTCAGACGGTCAGTTGTTTGTAAATTCTTTTCATCATCAAGCAGTTGCAGATTCTGGTCCCCGTTTTCGGGTTGTTGCGAAGTCCTCGGATGGTATCATCGAGGCGATAGAGAGCAGGGAGTTTAAGAGCATTCTTGGCGTCCAATGGCACCCCGAATGTATGTCAGAAGATGAGGGTGCGCCACTCTTCTCGTGGCTTGTTCGACAGGCTGCTCATTATCATGAAGTATGTGGGTTGCATCGTCGCGTTCTGACACTTGACACGCATTGTGATACCCCTATGTTCTTCCCCCAGGGCGTAAACTTTGGCAGTCGTGACTCACGCATATTGGTTGACCTGCATAAGATGACAGAAGGTCGGCAGGATGCAACCATCATGGTGGCCTATTTGCCACAGCCGAAGATTGGCGAGACGTTCTCGTCGAAGGTCGACTTCGATGTGGCTGGTCCCGTGGAATATGCCGATTTGATTTTCGACAAGATAGAAGCACTCGTCGAGAAAAATAGAAACTACCTCAGCATAGCCCGTACGCCTGCAGACCTCTATGCCGACAAGCGTCAAGGACGCAAGAGCATTATGCTCGGTATTGAAAACGGACTGGCGCTGAATGGCCAGTTGCAGAACCTGAACCATTTTGCCCAGCGAGGTATCGTCTATATGACTCTCTGTCACAATGGCGACAACGATATTTGTGACTCGGCCCGTGGGTGTAATACGCATAATGGTGTCAGTCAGTTTGGAAAACAAGTCATTCGTGAGATGAACCGCCTCGGCGTCATGGTCGACCTGAGTCATGCCTCGGAGAAGAGTTTCTACGATGCACTGGACATCAGTCAGCAGCCTATCGTCTGTAGTCATAGCAGTTGCAGGGCGTTGTGCAACCATCCCCGTAATTTGACGGACGACCAGATGCGTGCTTTGGCTGCAAAAGGCGGTGTCATGCAGGTGACGATATATAATGGCTTCCTGGTTCAGGACGGTGAGGCCACCGTACTTGATGCCTTGCGCCACCTGGAACATGCTATACAGGTGATGGGCATCGACCATGTAGGCATCGGTACCGATTTTGACGGTGATGGCGGCATCCGTGGACTGGCCAGCTCGTCGGAAATGTTGAACTTTACCCGCCAGCTCATGGCACGAGGGTATAGTGAGCGGGACATCCAGAAAATATGGGGCGGCAACTTCCTCCGCGTCATGGGACAGGTGCAGAAGGTCAGAGTATAAATGGTAAGACGGTAAAACAGATGAAGATGAAATACATTTCTTTTCTTTTAGTGGCTTTTGTCCTTTTCGGCTGCAGCACAACAAAGAAGAGTCAGCAAAGTAAGCAGACGGTGGTAGCAGTTGATTTTGATGCTGATTCGGCATACGCTTTTTGCGCTGCACAATGCAACTTCGGCCCGCGTACTATGAACAGCGAAGCTCATGAACGCTGTGCGCTTTGGATAGAACAGAAGTTTAGACAATACGGCTGTCAGGTTGAAATGCAAAAGGCCGACCTGAAAGGCTATGACGGCACCATACTGCGCAGTACTAATATTTATGCCTATGCCCCAGTGCCAGGAGATTCTGCGACGGTTGAACCATCGTCGTCAGAGTCTGCTTCCGGCAGTTCGTCCCAGAAGCCCCGCATCCTTGTCTGTGCCCATTGGGACAGTCGTCCATGGGCTGATAACGACCCCGATTCGGCCAATTGGCGTAAACCCGTCATGGCGGCAAACGACGGTGCTTCTGGCGTGGCGGTGATGCTGGAATTGGCACGCCAATTACAGCAGAACGACTCGGCGCGGGTGACGGTCGACTTCATTTGTTTCGATGCTGAGGACTGGGGCGTGCCGCAATGGGCAAACGAGTCAGATGCTGATTCGTGGGCATTGGGCTCTAGGTATTGGGCCGCTCACCGCTCATCAACTGCTCCTTCCTATAGCTATGCCATATTGCTCGACATGGTGGGTGGTCAGGGCGCCAAATTCTACTATGAGGGTTACTCGCTGCAGTATGCGCAGAAGGTGGTTGGCAAAGTCTGGCAGGCAGCCAGCGCCTTAGGTTATGGCAGCGTTTTTGTCAACAAGGGAATGGGCTATGTCACCGACGATCATGTCCCCGTAAACGAGGTTGCAGGCATTCCTTGTATCGACATCATCAGCCATTACCCGGATTGTCCACAGAGCTCGTTCGGTCCGACGTGGCATACGGTTTACGACGACATGATGCACCTGGATAAGAATACACTGAAGGCTGTGGGTCAGACTTTGGTGCAGCTGATATATTCTGAATAAAGATGAGGAAAATACTGCTGCTGTTACTGCTGCTGCCAGCATCCATGTCGGCCCAACAGGAAAAGGTCGATATGGACAGCCCAAGCTTTGTGCCTACGGTGAGGGTAGGCAAGGTCTTTGAAGGAGGTGACAGCATCCAGTATATGGAGATGAATAATGTCTATGTCTATCCACCCATATCGTTCAGCAGTAAGAAACAGGCTCGTGCCTATATGCGGCTGGTCAACAACGTCAAGAAAGTGTTGCCCATAGCCAAGGAGGCCAACATGATAATGATGGAGACGGCGGAATATCTTGAAACACTGCCCGACAAGAAGTCGAAAGAGGCTCACATGAAAAGGGTGGAACAAAGCATCATGAAGGAGTATAAACCACGCATGAAGAAGCTGACTTATTCGCAGGGCAAGCTGCTTATCAAACTTATTTATCGTGAGAGCAATTCGTCAAGCTATGAACTCATTCAGGCCTTTCTCGGTCCTGTTCGGGCTGGTTTCTATCAGGCGTTTGCCTGGGCTTTCGGTGCGTCGCTGAAAAAAGAGTATGACGCCGAGGGTGTTGACCGCCTTACTGAGCGTGTCGTGCTAATGGTTGAGTCTGGACAGTTGTAGGCAAATACCCCCGAACTATGAAGTACCTTGTTCTCATCCTGTTTTGTCTTGTTGCTGCTCCTGTTGCTGCACAGTCAGACTGGCGTCAGACTGTTCAAGACTGGATCATGAATGAGGATTTGGATGGTACTGACGTCGAACAGACCATGGAGGAGTTAGAAGCCGTTGCCGAGCATCCAATAAACCTGAATCAGATGACGCGTGACCAGCTGGAACAATTGCCGTTTCTCAGTGCTCGTCAGGTGGAAGATATCATGGCTTATGTCTATCGTTATGGTCCTGTTCGCTCCGTGAACGAACTGACCATGGTGACCAGCATCGATTATCACACTCGAGAGCTACTTAAACACTTTGTCGAAGCAGGCGAAGAAGTCCCGAAAAAGGTGTGGCCGACGCTTGAAAATGTAAAGAAATTTGGCAAACATAATATCATGCTGTCAGGCAAGATTCCATGCTATGAGCGGAAGGGTGATAAGGATGGTTATTTGGGCTATCCTTATCGGCACGATTTGCGTTACCAGTTTACCTATAACAACCAGATAAAATTTGGTCTGACTGCCGCGCAAGATGCGGGCGAACCTTTCTTTTCCAACGACAATAAATTGGGTTATGACCACTATAACTATTATTTCCAGTTGCGTGACATAGGGCGGTTGGAAGAGTTTAATGTGGGTATGTACCGAGTGCAGATGGGCATGGGACTGGTTATGAATACGGGATTCTATTTAGGAAAACTGGCTTCTCTGCAGTCGATGGGTCGTAGTTCCCATGTGCTTACAGCCCATGCTTCACGCTCGTCACAGAACTATCTCCGAGGCGCAGCAGCCACGGTCCGGCTGGCTGACAGCTGGCACTTGACGGCTTTTGCATCATACCGACCGCTTGACGCTACCCTGAACAGCGACGGAACGGCACGAACCATTGTCACCGATGGCTACCACCGTACCCCTACTGAGATGGGCAAAAAGAATAATACCCATCTTACCGACCTCGGTCTACGCCTCTCGCTTACTCCCTCCTCTGGCTCCACGCGCCGAGATCTCTCCTCGTCGTTCTCCTCGTCCCTCACCTATTTTAACCTTAACCTTGTGTATTCCCATTTCAACCCCTCGTTGTTTCCGCAGAAATCAAGCGACTATCGGCGTTATGCCCAGGAGGGCAAGAACTTCTGTAATGCCTCTCTTGACTACGGTTATACCAATGCTGCCATTTCGTTCTCAGGCGAGACGGCTGTTAACGCTGACGGCGCACTTGCTACGCTCAACGTCTTCAGCTGGCGGGCTACGGAGCAGGTGACGTTGATGGCTTTGCATCGCTATTACGACAAGCGCTATACGGCCTTCCATGCCCAGAGTTTCGGTGAGGGTTCTTCCACCCAGAACGAACATGGTCTGTATGTTGGCTCAACATGGACGCCTTCGCGTAAATTCTCATTGCAAGGATATGTCGATTACGCTCATTTCCCATGGAAACGCTACCGTGTCAGCGACTCCAGCGATGCCCTTGATGCATTGCTCTTCGCGCGCGTATATATAAATAGGTGTAATTTTGAAGGCCGATACCGATTTCGCATCCGTCAACAAGACAATGACGACAAGACGTTCATTCAGAATCGCTACGAACATCGCTCCCGCCTGCTTTTCCGCTATACTGGCTTGATTGGTCTCCAGACCCAGGTTGACGGCACCATCCTGTCGGGGCAGGTTAACAGTCGTGGCATCATGGTAAGCCAGCAGTTCGATTGGAACTACCGTTGGCTGCAACTGCACGCCAACGTAGGATGGTTCCGTAGTGACGACTACGACAGCCGCCTCTATCAGTATGAGCGTTCAGTGCGCTATGACTTCTCCTTTCCTGCCTATTATGGTCATGGCATCCGATATGCTTTTATGGCAAGTGCTAAACTGCGTCGTCTGACCCTCTCAGCCAAGGTGGGTGTCACCGACTACTTTGACCGAGCAGTCATCTCTTCCAGCTATCAACAGATTGACGGTTCCTCCCAGACCGATATTTCCCTTCAGGCCGCCTATAAATTCTAACGTTCACGGTTAATTCTTAACTCTCAATTCTTAATCGGCGTAGCCGACAACTCTTAACTCTTAATTCTTAACTCTTAACTCCTTGTAAACCTCCATTACCTGCCCGGCAACATCCTTCCCTTCGAAACGGCGGATATAATCTCGGCTCTTGAGGATGCGCTCTTCGCGGTTGCGTGCTCCTTTCATCGACATCTTGATGGCTTCCGCCATGTCTATCGCATTGTCAGGGTTCACATAAAGGCTGTTCGGACCTCCAGCTTCTTCTAAGCATGACCCCGTACATGCCACTACGGGTAAACCGGCGGCAATAGCCTCTATAATGGGTATGCCGAAACCTTCGTAACGTGATGGGTACACGAAGACCTCTGCCAAAGCATAGATGGCTGCCAGATCTTCGTCAGGCACACCACTCAACAGGTGGAGACGCTCGCTTTGGGGCAACTCCCTGACATAATCGGTTTGTCTGCCTACGGCCACTAAGTGCAGGTCTTGCGGCAGCAGGTCTATCGCTTCAGCAGGTAATAACAGGTTCTTGCGCCGTTCAATCGTCCCGACGTTTAGCACAAAGCGCATCGGCAGGCCGTAGCGTTCGCGGACTTCGGCTTTTTTCGCTGCCGAGACCTCTGTGGAGAACCTGGGTGCAAAACTCTGGTAAATGACGCTGATACGATCGGCATATTCCTCGCCGCCTAATTCTATGATGTCTTGCCGGGTGCGTTCGCTAATAGCGATGATGTGGTCTGCCTCGCGTAGCGTTTGGCGGAACTTCCATGCGTACAGCTTCGTGTCTATCCAATGGTAGTATTCTGGATGCCGTAGGAATATCAGGTCGTGGATTGTCACCACGCCTTGGATGCCGGCCTTTCGCAGGCCGATAGGCAATTCACCAGATAGACCGTGATATACCTGTACACCGTCCCGCTGAAGATCTTTGATGATTCCCCGTGTCCGCCACCAGGCCTTCCAAAGCCCGCTGTGCCTCGTGTGTTCCTTCTGTTGTCCAGGATCGTGCACCGAAGTTTCCCCTCGGCGGTCAGCATAGCACCACGTTGCACCCTCCAAAACCTGTCCCTGCAACTCGGCGCGTCCCTCGTCGGGTGCATATAGCCGAAGGTCCAGTTCTCCGTTGTTCCGCCGTATCAGGTCGTTGACGAGCGTTCGCCCGTAGCTTCCAAGTCCTGTGCCATTCTTGACAATACGTTTCGCATCCAGCCCGACAACCATGGTTGATGATTAATCTTTAATTCTAAATTTATAATTCTTAATCGGCAAGCCGATAATTCTTAATTCGTAATTCTTAACTCCAAATTCTATACATACTCTTCTCCGTATTTCATCTTGACCTCATTGACGTATTTGCGCACCAGTGCCGACGAGTCGCCCTTCTTACAAATCAGCAGTACATTGCCTTCTTCGGCGACAATGTACCCGTCCAGACCATTGATGACGCCAAGTCGGCCCTTCGGCAACTTGATGACGTTGTTGTGCGAATCCTCAAGCATCACCTCTGAGTCAACCACGACATTGTCGCCCTCTGCCTTACTCTTACATTCGTAGATGGCATGCCATGTGCCAAGGTCGGCCCAGCCGAAGTCGCATCGCATCACACAGACGTTCTCGCAATGTTCAAGAACGCCTTGGTCGATACTGAGGTTCGGGTAGGCTGGGTAATGCTCATTCACGAAGGCCATCTCCTGCTCAATAGTGTAATCCGTCAGATTTTCCTCGAAGCGGTAGGGCACATCGGGAAACAGCTGGCGGAAACAGTCGCGTAGGTAATTGGCGTTGGAGAGAATCACTCCTGTGTTCCACAAAAATTCCCCAGAGTCCATGAACATCTGTGCAAACTGACGTTCTGGCTTCTCGGCAAACGACTGTACCTGAAAGACGTTGGGCTTAGCGTCTGCCATTCCTATCACCTCCGAAGCTTCGCTGCGTGGAATCTCTTCGCCTTTTTGAATGTAACCGTAGCCAGGCTCTGGACGGGTAGGGGTAACACCCAAGGCTAACAGCATGTCGTGGCACGATACAAACATGAGGGCCTCTTCCATGTTCCGGTAGAAGGCATCCTCGTTCAACACAAACTGGTCAGAAGGGGTTATCACCACATTGCCCTGAGGGTTTCTCCGGCAGATACGCATGTTGGCCCATGCCACACTCGGTGCAGTGCCACGGTTAACGGGCTCCACCATCAGATTCTCTTCGTGAAGGTCTGCTAACTGCTCGCGAACAATCGGTGCGTACTCACGGTTCGTACAAACAAATATATTCTCTTTCGGAAGTATGCGGGTAAAGCGGTCGAAGGTTTGCTGTAGCTGGGTGCGACCCACACCGAAGAAGTCGACAAACTGCTTCGGACATTTCTCACGACTGCAAGGCCAAAGCCTTCTTCCCTTACCTCCTGCCAAGATGACACAATAGTTTTGGTTGTTTGGCTCCATATGTTAACTCTTAATTCCTAAATCGCCTACGAAGTTACGAAAAAAATCCTTATCAGACAAAAAAAGACATTTTTTTTTAAAATTCTTCATGGTTCCTTCTTCTTTCTTAATTTTTATTTGTAATTTTGCACCCGCAAAAGCCCAGATGGCGGAATCGGTAGACGCGCTGGTCTCAAACACCAGTGGGGAAACCCATCCCGGTTCGAGCCCGGGTCTGGGTACCAGGCGGAGCAGCAGTGCCCCGCCTTTCATTTGAACTTTGAACTTTAAACATGAAACGTGAAACATAAAACTTGAAACCAGACGGTGGTGAGTGCCGACCGTCAACTCGTAACTTGAGGCCTTCGCCTTTTTATATATATAAATAAGGTATAGTGAAAATTTGGTAAATTAAAAGCAAATGCAAGCGATTCTATTAAAAAAAACAAAAAATTGGCTCAAAAATGGCCCTTTTACACCTCAAAACCCCAAAAAAGTCATTTTTTTCGGCACTTTTTTAAAAAAATGTGCAAAAATCCTTGCAAGTTATCAAATTAATGCCTATATTTGCACCCAAAAACGTGGCTCCTTGGGGGAGATGCGTCTAAAAACTGTGAGAGAATAGAGTATATAACTTCTTTTTTTATTAATTAATTAAATTCAAATCGTATGAACAAAAAGATTTTGAGTGCAATGCTTATGGTAGCAATGTTCTTTGCTGCCACAAGTTCGTTTGTGTCTTGTAAGGACTACGATGACGACATCAAGGACTTGCAGGCTCAGATCGATCAGCTGAAGAAATCGCTCAACGACATTCAGACTGCCATCAACAATGGCGCTGTTATCAAGAGCGTGACTAAGCTGACAGACGGTACTGGCGGTATCAGAATCACCTTGAGCAACGATCAGTCCTATGACATCGTAAACGGTGCCAAGGGCGAAAAGGGCGACAAGGGTGATACCGGTGCTACTGGTGCAACTGGCGCAACTGGCGCAACTGGCGCTAAGGGCGACAAGGGCGACAAGGGTGACAAGGGTGATCCCGGCGTCGTTGGCAAGGACGGTACCGTATGGGAAATCGGTACCGACGGTTATTGGTATCGTGACGGTGTAAAGACCGAGTACTATGCTCTTGGTACTAAGGGCGAGCCTGGAACTAACGCTGGTGAGGGTATCTACTACGTGCCCAACTCAGAGACTGGTTGCTTCGACCTGTACAAGGACGGTGTATTCGTTCAGCACACCACCATTAAGTTCACTGTTAGCACGGACACTCCTTCTAACGTGATTACCGCTGTTAAGACTGACGAGTATCTGTATCTGTATGGTGTACAGGGCGGCGAGGGCGACCTGAAGATGGTTACCATCTCTCTGTCTTCTGACCTCAAGGCTATGGTATTCGTTCCTCATCTCTACCTTGACGGTATTGAGAGCATCGAGTATCCTTGGATTGGTGACACCATTCATGTATGGCAACGTATTCCTGAGAATTGGCTGAATATCTCTCATCACACTGCTGAGAAAGCTCCTGCAGTTGATGAGCAGACACGTCAGGACATCTCTTTCCCCGAGGGTAATTCTTACACCCAGAAGAGTTCGGATATCCAGAAGTATACCAGACAGGGTGACTTCTATCCCAACTCTCTCGGTCGTCAGCTGTACTATGATGGTACTTCTACTGGTAACCAGATTATCCGTAAGTATGTGCGCGGTGCTGCTGATGCTGATCCTGATCATCGCATTTGGTATTATGAGCCTACTTGGGCTGCTGATGAGTGGATCTATGGTCCCGCTTGGGAGGTTGAGTATCACCTGAATCCGTCAAGCGCTTCTGTTGACTACACTGCTAATGCTCCTGCATTCAATGTTCTGGAGCCCGATGTAGTTTACTACAACACTCGTGCTGCTGCTGCTAAGCTGAATATTACTTCTCCTGCAGAGTTCTTCAAGATTTACAAGCAGACTTCTTGGCGCACCAGCCTTGGTGTTCCCAACAAGCAGGTATTCCGCAAGGATGGTACTGGTATTGTTTACGTAGGTATTCAGATTGAGCATCCCGATCGTCTGGCTCCATGGCCTACCGACGAGACTATCAACCCGAACGGTAATACTAACAGTAACGTTAGCTATCCTGAGAATCAGTCTGGTACTACTGGTGGTCATGAGATGCATACCGGTAACACTGACACTCAGTGTGATCTTCCTAATGATCCTGCTGGTCCTTATGCTAACAACGACGAATACAATGGTGCTGTCAACAAGTATTGGGAGGGTGATGCTCTCTATGGTTCTTGGTACGGCTGGACTCGCTATGATTATCAGGGTGGTAACAACACAGACAACACCGTTGCTCTGCAGATGAAGGCTAGCTCTGACGAGAAGATTACTTCAGACTATGCTCTGATTGTTCCTACTCACGTGATGCTCGAAGGTCTGATCTGGGACAAGAAGCCCATGTACATTGAGCCGAAGATTAACCACTTCCACGGTGGTGATGGCACACGTATCGGTGATGAGGAAGGTTGGGCTCTCGATGAGAACAACAACTGTTACAACAACCGTATTCACATCTGGGATACTCCTCAGGAAGCTCTGGCTGATCCCGATGGTGCTTCTCTTGAGCTGATGTGTCAGGATGCCGAGGGTATTGACCTGCGTCCTTATCTCGGTGTACACTATCTGCGTGAGAACCTGAAGAAGCGCGAGCTGATTCCTGGTATCTACAACCCGCTGTCTTATGACCTTGGTGTTCTGCACTATGGTGACGAGGCTGCTTGGGGTCTGCACTACGAGTTTGAATTTGTTGACTACCTGAACAGTACTAACGGTACTCGCGATTCTCGTTATGCTTCGTTCAAGAGCTGGTGTGATGGTATGGAAGAAGGTACCGACAAGCGTATTGATGGTTGGAACATGACTACCGACCAGACTGGTATCGTTATCGCTAAGAGCGTTGACGCTCAGGGCTATCCCATCAATACTCGTTCAACCACTTCTGTTGACCGTGAGCCGCTGGTTCGCGTTATGCTGAAGAACGAGCAGGGTGACGTGTTGCTCGATGGTTACATTCTGCTCCACATCAACTACACTCCGCTGAACCTGAACATCACTGGTTATCCTGAGTATGACAAGAACTTCAACCTCTGTGATCCTGTTAGCAACTTCACAACATGGGCTGAATTCTCTAAGTACATCCTGCAGGATGCTCTCCAGGGACGCTTCAAGATTGATCCTTCTGTTGACAATACCGGTATGGAGATTCTGTCGTTCGACGATTACTTCTGGGCAGTATGTAAGGAAGGTAACGCTGTTGTTGACGACAACGATAAGAAGTATGTGACTCCGATGGCTTATCAGGTATTCATTCCTGGTGTTCGTGATACTCACATGCGTGGTTATGAGCTGAAGCTCTTCAACTTCGGTACTGATATCTATGGTAATGGTGGTACTCCTCCCGAGCGTGGCTTCGCTGCTCCTGAAACCAGCAACAAGTTCGAGAATGATGACCTCGGTAACGCTGTTTACTACCCGAATGGTGAAGGTACAACTAACCACATCTTCTCTTGGACTCTGTCTGAGGAGGAAATTGAGTACCTGACTCATGACAATCCCGATGCTCTGCCTGGTGGTCCTGGCGTAAAGGTTACCCGTTGGTTCGCATTTGCTGCTAAGGACGTCGATTATGAGTATGCTCACCGTGGTCGTGAGGTCAACAATTATAGCTCACCGTATCCTTATCTGTGGGTTAAGATGACCTTGAACCTGAGACGTGAGGCTTATGCTTACAGCTATAAGGAGAAGAACAACAACTACTGGTTCAACTACCAGAATGGTACTGGTGTTAGCTATACACCGCAGGGTGGTTGGTCAGGTGTTATCTTCGACATCATGGCTCCGGGTAATGCCGCTGTCAGCACTATTAAGGATGAGCGTTGGACTAACCAGATGAGCTCTACGCTTATTACGAACAAGTTCACTCTGACTAAGACTGAAGGTCCTAGGGATGTTTATTGCGGTCATGCTAAGTACTTCTTCGCTCCGAAGAACTACAAGATCACTGCTAAGACTATGATCGACGGTTACAAGAAGCCGGGTAGTGTATGTCTGGCTGAGTACATCATTACTCCTCAGAATGGTGATGCTGCTGCAATGCCGAACGCTGATAGCAAGGCATACGTTGAGTTGACCGTTCCCCAGAACCGTGTATTCGGTATTCCTGCATCTCTCGATGGTAAGGTTCACAACTACCGTAACGTTGACACTTGGAACATGCTGTTCTGTAAGTACGTTCCTGAGAAGACCAGCAGCTATAGCCTGACTGAGTTCGGCAGCAGCTTCTCTAAGCGTGGTGACTATCGTAATGGTGTAGCATGGGATACTTACAATGTTAATAACATTAACCAGAATCCTGATGCAGGTTACATCCACTGGCAGACTGGTAACATGTCTGTAATTGGTGGCAACCAGCAGAACAAGGGTGGTATGCGCCAGATTGCTCCCGATAAGTATGTTAACATGAAGCTTAACAATTCTGAGTGGTGGGACAATGATCACATTGGAACTCCGAAGCACACTTATCCTAAGATGCAGACTGATGTCAATTTCCACAAGCACATTGTTGATATCAAGGATACTCACATGGGTCACATTTGGGATCCCAGCTACGACAAGGCTGACGTTAAGACTGACGCTGACCTGAAGGGCATTCTCCAGAAGTGTGCTATCAAGTACAACGACGGTGTATTCAACGACACTATCCTGTATGCTAAGAACCTGAAGACTGGTGAGTATACTCCTATTGCTAAGTTCGTGAAGTACGAGCAGTATGAGAAGGATCCTTCTACTTATACAAAGGCTGGTTCGTTCGAGCTGATTCACTATTTGCCTATCGGTGCAACTGCTGCTGATGTTGAAGCTGGTAATGCTATTGAGAACCTCGTTGCTTACGACGTCCTGAACGCTCTGGGTTATCCTGTTAAGCGTGATGCCAATGAGCAAGTTATTGGCTGCGACTTCGAGCATGAGCGTGAGTTCATCAACAAGCAGCTCCGTGCTTGGGTTGGTGTTGTTGCTAACAATGGTTGCGATGTTGCTCTGTATGTTGAGCAGGAGAAGCACGACGAGTACAATAAGGCTCTTGACGATGCACTTCAGACTGGATTCCATGTAACTGATGGTGACGTCTATGAGTTCGAGTGCACTGCAAATGGTCTCACTAAGTACATTGCAGCACCTGCAGATCCTCACAAGTACACTCCGCTTGCTACGTTCATCGCATCTTGGGAGCGTCCTATCAACCTCGATCTGACTAAGATTCCTGCTGCTCTGGATGCTAACACAGGTGAGAACACGATCTATCTGCTCGACTACCTGAAGCTCTTCGATTGGCGTGGTGACAAGACACATCAGGGTTACATGTATGACAACCACTGGTGGTTCTGGGGTTACTACAATGTGAAGGGTATCGGTGTTGACATGGATCCGAGCAATATCTGGACCAACATGCATCAGACTGATCCGGAGAAGTTCGTGAAGATGAGCACCATCTCTACACAGGTTCGTCTGTTCGTCGGTGAGCCGTACATGGATCAGGCATACCACATCTTCGGTCTCGGATGGGATCAGAAGGGTAACCGCATCCAGGGTGTCGCTCCTGCAGACGACTGGAAGCTCTGGCAGTATGTACCTGCTTCTCAGGAGAGCGCTATCGAGCAGTACATGGGTATCAGCCCACGTAATGAGAGCAGACTGTCTCGCTTCGGTTCTATCTACTACGAGAACAATGGTGACAACGTGACTGAGTTCGATGTACTCATCCCGATCACTATCTTCTACGAGTGGGGTTCTCAGAAGTACTGCACAAGGTGGCACATCGATACCACTCATGGCCGTACAACTCCCAAACCCTAAGAATAGTAACAGGTTATTTCAAATATAATCTAAAGCTCTAATAAGAGAGTGCGTCTCGCAGAGAGCGGACGCACTCTCTTTTTCCACTTTCAATAGTTATTTTAATAAAGATGAATAAGTTTAATTACATCCTGATGGCTGTAGCTGTGTTAATGATGGCTACTGCATGTTCTAACAAGAATAAGTCTCGCGAAGAGCGTGTTGAGGAGTTCCGCAGCATGCTAACTTCTAACGATACAACTCAGATGCTCCAGATTTGCGACAATGCTATGGAGCAGTTAAAAGGTAAGAAGATTGACCAGGTATTAGCATCTCTTTATGAATATAATGACTCCACAGAGGAGTTGAAGCCTCTTTCCGACGAATATAAGAAACGTCTTCAGAAGCGTTTCAAGTTATTCCCTGTTCAGGAGTACGAGCGTCAGTACTACTCATTCATGCTGGAAGGCTGCAATGATGTGAAGTATGAGGTGACGTTCCGTACAGCTGAGCAGACTGGTGGCTCGGCTGCCAAAACGATGTTCATGTTCAACCCCGTAAAGATTGACGGTGAGTGGAAACTCTGTGTCAAGACTGCTACGGATGAAATTGACGAAGAACATCTCTAAATAAGAATTTTCATACATTTATTATATAGAAACAAGAAAGCAACATGAAGAGAATACTTTTCCTCCTGCTTACATTCTGTGCCATCCATTGCATGGCGACGGTCGAACAGTCCACGACTTTCGATTTCACCAAGCCCACAGAATTGAATTGTAATCCGCCGATTACAAACTTGCCAACGAGTACAAGTGTTGGTAATAAGCTTCAGATAACGGATAGAACAATCACCCAAGGTCCTGTTACTATCACTTTTAGTAAAACTGGTAGTATTGGTGCTCAGGTTTATTATGATGGTTACAATTATATGCTTGCTTTGGGCCTTGGTTGTGACATCAAATTCACCGTCTCTGGCGGTTGCTCTCTTTCTTCGATAAAGTTCTATTTGGATAATAATCTCCGAATGGCCTCCGGTATGCCAGGACGTTTTGATACACAGACCAATACCTGGACGGCACAGGATTCACATCCTACCTCACTTACCATGCACAATGGTACTGATTATTCTTACTTCTATAAGATAACGGTAACATACAATTCTCCTGCTACTCCATTAAACTTCTCTTATAGTCAGCCAGCGGACGGATCATCAGTTGCGGCTTTTAATTCGATGAAGCTGTATTTCAATACATCGGTGAGCAAGGTTAACAATGGTAAGGTGCTTTTGACCGGTTCTACATTCGATGGCGCGAAGGAGATGACTGCTTCTGCCTCTGGCAGTACTGTAACGCTTTCTTTAGATGAAACCATCTCAGCCGAAGGTGATTATACCGTTTCTGTTCCTGGTGCAAAGTTTGAGACATCAGAGGGTGCCACAAATTCTCCCATCACCGTTAACTTTAGCATCGTTCCCAAACGTGATACTTTTACACCGACTTCTGTTGACCCTGCCAATGGCACTACTCACGGTCAGCTTCCTAAGGAGATTAAGTTGACCTTCCCATCCTTTGTACAGACCGGTACTGGTACTGTTAAATTTAAGATGGGTGGTGCGGCTCAGTTTGCTGGTACAGTGTCTGTGAACAATAAGGTTGCTACTATCAGTCATACCCATGATGTGGTGGATGCTTCGACATGGACTGTGGAGATTCCCGAGAAGATGTTCCACAACGATTTCCCGGCTGATGATGTCGATTATCGTTGGAATCCGAAGCTGAATCTCACTTACATTGTGGATGGATCACAGTCTGCTCCTGTTGAAGTTACACCTACGGCAGCATTGTCAAGCGAAGCCATAGAAAAAGGTGGTGACGAGTTGCTATTGATGATTGGGAATGTCCTGAAAGCTACTTTGATTGCTGATGCCCAGCCTGTATTTAAGTATGCTGATGGTGACAAGGCCGGAGAGAATGTTCCCTTCGAAGGTGCTATTCTGACTACGAAATCTGATACGGAGTTCAATGTGAATACGATGGGATTGCTGGCTGGCAAGTACATTTTGGTGATACCCAAAGGCTCTTTCGTATACGAGGTAGGATCGAACGAAATTGTTAACGACGTCGAACTGACAGTGCCTTTTGAGGTTTTGACAAATGACTATGACACGCCGACGATGAAGGCTGCCAGGGCTTTATTGGAACAGACTGGGGTTGGCTATCCTTCTATTGAGAGTGATAGCTATAAGGCCCTTAAGGCATTGGTGAACGCTGCGGATATCCCGACAGACGAGGCTCTTCAGGCTGCTATTGATGCCCTGTACAATGAGACTGCCGTGATGTTGCCCGTTGTTGACAATTGGTATAAGATTGCTGGTGTGAATGCTGCCGGTAAGAAGCTTTATCTGACATTCGACGATACAAAGACGAAGGTGTTATTAGGTACCAGTGCCAGTAATGCAGCAGCCTTTAAGGTGAAGTCAATTGAAGACGGCATGGTTGTGTTCCAGACAAAGGAAGGTTTCTTCCTGCATATTCCCATGAACCTGCCGAACTATGAGGGCACTTCAAATAAAAACCTGACGGATGATGAAACCTATGTCAATAAACTGACATTGGCAAAGTTTGCCGCTGCCAGCGTGACAGGCGTTGAACCTAAGGATCTCTATGGTTTCTTTACCATCTATGGTAGCCTTGGTAAGAAAAATGACATTGAGAAGTTTGCATACGCCCTGCTGAACTATGATGCGGAGAGCATCGATACAGACCCGGATATGGGCTTGGTGTTTAATGCTTCTAAGTCGAGTGCTTTCGTACTGACAGAGACTACTGAGCCAGTTGATGTAACAGACTATGTTTATCTGAGTGTTGGCATGCGTCCTGCTGTTATCGCCAAAGCTGGTGACGAAGCTATCTTGGTTGTCCACGGTCCTACAAAGACAACTATTGCCGATGCCACCAAGATTTACTATACATACAAGACCGAGGACGAGCTCAATAATACCAAGGTTGACTTCTCTGGCACTATCCTGACAGCAACTGAGACAGCCAACGAGTTCAGTGTAAATACCAAGGATATGAAGGCAGGTTCTTATAACATCGTCATGGAAGAGGGTGCTTTCACATACGAGGTTCCGGCTGGTAAGGTTGTCAAGGAAACTAAGCTGACTGCTACTATTACTATTCAGGATGGTGGCTCTGTTTCACCCACAACCATCATACCTACTGCCTCACTGTCTCCAAATGCACCTGTTCACGCTGGTGATGCTTTGGTGCTGACCATTGGCAATGTTAAAAAGGCCACCCTCAGTACAGAAGCTAACCCTGTTTTCAAATATGCTGATGGCGACAAGGCTGGTGAGGTTGTGCCGTTTACAGGAACTATCCTTTCCAAGAGATCCGATACCCAATTCAATGTTGCCACGACGGGACTTGCTGAAGGTAAGTACACACTGGTTATGCCCAAAGGTACTTTCGCATACGAAGTTGAAGAAGGCAAGGCTGTTGAGGATAAGGAACTTACAGTGGTCTTTGAAATTCTGGCCGATGAACCTGTCACTGAGGACTTTAATTATACTTGTGATGCATATGTCTACTTCATGCCCTTACTGGACGAAGGTCTTACTTACTATAGGGCTACAGACTTTAATGAATTGATAGTGTATGTCTCCAAATACTGGTATAGCGGTTTGGTGGCTAATCCTAACAAGATAGTTTCATTCCAGACAACTACTGTCGGAGGAAGTGCTTTGACAGGACACTTTGAAAATTATCCGACTTTCTCAGAAGACTATCCTGAATTTGCTGATACGTATGCTATCAGGTTTGTACCTGATGTACCGCTGGAACCTGGTGCACTAAACAACTTCCCAGGAATGTATACCTATTTCTGTGAAGCAGGTTGTTTCGGTGACGCCAATTATGGAAAATATCTGGCAGGTGATCCCAGTGTGACGCCCTCTATGTGTAAGGTCAACCCCCACCTAAATATGGGAACCTTTGTTATAACATACAATTCTGATCCAACAGCGATTGATAGTATCGCTAATGACAACGCCGGTGGTAATGTTATCTATGACCTGCAAGGACGTCGTGTGACAACACCTACCAAGAAGGGTATGTATATCGTAAATGGTAAAAAAGTCGTAATGAAGTGATAAATAACTAAAAAGTTTGCTAAAAAAGGGGTTCCCTTAGGTTTTTTGAGCCTTAAAGCCCCTTTTTAGCCACTAAAAGCGCACTTTTTTTGATTTTTTGTTGCAATTTTAAAATACTTTTCGTACTTTTGCAGTCAAAAGCAATACTAAAATATTAACTTAATATATTAAGAATTATGAAAATGAAAATGTTCATGGTAGCCCTGTTGGCCTTTGTGGGCCTTTCGGCTACAGCACAGCGCCAGGAAAAAGTGGTTGACCGCGTTGACCAGCGCACCGTGCAGGAGTTCGATCACAAGGAAGTGACGAGGAAGTTCAAGTCTCACTTGTTCCTGGATGTGCAGGGTGGTGCTCAGTACACACTGGGTGAGGCAAAGTTTGGCGATTTGATCAGCCCCAATGTTCAGTTGGGCCTTGGCTATCAGTTTAATCCTTGGTTCGCAGGTCGCATACAGGTTAACGGCTGGCAGTCTAAGGGTGGCTGGAATACCCGCCTCGTTAACCAGTGGTCTAACTATCGTGCCGAGCTGTCTTCTAATACTTACAAGTACAAGTATGTTGCTCCTGGTATTGACCTGATCTTCAGCCTGACCGACCTCATTGGTGGCTGGAATCCCGAGCGTTTCTTCAATCTCGCTGTGTTCGTTGGTGGTGGTGCCAACATCGGTTTCGATAACGACGAGGCTGTAGAAATTGACCGTGTTCTCCGCGACACAAGAGCTTACGGCACTTCTATCAACAATCTGGAGTATCTCTGGGATGGCACTAAGGTTAATCCTTTCGGCCGTGGTGGTATCCAGCTCGGTTTCCGTCTGAGCCCCGCTATCAAGCTGATTCTTGAGGGTAACGCCAACATCCTGACTGACAAGTACAACAGCAAGAAGGCTGACAACCCCGACTGGTATTTCAACGCTCTGGCTGGTCTGCGCATCAACTTGGGTAAGGCTATCGAAGAGGAGTCTCACGACATCTATCGTGATGTTATCGTCTACGATACCATTTACAAGTATGTTACCATCGAGGAGCCGAAGCCCATTATCAGAAACATCCGTCGTGATATCTTCTTTGAAATCAACAAGTGGGATATCCGCGAAACTGAGGCTGGTAAGCTCGAAGAGGTTGCAGCTTTCCTGAAGGAGAACCCCACCGCAAAGGTTTCTGTCTGTGGTTATGCTGACGTAGAGACTGGTAACCCCAGAATCAACGACCGCCTGGGCCGTCAGCGTGCTGACGTTGTCGTAAAGGCTCTCATCGAGCAGTATGAGATTGCTGCCGACCGCATCACCTTCGATTCTAAGGGTGACCGTGAGCAGCCGTTCGAGGTCAACGAGATGAACCGTGTATCTATTGTGATTGCAGAGTTCTAATTTCTACCGTTAAAGAATAACATGTCGGGGCTGTCTGTAGAGGCAGCCCCGATTTGGTAAATGACCAATGATAAAATCTCAAAACATGAATAAAAGTATCAAACTCTTACTCGTTGTTGCTATAGCTGTATTTACCTTAAACAGCTGTCGCGACAAAGGACGCATGGTAGAACCCCGTTATGACCGTGCTCACGTGATGCTACAGGAAACCAACCACAACTTTGGTGTTCTGACTGACGCGCAGCATGTTGAAAAGTTCTACCTGACACTCATCAACGACGGTGGTGAGGACTTACAGATCACGGAAGTTTACAATCATTGCAGCTGCACTCACGTAGAATATCCGAAGGATCCCATCAAAGCCGGTCATGGCGTTAAATTGGAGGTGTTCTTAGATGTTGATGACCTTGGGTATGGCATGTTCACTCGCACCATCGATATTCATACCAACAGTGGAACAGCAACTCTCTTCCTGCAGGGCGAGAAACGTTAAACAAGCATGGCAAAGATGAGAAATCAGTTGCTCATGACTTTTGCCGTGAGCGCGTTGACAATGAACGCCCAGACAACTCTGCCGTTGTCTGGAGAAAATGCTGTAGGAGGCTCTTTTAAGGGCTTGTCAGGTAAGTTTGATATTGGCATTACGTTAGGTACGACAGGCTTTGGCGTTGATTTCGCCGTGCCTGTTGTAAACCAGTTGCGTTTGAGGACTGGATTTAGCTTCGAACCTCGTTTTGAGGTTCCAATGACATTCACTATTCAGGTGGGTGACGACCCAGCGACCAGTGAACGCAAGTTCAACCGCATGTCGACCATGCTGGAAAGCTTGACGGGCAATCATGTGGTTAACTACGCCATGATAAAAGGTAACGCTACGATGTGGAACTGGAGCCTGTTAGCTGACTTTTATCCCTTGAAGAATAATAAGCATTGGCGCGTGACAGGTGGTGTTTACATCGGACCATCTGTAGTCGCCGAGGCTGTTAATAAGACTGAGAGCATGCCTTCACTGATGGGTGTGGATATCTATAATAATATGTATAATAAGCTGCACGGCGTGTCTCGGAAGGACTTACCCGGTATCAAGCTGATAGACTTTGGCGAGGGTTATGAGGGTGTGTTCACCGACCCAGAGCTGTTGCTTAAACTTCAGAAACGTTTAGATAATGCTGGCCGTATGGGAATTCATTTAGGAACTTATACGCATGATGTCGTGGACGAGAATGGTCAGGTGATTCATCAGAAAGGCGATGAGTACGTCATGGAACCTAATAACGAGCATATGGTGACTGCTGAGATGACGGTCAATTCTGTAAAGCCGTATCTTGGTTTTGGTTACGATGGTCGTTTGGTCAAGAACAACGACCATCTGCATGTCTCTGTCGATGCCGGCGTGATGTTCTGGGGCGGCAAGCCAAGCCTTAAGACACACGATGGTACGGACTTGATTAATGACGTAGAAGGTATTAAAGGCAAAATCGGCAGATATGTCGATTTCATGTCTAAACTATCAGTATTCCCAGTTTTGAACGTACGTTTCTCGTATGCCTTGTAAATAGATTAATTCTTTAGTCAAGGATTTGAGAATTCGATAATTACTTTATTCTTACATATTTATCAAGCGTTTGAGAATACCTCTATAATTCAAAGGAGTATCAAATATAAAGAGGAGCCGTTTGGCTCCTCTTTATGTTTAGGTATGTAAGTAGTTAATTATTTAACCACGAACTTTTTGCCATTCTGGATATAGACACCCTTGTTCATGCTCTCGCCAGCTACCTTTACACCCTGGAGGTTATAGATAGGACCTTGGTTCAGCTGATTGGCAGTAACGTTCTCAATGCCTGCAGTAGCGCTGATGGAAACAGTGATGTCGTCCGGATTACACTTGAGGTTATCAGGATTAGCTAACTCAATATTATCAATCTTCACTTCACCAGACTTGAAGTTCTTGTCAGTAGCCTCGAAGGTAATGATGCAAATAGCACCCTCTGTACCGGTGATGGTCTCCAATAATGGCATCTTAATATCAGCCATCTTGATGCGAACGCAACCGTTGTCAAGTTCCTTAGCGGTAGTCTTGAGGTTTGCTGAACGATCTGTACCCTTTGCACTGGCAACTTTCACACCATCGGGCAAGGTTAAATCAAACTGGCAAGCAGTAACAGAGTACTTGGGCGAATCCAGCATGATGGACAATTCACCTTGCTTCACACCTTCGCTATTTGGTTCAAGGGTCAAAGACTCAGGGCTTACATAGAACTTCACACCCTCAGTAGTCTCAATGATATCAGGATTAACGATGATGTCAAAGTTGGCACCCCAAAAAGCCTGTCCTGTCAAGCTAGAGAATGAGATAAATTCAAAGCCGACTTTGCCAGTTTTGAAGGAGCTTGAAGCTTTTACAGTGATATAAGCGATAGGACCCTGATTGCCTTTGAAGTTATTCTCGGGATCCATGACAGAAACACGAATCTTGCCATTTACAGTATTGCTGTCAATTCCGTGATCTACACTTCTGGCGTCAGCTAATTGTGCAGACTGGAAGGTGAGACCGTCAGGCAGAGCCATATCAAACTGAGCAGCACATATTTGCTGGCCTTCGTTTTCCATGCTGACTGCGAAGGTTGCCTCACCACCTGCCGCAATGTCAAAGTCAGAGGCAGAGAGCGAAACCTGTGCATTAGCCACGTAAGGCAATGCCATCATCAGCAGGCTGACCGTTATTTTATGAAGGATTTTCATAATAGTTTCCTAATTATAAATTATTCAGTATTAATGATTAAATCATGTTATAAAGAATGATAGCGTCAGCTACAGTCACATATCCGTCACCATTCAGGTCACCATCGGCAGTTGCAGGAATATAACCCATAACCATCTGAGAAAGGATAACGTAATCGGACATTGTGACTTCACCATCGTTGTCAAGGTCACCCTTTACATGTTGCGAACCCTCTTCAACAATCATGAATGTAGGAGCAGAACCAGCTTTCACCTTGATAAATACGGTGTTGGCAGGGATATAATCCTTGTCAGAGGTGATGAAAGCAGGATTGCCATTTTCGTCAACTCCGAATAAACGCATGGTGTTCGGGTCGTTCTCAATGACATTGCGGTGCTTGCCCTGAACGGGGTTGCAGAAGAATGCGCCGTGTGCGCCCTCAGCAAGGTCAACTCTCTTGTTGTATGCGCTATAATCTTCAGCACTGGCCAGTGCGGGCATACCCTCACCGATTGTCAGCATGTTCTTGGCGGCCTCATCAGTAGTAGACTTGAAGATAACGGGAGTTGCACCCTCTACTTCCTGAGCCTCTTTGATGGTAACAACACCATTCTTAACATCTGTGATGACGTATGCCTTCAGGTTCTCAGAATCCACTTTGAAGGGGAATGCAGCAAAGAATGACATGTAGTAGTCGTCGCCAGACTTCAGTTCAGGAGCTACACCGAAGAAGTTATCCTTGTCGTCCACGGGGATAATTTTCCAGTCGGCCTTCTCAAGAGAGCTGTTCTTGCTGGTCATGCACTGCTCGTCACCTTCCACGAGATATACAGAAACACCACCTTCGGTCATGTAAGCCTTATAGGTGTTATCACCATTGTCCCAAATCTTCAGATAAGGATGTCCGGGGAATACGTCACAGGTCTGGTAGCCCTGGCCGAGGAGGTTGTAACCATCACCCTCTGCCTTGATGTAGATAACAGAACCGGGATCGGTCTCAACGCCCTCTGCAGAAATAGTCTTCAGAGCGGAAACGTCTACCATTGTGGTACCGGGCTCGTTGTAGCCATAGTTGTCAGACGGAGAGATGAAACGCTCGGTAGAGGCGTTCTGAATGCGGTAGTAACCAGCATTACCCAGTTGGGCATGTGCTGCCACGGTGCAGAGCACCGAGAGCAAAAGGAGTTTAACTTTTTTCATAAACTTTAATTTTAAAAGTACTTTTTATAATTTAATTAATAATGATTTGTCATGTAACGTACATGTAGGTATCCAATACAGAGTGCAAAGATAATCAATTATTTTTAAACCGAGAAGTTTTTCTTCTTTTTTTTGCAAAAAAGTTATAAAAAACACGTTTTTTTTGTCTTTTTGGATAAAAATGGCATATTTTTTCCATCAAAAGAAGGGCGTTTCGAAGTGCATTTCCTGTCCTGTGACGGGGTGGCGGAACCAAATTTCCGAGGCGTGGAGCATCAGCCGTTCACCTTTCCTGCCATAGAGTTCGTCGCCGACGATGGGTCGGCCAAGACCGTCGGGGTGTGCGCAATGGATGCGTAGCTGGTGGGTGCGGCCCGTCTCAGGCCAGAGCGCCACCTTATTATTATTAAGAATCTCGTAGCGGGTGACGGCGCGCTTACCGTGCTCCATGTCCACCACTTGCCGCGGCCGGTTCATCGGGTCTGGCCTAAGTGGCAACGAGATAAGCCCCTCCCTTGTGGAGGGGTTTGGGGTAGGCTTTGGGATGGGGATGGGCTCTAATACCGCCAGATATTTCTTCTTCACTTGGTGCTTGACGAACTGCTCTTGCAGGGGGCGATAGACTTCGAGCGACTTGCAGACGATGAGCAGGCCACTGGTGCCCATGTCCAAGCGGTGGGCGATGATGCTGCCCGGGTAGCGCTGCTGCATGACAGTTTCTACGGAATACTCCTCGATGCGGCCCGGCGTGCTGAGCATGCCGCTGGGTTTGTTGACTACTAACAGCCACTCGTCTTCATACACGATGGGAATCTCCATGCGCTGAAAACCAGCCAGTTCCGGGTCTGGGTCGACGTCTAATCCTTGCAACATCCACGTCAGCAGGGGCTTGCACTTGCCGCGACAGGCAGGGTAGTAATTCTGGTGCTGGCGCAGCTCCTCTTTAGTCGAAGCACCCCACCAGAACTCGGCCATGCAGAGTGGCTTCAGTCCGTGCTGATAGGCATACTGCAGGAGCTTTGGCGCACAGCAGTCGCCTGTTCCGCCGGGGGGTAAAGGGAATTTCTTCCGCAACTTAGGCTTGTTATAGTAGTCCTGCCACAGATCCACCAGGTCGCGCTCCTCGCCGCGGGCGTTCAGCAGCCGGTATTGGTGGAAAAGCCAGAGCTGGAGGTCCTGGGAAAGTTTTTTAAATGAAGAATGAAGAATGGAGAATGAAGAATCGGCTGCCGCCGAGTTTTGTTCCAGAGCGTTTTGGTCTGCAGAAGTCTCCGAACTGTGCAAGAGAGATATTTCGCGCTCTTTGGTTTTGAAGTATCCGTCGGGTTGTTGGGCGTCGTACACAGGCGGCACGAAGAATTCCCAGTCGTTCCTTCCCGCCAACAGTCCGCTGTACGCCGCCAAGAAGCCATATATCTCCTTGGGGTGGGCCTCCCCTCCCTTGTGGAGGGGCCGGGGGTAGGCTTCCCCTCCCTTTTGGGAGGGGCGGGGGTAGGCCTCTACTACAAGCACCCCGAACATCTTCCCCTTGTCGGCATCTTCCCGTATCTCGGGATGGCTGGCAATATATGCCTGCACTTCCTTGGCCGCCAACTGGCACAGCGAATGCGGCTCGTAGCAGAAAGGGTAGGTGAAGCGCTCCGGCGCCTCGATGTCAGTCTTCAGCGGATGTATCATGTCCTTAGTTGTTCAGGTTGTCTTTTATTAATTTTGAGTGCAAAAGTACGAAATAATCGTCTAAATGACAACAATAACAAACGAAAAAGATGAAAAAACTAATCTCTACATCCCTGATGCTGTGTCTGACGATGGTCTGTCTGGCGCAGCGCATCGACATCAGCTTCAGTAATGCGCAGGAAGCCCAGACTCACGAACCCGACTACATCGAATGGAAGATTCCCCACAGCCCTTCGTCGTCCCTGACGCTCGACAACGGCATGGAGATTACTGTCTCGGCGGCAGGTAACGCCACCACGCTGCGCGACCAGTGGCACAAGAACACCTGCAACAAGGGCCGCGACACGGAACAGGTCGGTCTGCGCCTGTTGGGCGACGGCGTAGCAGCCTTCATTGCCCAGGGTGACAATACCCCGACGTCAACCGATACACCGACGGCCATGGAGGTGAAGGTGACGGGTTTGACCGCAGGTCACCACAGCGTGATGGCTTACCACGTATGGAAAGACCCGAAGAAGGGCGATATGCCAAAGATCCAGGTCGAGCTGAAGGTCAACGACGGCAGCTACGAGGTTCGCCAGACCAACGTCGACTATGCCAATGTGCAGCAGACGCCGGAAAACCTGAAGATGGCCGACGCCCCCTTCTCGTATGTCGACTTCGACGTGGCCGAAGGTGATATTATATATATAAGATACGCGAGCGTAGTGGAGTCTGGCAAGACCTACCAGACCACCAACGTCATGCTGAACGGACTGCTCTTCGACACGTCGCCCTTCGTGGCCCAAGACCCCATTCCCACCAGCCGCGACTACCACCTCGATGCTGCGGGTGGCTCCTACACGCTGAAGTGGACGCCAGGTCCGACGGCTCAGAAACACCGCCTCTACTATGGTACCGACGAGGCTACCGTCGCCAACAGCACCACCCATCAGTATGAGGGCACTGACACCTATTATAATATAAAGGGGCTCAATTCCTGGACGCGCTACTACTGGCGAGTCGATGAGGTGGACGCCGACGGCCACGTTCACAAGGGTAACGTCTGGTCGTTCCAGCCCCGTCAGCTGGCCTTCCCCGAGGCCGAGGGCTATGGACGCTTTGCCCGTGGTGGTCGTGGCGGCGTGGTCTATCACGTCACCTCGCTCTCAGGCGGCAACGAGCCAGGCACGCTGCTCTACGGACTGACCCAGATGGATGAGCCCCGCTATATCGTCTTCGACGTCTCGGGCATCATCGAGCTCGACTTCGACTCCCATTTCACCAAGCCCTACGCCTACATCGCCGGACAGACGGCACCTGGCAAGGGCATCTGCATCAAGGCTTCGAACATCAACATCGGCTCCGACGTCATTGCCCGCTACGTCCGTTTCAAGCGTGGACTGGGTGTCTATGGCGAGAACACGGGCAACGCTATGGGTATGTCAGGTGCCAACCATGCCATCGTGGACCATTGTACCGCAGCCTGGGGAACCGACGAGACCGTCTCGGGCCGAGGTGCCAAGAACATCTCGTTCCAGTACTCAGGCATCTTCGAGGCACTCGGCATCACGGGACACAAGAACTACAGCGACGGCACCAACCACGGCTATGCGGCGACCATCGACGGTCAGATAGGCTCGTGGCACCACAACCTGCTGCTGAACTGCGAGGGCCGCAATTGGTCGATGGGTGGCGGTATGGACGCCAACAACATCCCCATTGGCGGACTGGACCTCTTTAATAACGTCTGCTACAACTGGCACAACCGCACCACCGACGGCAACTGCCACATGGTGAACTTCGTGGGCAACTACTACAAGATGGGAGCCGACACGAAACATAAAAAGCTCTTTACACAGCAGTTCGAGAGTGCCATCAACCCCGCGGGCACTGACCAAGCCTACGTCAGCGGCAACATCCGCGAGAACAAAGACCACACGAAGACGCAAGACAAGAAGGGCGACACCTACGACGCCTCGGGCAACATCCCTACCAGCTACGACTATCTGGTCTCGGGTCCGCTTTTTGAGTCGTACGCTAACATCCACTCCGCCGAGGACGCCATGAAGATCGTCACCAGTTATGCTGGCGCTACCATGCCGATGCGCGACGACCAGCACCAGCGCGTCGTTCGCGAGACCCTCGACGGCACATGGACCTATAAGGGATCGAAGTCGGGCATCAAGGGCGAGATAGACAACGAGGCCGACATCGCCGATGCAGAAAACGGTGGCTGGGAGGTATGGCCAGAGGAACATCGTGCCGCCGACTACGATACCGACCAGGATGGCATGCCCGACTGGTGGGAGCGCATCACTGGCAGCAATCCGTCTGTAGCCGACCATAACGAAGGTCTTGAGCCAGACGGCTGGACCCTGCTCGACGACTTCCTCGAGTTCATGGCCCACCCGTACCTCGTCTTAGCCCCAGGCGAGACGAAGACCCTCGACCTGAAACCCTATTTCATCGGCTTCTACGGCCAGAACGGCCAGAACGTCACGCCGACCTATACCGTCAGCGTTACCGAGGGTTCGGCAACGGCCACCGTCGCTGATGGCGTTCTGACCGCCAAGGGCGGCGCAACTGGTGACGTAACTACGCTTAGCGTCACCGTCAACGACGGCTCCACCACGTTCACCCAGCGCTTCGGCATCGCCGTTACCGCTGACGCCACCGCCGTTCCCACTGTCTGGACTGACGCTGACATCGTCAGCCGCGAGTTCTTCACCCTCGACGGCCGCCAGGTCTCGATGAAAGGTGGCCAAGCATCCTCTAATGGTTGCCAGATGCCAGCCCTCAACCGTCATCAAGTTTATCTCATGCGAGTCACCGACCGCCAAGGTCGCCAGCAGACCCTCCGCATCATGGCGAACTGATAGAGACAGATCTCTTACGCACGTGCGCGAATGCTAATTTTTGCCAAACTGCATACACTGACGTGAAATGCCTTTGTAGAAAGGACTTTCAGAGGTGTATGCAATTTATTTAGTGTAGGCAACTGCCTACACTAAGTGCATTTTTGCTATCGGAAACTAAGCTTTTCATCGTCAGAAAAGGTTTCTTGCCATCAGAAAACGGGTACTTAAGCGCTGCTTATCCATTACTTTTCTGTTCGCTCCAGGGGGTGGAGCAACAACTTTTCTTAATGATTTCCGTCGTTTTTCCTTAAGATTTCCAATAGTCCCAGAGGGTGGGACAACTGGAAATCCATAGGAAAAGTAATTGTCCCAGGGGGTGGGACAATCTCTTTTCTTGATGATTCCTGTATCGATTCTTGGAACTCATCAACCTTTTCTTAGGTTTGCGGCAACGATTCTTAGAATTCATCAACCCTTTTCTTAGGTTTACAATAGCGTATTCTGCAAAATATTACCCTTGATTTTCGCAATTTCTCAGATTTTGCCTACACTAATATAATTTGCCTACACTTAAATACATACCGAAAACCAGCAAGTTAGCCATTAGTGTAGGCAATTTGACAAAAAACTCTTTCATTTTTCATTTCTGCAATTAACATGAAATTTTTGACTTAAAATCATTAGTTCTTTGTAAAAAATTATAAAGAATTAAACTTTTTTTAATTGCATTTCTCATAGAGAATACCTACCTTTGCAGGGTCGATCTTTTTTAAACAGATAAAACCGTGACGGTAATAGAATTATAATTCCAATAACATTATCTTATAACTAATAAGGTTACTAAATAATTATCGAGTGTATGTACGGATTGAGCGAGCGTTCTTACGAAGAGCTGATACAGATTCTGGACTCTGTACCAGAGGTGGAGGAAGTCCTTATTTACGGCTCCCGCGCCAGAGGCAACTACGACCATGCCTCTGATATTGACCTCTCGCTCATCGGCAGAAACCTGACCAAGCGTTCGCTCCGTATGCTGAATGACAAGCTGTACGATTCACACATCCCTTATTTCTTCGACACCCATATTTTTGCAAACGTGCAGAACCCCAAGTTCAAGGCCAATGTGTTGCGTGACGGCCGCTTATTATATAAAAGAGGTGAAAGCCAAAGGCCCAAGCAACCATAATAATCGATATTTAAATAACAAAATCCTATAACTAACAATATTACTAACTAAAAACAAAACGCTTATGAAAAAGAAACTAACTTTATTCATGGTGGCTCTTGTGGCTGTCGCGGCGTTCGCAGGACTTAGGAGAGCGGCAACAGCAGTCACGCTTGACTTTACCAAAGGAGACGTGATTACGGCTATGGGCTATGAGCTCCCAGAATCAGGCAAATCTGTTGACCTTACGGGGCCTGTGACTTACCAGGGGATTACTATTACCCCCAAACATGGTACTACTAATACTCGTTTTTGGAACGCTAGTGGGGAATATCAATTAAGGTACTATAATACTGGAGGTATGGGTATTGCTGTTCCCGAAGGTAATAAAATAAACCAAATTGTCATTAATGGCAACTCTGTACTGGAAAAGACTATTGCCGATGTAGGTACTGTCGAGCACTCTAACGGTAACAAGACTTTGACATGGACACCTGCAGCGGGTACAGAAGTCGCTAGCGTTGTTTTCACAAATAACGGTGGCAAGGCCACTAATGTATTGTCTATCGTTGTTGACTACGAAGCTGCTAGTGGCGACGTCCTGACAGACAAGACCGTTACCTTTATTAATGATGCTAACTGGGAGAAAGTCTATGTTTGGGCTTGGAATGATTCAGAGAACTTTACTGGTGGCCAATGGCCAGGTGTAGAGATTACTCCTATTGAGGGTGTCTACACATGGAGCACGACTGGTAATCCTGCTTATATCATCTTCAGCAATGGTTTGGATGGTGATGCTAAGCAGCAGACCGCAGACCTTGCCTTTGAGGATGGTGCTACTTATAACTCTCAAGGAAAAGTCGTTCCTGAGCCTGAGTTGAAGGACTTCTCTGTAACATTCACAACCGATGCTGGTTGGGAAAAAGTATATGCTTATGCGTGGAACGAGGACAATACTCCTTTGGTTCAATGGCCTGGTGTAGAGATTACCGCTACCAAGAATAGTGAGGGTGTTTACACTTATGCCTTCCAGGCTGTAACCGCTCCTACTGGTATCATCTTCAACAACGGTTTGGATGGTGATGCTAAGCAGCAGACTGCCGACCTTGCCTTTGAGAATGGAAAAGCTTATAGCTATTCAACTCCCAAGGATGTAACCACTTTGGACTTTACAACTGTGGATATAGCTTCAGTTCCGTCTGAGTATGTGGGTAATTATGGAAATCTGGACAACTATACAATTGTTGATGCCGACCAAGGCGTCAAGATGCTGATTAAGAATAATGAAGCTACAAATAATTGCCGTTTTTGGAATAATGTCGGAGCACTGCAGTTACGAGTTTATAATGGTGCTTCGTTAACCTTTGAACCTATTGAGGAGGGAAAGGTTATTAAGAAGATTACCTTCGATGCATCAAACTGGGGTACAGAAAACTCTACAGACGTAGAGACTCTGACAGATAAAGAATGGGCAGGTTCTGCCGCAAAGGTTGTCCTGACAATTGCTGGTGGCAAGACATTCTTCGAAAAGATAACCGTTGAGGTTGGCGATGCTATTGCTCCCGTACTGAATACCTATACTGCTACGTTTAAAAACGAGGCTAGCTGGAATGCCGTTTATGCTTACGCATGGACGACTACTGGTGAAGGTGATGCTGCTACGACGAAGGAGTATCTTGGTAAATGGCCTGGCACACAGCTGACATTTAATTCTGAGACCGGCCTCTTTGATGTTACTATCAATGCTACCGAGGCTCCTGCCAACATCCTCTTCCACAGCGGTGTTGAGGGAGAAAAGACCGCAGACCTTCAGTTCGAGAACGGCAAGCAGTACACCAACAAGGTTGAGGTCGCTCCTGCCACGATTTCCAAGGTTGAAATCCGCGGTGGTAAGGTTGGTGACTGGGATTCCTTCTCTAAGAATGTAGAATTAGTATTAGGTGAGGATGGCGTTTACACTGCTGTTCTTGACCTTACAGAGCTTACCGGCAGTGACTACGCCTTCAAGCTGGTTGTCACTCCGAGTGAGGGCGAACCGATATGGATTGGCACTGGCAGTGACTTGGTGTTGAATGGTGATTATGTGTATAAGGATCCTGAAACGGTTGATAAGGATTTGAATCTGTTCCATCATAATGCCAACTTTGCGACCTACACCGCCACCGCTACATGGAACCCCAATTCCAATGCTGCCAGCGGTTGGACGCTGACCATCGATGGTAAGGATCCGCGTCAGAGTGAGTCATTATTCACTTATCATGTAGTTGGTACTGCCGACCTATGCGGTGCTGAATGGCTTGCCACTGCCAACGAGATGACGAAGAACGCCGAGTCTGGTCTTTACGAGTGGAGTGCCCAGGGCATCACAGTCTCTGCTACGTCACAGCCCGAGTTCAAGATTGCAGTGAACAATAATGCTGACCCAGAGAATGTTGAGACTGTTGCCTGGTATCCCGTAAGCGATGCTACTGGTGCTAACAACTGGGTAATCACACCTGAGTATCTTGGTGACGAGGGCGTCTATACTATTACCATAACTTTCAATGCTGAAACCAAGGAAATCAGTGTAGTCGGTGAGAGAACTGGCGATGTTCCCGAGCCAGCTCCTACACCTCTTTATACTTTGGAGGTAGGCAACACGTTCAAATCTGGAGAGACTGTCGATGTGAAAGATGGTGGAGAGGTTGTAGCAACCATTACTTACGGTGAAGAAAATGGTGCCGACTTCAAGGCTGCCAAGGCAGATAGCCATGTTCCTGGCTATACTGCATTTACAGAAGGTAATGGAACTAACGGTGACAAAGCAGGTGGCACGTTCTATACTATCGTTCCCAAATATGATGGAACCGTTAGCGTTGCAGTCGTGCTGAATGCTGACAAAAAATTCTACATCGAAGAGGAAGGTACTGCTCTTGAAGGCTACAACGAAATGACGGTAGCTGAGAAGTATTATGGCACCTTCGAGTTTGAAGTAAAGGCAGGCAAGAGCTACAAGGTCTACTGTGCTGGCTCTAAGCTCGGATTCTACGGCTTCGACTATACCTATGAAAAGAGTGATACATATACCGTTGCCGGTACTGAAGACCTCACTGGCTATGACTGGGATAAGACGAAGAACGAGATGACCCTGAACGCCGAAACTGGTCAGTATGAGTGGAAGGCTGAGAACATCAGCGTCTCTGACAAGGCACAGCCTGCATTCAAGATTGTGAAGAATGCTGGCAAGGATGATGAGGCATGGTATCCCGAAGGTGATGGAACAACCAACTGGGTGATTACACCTGAGTATCTTGGAGCTGAGGGTGTCTACACCATCTCCATTGCCTTCAATGCCGCAACTAAGGACATCACCGTTACTGGCGAGAAGACTGGCGAGATTGAGCCTGAGCTTGCTCTTGGCGACGTCAATGGCGACTCGGAGGTGACTACCACCGACGCTGTGATGGCAGTCGACTTCGCTCTGGGTAAGAGCGTGCCGACAACAGCACAGTTCAATGCTGCCAATGTTGTCAAGGCTGATGCTGGTGCCGAAGAAGCCATTACCGTGGCCGATGCAATTGGTATCGTGAACATTGCATTGGAGATTCCTAATGGAGATCCCGCTGCTGGCGCTCGCTTGTTCGATGAGGGCAACAACTTCCTGACTTTGAACGGACAGACGCTGAGCCTGACCAACAGCACTGCCTTCGCAGGCTTCCAGATGGATGTGACGCTCGCCGAGGGTGCACAGTTCAACGGCGCCCAGCTCACAGAGCGTGCCAGCAACCTGAATTTGGTTTACAACCGCATTGGTGAGAACACCTGGCGCATCATCGTACTCTCGTTGCAGGGTAACACCATCAGTGGTAGCAACGGCGCTCTGCTGACGCTTGACATCATGGGCAACAGCACCGTCAGCGTGAGCAACATCGAGTTTGCCGATGCTGAGGCTAATGCCTACACTCTCGGATTCGGTGGTGCTACTGGCATCAACGGTGTCTATGGCGTCAGTGCCGACAGTGATATTTACAACGTGAACGGCGTCCGCACCAACACCATGCATAAGGGTATGAACATTATCCGCAATGCTAACGGTGAGGTGAAGAAGGTCTTCGTGAAGTAAACTGAAAGAAATCAAGAATTAGAGAATTTGAGAATCTATTTGTAAGAAATGCTTTTGAGGGTAGATAATTCTCTCATTCTCTAATTCTTGATTGACAAAGAAACTTGAGTGAAACTATTACTAACTTAAAATATAATAAGGTATGAATAACAAAAAACTATTCAAATGGTTCTCTATGCTCCTTTTGATGATGGTAGCCGGCATTTCGGACGCTGCGGCGCAGTCGCTCGGACTTGCTGACTTCAGCATCCAGGCTGGAGAAACCAAGACTGTTGCCATCACGCTGACATCGGATGCTCCGATATATGGCATCCAGACGGACATTGTCCTCAGCGAAGGCCTCTCATTAGAGGGTTTGAGCAAGGTGGCTGACGAACCCTCATTAAGTTCTAACGTTTTAGGGTCTGGTGCTACACGTGTGTCGCTGCTCTCATTGGCAGGCAACGCACTTGCTACCGGTGAAGTCATCAACCTGTCGGTGAAGGCCGACGAGAATTTCACTGAGGGCACCATCAAACTCACTAACTCCCGCCTCACTACCACTACCCAAGGTACTGAGCTGACTGTGGGTGATGTGACCGCCAATGTGACGTTAGACTCTCCTATTATTGGTGAACCTGAATACTACCTGGTTGGCACCATGAACAATTGGTTTGGTCTCCCAGCCAGTGTGAACATAGACGATGCTTACAAGCTGACCCTTAACCAGGGTGCAGAAGGTGTGGAGTATATGCTTGCAGACGTTGCTCTGACTACTACCGATCAGTTCAAGATTATCAAGCTTGTAGGAAATACCGCAACCTGGTATCCTGATGGAACAGGTAACAACTATGGTGAGAACGGCGAGATTACTGCCGATGGCACTTATACCATTTACTTCCGTCCGGATGCTGATGGTGGTAACGACTGGTTCCAGGGCTGCATCTATGTTGCTTCCAATGCAGTCGGAGGTGACGACGATCCTGAATTGCAAGCCCCAGAGGGTTGGACGAAACTTATTACCAACGGTAATCTTGCTGGTGATGATGTTAGCAGCTATTATGCCCAGGGAACGGATCCTGTAGAGATTACCCCAGGTGCAGGTAAGAATAATAGCCGCGGTATCGTGGTGAAGACGGCTGATAATCCTTCAGGAAATGATTGGGCCACCCAGTTCTTTATTGTCTTGTCTGAGTCATTGCAAGAAGGCAATATTCTACATGTCCAGTTCGACTACAAGGCAAAGCACGCCGCTACTGCTGGAACACAGTCACATGGTACTCCTGGCGACTACAACTATTGGAGCTGCTTGGGCAACGTTGATTTCACTGAAGAGTGGCAGACCTTCTCGAAAGATATCGAAATCAGCGCCTTTATGGCTCATGGTGAGGTAGAAGGTCAGCCTGGCAATAAGGAGGGACTGCGAAGCATAGCTTTCAATTTGGCAGTAGACAAGACTGCAAATGAATATTGCTTCGACAACTTCGGCGTATGGTATCAGAAGCCCGCTGTCATTGACGACTGGACAGATATTATCGTTAATGGCAATATGGAGGGCGAGAGCGCTGAGTGCTTCTATGTGACTGAGCAGGGCATCGGTGGCCCGTTCCTCGCCAACTTCACAGAGGGTATTGGCAAGGATGACTCCAAGGCTGTGAAGGTGGAGTCGTATTACGATCCCAAAGAAAATTGGGATAGCCAGTTCTTTATCCGTCTGCCTTATCAGATTCCTGCCGGTACACCGTATCGTGTGTCGTTCGATTACAAGGCCGATAAGGCTGGTGACTTCGACACGCAGTGTCACGCTGAGCCTGGCCAGTACATCCATTATATATGTATTGGCACTGGTAGCTTTACCACCGAATGGCAGACCTACAGTGCAGAAGGCACTATTCCTGCAGAGTGTGACGGAAGTCAGGGTGACGGTTTCTTGAAGATTTTCCAGACCATCGCCTTCAACTTGGGTGCCAATAAAGTGGCTACACAGTTCGTCTTCGATAACGTGAAGTTCGAGGTTCCTACTGAGGCCCTTTCTACACTGACCTTGAATCCTGCCCAGAATCCGGTTCCGTACACTAAGCCTGAATACAACAGCATGGCAATCGTGGGTGACTTCCTTGGGCTTGAAGCTGCTGAGGGAGACGCTGATCCTAACTGGGATCCCGCAAACGGTTGGCAGATGACTCAGGATGCTGAGAACCCAGCTGTCTGGACGTTCGTAAAGGATGAATTCACGGCTGAAGCCAAGACTTACGAGTATAAGGCTACTGCCAACGGCAAGTGGGGCGACTATGAACTGCCTGCAGAAGGCAATGCTGATTACAACTTCGATACTCCAAACTTAGGTGCTGGAAAGTACAAGTTGACATTTACGGTTGATACCAGGAAGCACTCGATTAACCTCGATGTGGAGAAGCTGGATGTGACCACTTACACCGCAACATTCACCACCGATGCTGAATGGGAAGAGGTCTATGCCTACGCTTGGAGCGGTACGGAACCCAACGTGACGAAGTTCCTCGGCGACTGGCCTGGCACTAAGCTGGAGAAGAATGCCGAAACTAGCGTCTACACTGTGAGCATCGTATCTACTGACGCTCCTGAGATGATTATCTTCAACAATGGTAACAGCGGCGAGGGTAACCAGACTAGTGACCTCGAATTCGTGAACGGCGCTGCCTACGAATATAAGAAGCCTACTGGAGAAGAAGCTCCTATCATATTGGCTCCTGAGGGCTGGACGTTAGCTACCACCAATGGTAACCTCGCCGAAGACGATGCCAGCAGCTATCTTATGAAGGAGTATCCTTCTTCAGACATCGTTCCTGCTGCTATCGTTGCAGGTGCTGGTACGGATGGCAGCCGCGGTATCTTGGTGAAGACAGCCGATGATACGAAGGAAGAACCTGTTGCTTGGGACTCTCAGTTCTGGATTCAGCTCAAGGAAGCTCTGCCCGCTGGCTCGAAACTGCATGTCGAATTCGACTACAAGGCCAGCCAGCCAGCTAAGGCTACCACGCAGGCTCACAATGCGCCGGGTAATTACCTTCACTGGGCTGCTATCGGTGACGTAAACTTCACTACCGAGTGGCAACACTTCTCTAACGATATTGAGGTCAGTGGTGCTATGGCTGGTGATAAAACGGAAAATGACGTTACCACCGTCGGTCCTGGTCTGCTGACCATTGCCTTCAATCTCCAGGAGGAATTGAGCGCTACCGACTATCATTTCGACAACTTCGGCGTATGGTATCAGAAGCCTGTTGAAATCGAGACCATGGCTATCGTGGGTGAACTCACCGGTGGATGGCCTACTAAGAATGAGGAGACTGGCGAGTGGGACTTCAGCATGGCTAAGGAGATGACTCAGGATGCTGAGAATCCCGCTGTCTGGACGCTGACCGTACCGTTTACTGCTGAGGCTAAGACGTATGAATACAAGGCTACTGCTAACGGCAAGTGGGGCGACTATGAACTGCCTGCTGAGGGTAATCAGAACTTCGTGTTCGGTACTGAGGAATATCCAGCTGGCGACTATAACCTGACCTTCACGGCTGACACTGAGAACAACACTTTGACGCTTGACGTTGAGAAGGCCAGCATTAAGACCTTCACCGCAACGTTCACCACCAACGCTCCTTGGTCGAAAGTATATGCTTATGCATGGACAACGACTGACGAAGGTGACCAGGGAACCACGACTGAGTACTTAGGCGCATGGCCTGGCACTGAGTTGAGAGCTGGTGCTGATGATGTTTACACCGTGACCCTCAAGGGTGAGGAAGCTCCCGCCATGATTATCTTCAGCAATGGAGACACTGGAGAGGGTAACCAGACCGAGGATCTCGTCTTCGAGGACGGCAAGGCTTACGAGTATGTATTCGCTCCGACCTTCGACTTCGAGAACAACAACGGCCAGTGGACTGCAGAAACTTCACTTACCGAGGAGAATCCCATTACTATGGATGGCGTTACGCTGACTGGTATCAGTGCTGTTAAGATTAAGAGTAATAGCCTCAATGTCGGCAAGGGCTCATTCAAGCTGACTGCCCCCGAAGGCAAGAACATTGTGAAGGTTGAATTCAAAGCAATTGAAACTGCTGAGGTGTTCTTGACGTCTACGCCGGGTGAAATTACCCAGACTATGGTCAAACTGAATGCTGATGAAAATCCCATATACAGCATCATGACGTGGACTGGCAAGGCGTCAGAGATTACCTTCACCGGTTTAGCAAGAGGAAAAAACATCGGATTCATCAACGTCGTTCTTGAGGATGCTGCTCCTGCGACTTTAGCTGGAGACCTCAATGGAGATGGAGTGATTGATGGCTTTGACATCGTTGCGATGGTGCAACTCATCATGGAACAGGGCTATCAGCTTGAAGCAGACCTGTATCCTGCTTCCGCTCCGGACAATGTCATCGACGGCTTCGACCTCGTGGCATTAGTAGATCTCATCATGGCACAGCCTGCACCGAGTCACTCTCCCGCTATGTCGGCCTTGGCAGAGAAGCCTCTGACATTGACTGAGAACAATGCTGGCGTCAAGACATTAGGCATTGATGCTTACGAACAGTTCATCCTGACACAGATGATGGTGGAATTGTCAGACGGAATGACACTGACTGGCGTTTCTACCGACAACCGCCATACGGTGGCTTATCGACAGTTGGATGGCAACAAGTACATGGTTCTCTGTTATTCTGATGAGAATGCCGCATTCGACTCGAATGCCAACACTCTGACATTCCACTACACAGGAAATGGTGAGATGAAGGTTAACGATGCTCTGCTGATTAGTGCCGACAAGCAAGGCTATCGCGGAACCGATGTTACGTCGGGTTCGACGACCGGCATCAGCACCATCATTACCAACGGTCAGCCGTTTGACGTCTATACTGCCGACGGCCGTCTTGTCAAGCGTGGTGTGACCTCTACCAAGGGACTTTCTAAGGGTATGTATATTATTAATGAACAAAAAATAGTTGTCAAATGAAACAATTAAGAAATTATCTCCTATTGGCATTGCTCACTTTTGTGGGCAGTGCCTATGGTGAGGGACTCAAGGTCTCGGACTTCACCATCGATCAAGGAGGAACTTATGACCTGGCCGTGGAGCTGGACGATCCGGCAAGCCAGTATATCATGACTGACTTCTGGATATCGCTGCCCAGCGGTGTGACTATTGCCAAAGACGGCAACGGAGATTTTCTCGCCGAGAAAAGTGACCGTTTTGGCCAGACTCATTCCTTTTCCATTAGTGAAGGAGAAGGCAATGCCTATCACGTTCTTATTTATTCAAGCCAAAACAAGCCGTTAGCAGGTAATGACGCCTGGCTGCTCAAGCTGAAGTTAGAGGCAAGTGAAAATGCCACAGCTGGTGAGTCTCAAGGAAAGATATTCAGCCAGAAAATAACGGATGCAGAACGAAACAACCTGACACCGGCAGATGCCACGTTTAAGGTGACTGTTCAGGAAGCTTCCGTTGTTGAGACGGACTATTTCCTGGTTGGCTCGATGAACGAGTGGACTCCCTCTGACAATTACAAGTTGACGGCCAACAAGGAAAGTACTGGCGAGTATATGATAACTCTCGACTTTGCCGCTGGTGCAGAGTTCAAGATTGTAAAGGGCCAGAAGGAAGTCTGGTATCCAGAAGGCGAAAATAACAACTGCACCATCAACGATGCCGGCAACTATACCGTCTATTTCCGCCCAGACTATAGTGGTGGTGACGACTGGTTCCACAAGTGTATCTATGTTGCTTCCAATGGTGTTGAGCCTGGTACGAAATTCTCTGAGCAAGTAGCCGCTGCGATTGCTGCTGTTGAAGATGGCGGAACTGCAACAGTCACCATGACTAAGGACGAGATTCTTGATGCCACTATCAATGTTCCTCTGAACAAAGAGCTGGTTATTGACGGTGCGAACAAGATTTTGACCCTGGGCGCTGAAACGAACTTTGTCCTGAACGACAACATCACCTTGAAGGACGTTAAGATTGATGCTACCGAGCTGACTGTTCCTTTGATTGCTCTGACGGCAGCTCCTGCTGAGGGCACAAAGAAGAATCAAGATGTTTATAACGATGCAGCTTCAACAGACTTTAACCTTCTGAATTCTGTTACTATAGAGAATGTGATGGTTAAGAACCTGAAGAGTAGCCTCATCACCAGCAATGGAGCTGACTGGGCTTTGGAGAACTTCACCATGACGAAGAGCATTATCCAGCTTGACGTCACAGGAAAGAACTTCATCGCATTTGATAAGGCGGCAAATAATAAGAGCGCCATCAAGAACATAACAATCTCTGAGAACACCATCTATAACATCAACGAGACAAGTAATGCTTACTTCGTCCGTTTTGCAAATGCATCTAATGCAGCTAAGGCATTTGGAACGAACAATGGTACTTCAACATTTGATTTCAAGTTGACTAAGAATACCATTATAAATACGTTCAAAGAGCAGAATTTCGGTAACAATACTCCGAATAATGCGAAGACAGAGATGACTGGTACTCAGAATATCTATGTTGACTTGAAGAATCTTTCTAAGTTCTTCCAGGGTAATTGTACAAAGACCATTGAGAAAAATGTCTCTTGGGGTGGTACTGAAGAGGCCACGATGTCAGAGAGCATTGAACCTGCATTTACGGCTCCTACCGCAGCACTTGACCTGACAGCCGAGAATGGTGGTATTGACCTGACGATTGCTGCTTCTTCTAAAGCAGCTGAATATCAGTCGGGTGACCCACGCTGGGTTGTTCCTTATGTTGAGCCTCAGACAGAACCGACGGAGTTTTACATCATGGGTACTGGTACTGATAATGGTTGGTCTGGTACGACGGCGATGACGCTGAATTCAGAAACGAACGCTTTCGAATATGAGGCAACGCTTACTGGCGAATCGTACATTACCTTCGGTGATGCTGCGTTTACTGCCAATGGTGATGAGAGTTGGTCTCAGTTCAATGGTGTACACCGCTATGCCATCGGGGAAGGTAATGTTACTCCTACCCTCGGCGAGGCAGTTCAACTTGTCAAGGTGAATGATGGTAACATACAGCTGACCACTCCAGGTAAGTATCTCTTCAGCGTCAGCAAGGATCTGAAACTCACCGTCACCAGAACAGGTGATGCTCCTGTAGAAGAGGCTGACTACTACCTGACTGGTACTATGACCAACTGGTCTCAGGCGGCTGCTGACCTGGCTAACTACAAACTGGCTCTCAAAGAAGGTGCTGAAGGTGTAGAGTACGTGATTAAGAATGTCGCTTTCGAGGCAGATGCTAAATTCAAGGTCATCAAAATTAAAGAAGGTGAAGAAACGACTTGGTATCCTGGTGGATCGGATAATGACTATGTCATCCAGACTGCTGGCGACTACGATGTTTATTTCCGTCCGAATGCTGATGGTGGTCAAGACTGGCATGAAGGCTACATCTATGCAACAGCTTCTTCAACCTCTACACTCGACAAGAGTGCTTTGGAGGCTGAGATTGCTACGGCTACCGCATTGTTAGGCGACGCTTCTACGGAGGATGGTACTCCGGGCAAGACTTTGGCCGATGCCATTGCTGCTGCTCAGCAGGCTCTGCAGACTGCAACGACTCAGGATGAGATTGACGCTGCTGTCCAAACCCTGAAGGATGCCGAAGAAGCCTACAAGGCAGCCACCACACCAGAGGCTGACTACTACCTGACTGGTACAATGACCGGCTGGTCTACTGTGGCTGCTGACCTGGCTAACTACAAGCTGGCCCGCAATGAAGGTGCTCAAGGTGTGGTTGAGTACATGATCAAGAATGTCGCCTTTGAAGCTTCTGCACAGTTCAAGGTCATCAAGGTTGAAGAAGGTAAAGACCCGATTTGGTACCCGACTGGAATGGATAACAACTATACCATCCAGAATGCTGGCAACTACGACGTTTACTTCCGTCCGAACAAGGATGGTGGTGAAGACTGGCACGAAGGCTACATCTACGCAACGCTTCCTCTCGACAAGAGTGCTTTGGAGACTGAGATTGCTACGGCTACTGAACTGCTAGGCGATGCTTCTACGGAGGATGGTACACCTGGTAAGGCTCTGGCCGATGCCATTGCTGCTGCCCAAGACGCTCTGCAGAATGCTACGACTCAGGATGAGATCAACAATGCTCTTCAGGCTCTGAAGGATGCCGAGGAAGCCTACAAGACTGCTACTGGCATTGCTGGTTTGTACCTTGGCAAGTATGCTGATGGCGAGTGGTACACCATCCAGGGTGTCCGCATCGACCGTCCGACAACGAAGGGTCTCTACATCCGCAATGGACGTACCGTTGTAGTCAAGTAAATCAAGAATGAGAGGATGAGTGAGTTTCTATAGAAACGTATTCTTTCATATTTTCCGGATTTTATTGGATAAGGTGGTGGCCGTACAGGTCGCCACCTTATTATATATATAACACAAATAACCTTAAAATATCCTTAATCCCTTACCTTGACCTTTCATTAGCGGCTTTTTTTAACAAAAAGTCAGAAAAATTTGGTAGTTTCGGATAAAATATCTATCTTTGCAAGCGAAATGTGTACATGTGTCACCTTGTGTGGCTCTGTACGGCGTGTACGTAATCAAATAATTAATAATTAACAATAAGTCAAACTAAAACAATTTTGCGACATGAGAAAGAAAAATCTTATTCTCTTGACACTGGCATTTTTGATGATGTCAGTCGTTGCATTTGCGCAGCCTACTGAGCAGACCGCTCAGTCTGGTCAGAAAAAACTGTTGACTTTGAAGCAGCAACTCCTTCAGGCTAAACGTGAAGGACAGCAGCTGAATAAGGAAGCTATTGCGCAATTCAAGTACAACAAGCCTGCGACTTCGAAGCTTATGAAGAAGCAGAAGCGTAACGTTAATCTTCCGATAAAGAAGTTAGACGCTACTATGGCAAAGACCAAGGCTTCTTTCCTGCAGGTTCCTGGTAAGGCTAAGGCTCCCCGCAAAGCTGGGATTCAGTCTTATGAGTATCATTTCATTTCGTCAATGAATGGCTGGACTGAGATTGATGCGGATGGTGATGGGTATTCTTGGACTATTCTGATAACCGAGCAAAATCCTGGTCATGGCGGCGAGGCTGGTTGTATGACTTCTGAAAGTTATCAAAGCAGTGTAGGTGCATTGAGCCCCGATAACTATTTGGTATCACCGAAGATGAAGCTGGATGGTAAGATTACGTTCTGGGCTTGCGGTCAGGACGCCAGTTATCCAGCTGAGCACTTTGGTGTAGCAGTTTCTACTGCCAGTGGTACTGATCCTGACGACTTTACCACCATTCAGGAGTGGACAATGACAGCCGCTCCTTCATTGGCACCTTCTGCTAACTTCAATGCTCCGGCTGGTGCATTCAGAAGCCCGCAGCGTGTTCAAGGTAATTGGTATGAGTACACATACGATCTGAGTGCCTATGCTGGTGCTGAGGGTTATGTGGCCATCCGTCACTTTGGCTGTACAGATATGTTCCGTCTGAATGTTGACGACATCACGCTGGAAACCTCTGAACTGCTTGATCCTTACGATCCCACTCTGGAGGTTATGCCTGAATTGGTTGAGTTGCCCACTGGCGCAACCGTTACTCCTTATTATACGATTGATGGTACATTGGCAGTCAACACAAGTAGCGGATGGGCTGACTACACGTCAAAGGTAAAGAACATCAACGTCGCTTTCGTCGGTAGTGATGTTTATATTCAGGGTCTGGCTTATTGGCAGTCGGATTACTGGGTAAAGGGAACCCTTTCTGGTAACGTGATTACTGTTCCCAGCGGACAGTATGTCGGTGATGGTGAGTACTTGAATGGCATGACCAGCAATGGCACATGGCTTGAGAACTATACCTTTACTGTTGATACCGAGGCAGGTACAATTACTTGTGATGGATATATTGGCGAGAGCGAGTCTCCTACTGTTAATAGTCTCTATTCTTACTGGATAACTCCTGTATTCAGTCTCACAGAACCCGATAATGGCACAGTAACTCCTCCTTCTGGACTGGTCACTCAGACTTGGACTTTCGCTGGCTACTTCTACGATGGTGAGGATGATACTCCTACAGAGAAGCCTCTCCAGATTGGCTTTGACGGAAATGACGTCTATGTACAGGGTATTGGCAACTACATGCCCGAGGCATGGATTAAGGGTACTCTGAGCGCCGATGGCAATAGCATTACATTTGCTTCTGGTCAGTACTATGGCGCTTATGACGATACGTATGACTTGTGGTTCGCTGTTGGTGATGAGGATTTCAACTATCTGGAGAGTGTAACAGTAGCTTACGATGCAGTGGCAGGCACTATCACATGGCCTGAGGATATTTATATCTTTGAGAATGGTGCTGCTGACGAGATTTCTGCTTATGGCCTGTACTACGATATTCTTATCGTGAGGGGATCTGCTCCTGATCCTTTGGTGGCTCCTTCAGGTCTTGAAACCACAGAGTGGCTATTCAAGTCACAGTGTCTGACAAGTGACGAGGAGACTGGCGAGACGGCGATAGTAGATTACAACCTCCACGTACAGGTTGGCTTCGATGGAAGTGACGTTTGGGTACAGGGTCTCTGCGAGGATCTGCCCGAGACATGGATTAAGGGTACTATGTCTGGTAATACCGTGACATTCCCAACAGGACAGCACTTCGGAACGTACACATTCTTGTTCTGGGACTTCGATTACTTCTTTGTTGGCTATGGTGATGGCAATGAGGATGTTGTGATGACGTACGACGCTGGGGCAAAGACCATGACTATGGAGTCACCCAACTTCATGCTTATCAATGCATACTGGCTGTTGCTCGATCCGAATCTGATTCTGATGGATGCTTCTCTGTCAGAGATTCCTGATGTTGCTGCTACACCGGCACAGCCCACGATTACAGGTTCAAACTTTACCGGTAGTTATCCCAATGTTACTGTCGATATTCCTGTAGAGGATGCAGAAGGAAATGCTATCCAGTCGAGCAAGTTGTCTTATCAGTATTATTATAAGGTGGGCAACACGGTGACTCCGCTGACGCTGACCACTGACCTCTATACAGAACTGACTGCTGATATGACGGAGATTCCGTATCCCTTCACCGATGACTGGGATGTCTACAACTACCGTCTCTACCTGAACATGGACTTCACCGGATGGGATCAGATTGGTATCCAGAGCATCTACCGTGGTGGTGGTGAAGAGAAGAAGTCTGACATCTTCTGGTATGACATCTACCAGCCCCAGGATGTAACACTTACCCTTGAACCCGGTGCTGACATTGCACAGGCTCTGAACGACAAGGCTGACGAGATGAGGACAACCTTCACCAAGCCTGGTAATGTTACAATCAATATGGCAGATGGTGACTATACCATTACCAGTCCTATCATGGCCAGTGGCGACTTGACCATCAGTGGTAACGATGTCAACGTCGATGCCAGCGGTCTGACTGGTCCGTTCATCGTACTTGATGGCACCAACAACCTGGCTCCGAAGGCCGATGGTACAAACAGCGACCATCAGCTGATCAGCACGGTTAGCGTGAAGGGCTTGACCATCTCTGGTCTGACCGATGCCTTTATCAAGGACAACCAGAAGACACTGTTGGAGCAGCTGATCGTTGACGACTGTGTCATCGAGATGCCTGCTTCAAGCAAGAACTTCATCGACTTCAACGGCAAGGGTTATATCGGTGAGGTTAAGGTAAAGAACTCTACAATCTGGGCTTCTGGTAAGAATACTGGCTTCTTTGCACAGTATGGCAGCCGTCCCAAGAATGTCAACGGCAACCTGGAGCAGGTATTCGATATCCGTAACTCTGACATTATCAATATTGCCAATGGCAAGAACGTCTGCGACCTGAAGCAGAACGGTACTGCACAGAATGTCTACACCCTGAAGGACAACATCTTCGTTGACTGTGGTAAGAACGGTCAGACGGTGGTTGGCTTCAACAAGGGTCAGCCCAGTCCTACTCCGCAGTGGGATGTCACAGGTAACTACTTCGAGTGGGGTGGTGCTTGCACCAACGATGCTGAAATCAGCAAGGCCGGTCAGAAGAACGGCGAGGACATCGTAAAGGATTGTGTCTATGGCGATCCTGAGTTTGCTGATGCCGCTAATGGCGACTTCACGCTGGGTGAGACCAGTGAGCTGCTGCATTCCCGTACCGGTGACCCACGCTGGTTTGGCAACAACCTGCAGCCCATCGGCGGCGGTCAGGCTACTGATCCTATTGAGGTTGTCCCTGTCACAAAGAGTGATCCTGCTAACCCCATCGACCTGAGCCTCCTGCTGAAGGGTGAGCTGGAATTCAGCCCGAATCCTGCAAGCATTACCTTCAAGCTGAGACCCGATGAGCACTACATCGTTTCTGAGCCGCTGACAGTTGGTACCCGTATTACCATCATGACCGACGGTGAGGATCCCGCCAATATTGACTGCTCGATGCTGAATGGTCCGATGGTTCAGATGGATAACTATCGTTCACTGCTTCCTGCTGACGAGAATGGCTTTATTCCTGTTAATAACGTTACCTTCCAGAACATTCTGGTACGTAATCTGAAGTACGGCCTCTTCTCGACTCAGAGGGCTCGCTACATTATTGACTATCTGACCATCGACAATTGTATCCTCTATGCTGATTCTCAGATAGACTTCCTCGACTTTACCAATGGTGGTGTGCTTCAGGAGCTGAACATCATCAACTCGACGCTGGCTAACCGCGGCGCAGGTCTGGCTCAGATCTACAATGCAGAGAACAGCAATAATCCGGTTGATGCCGACGTGAAGGTTCAGAAGCTGAACATCAACAACTCTACCTTGTCGAAGGTGAAGGGCTTTACACATCCCGCTGCCAGCACTGCTGAACTGCAGATCAAGGTGCTGAACAACGTTGTTGCTGCTTCGCCCAACTTCTGCGTAAGCCTGAACGGTGACCAGAATACCGTGGTTCAGTTCAATGCTTTTGCTAATCCTGTTGCTCGGACTATGATTGAAGACGACGAGGTTTGGGTTGGTAAGGACTATCGTCTGTCAGAGCCTCTGGCTACTGGTAGCATCGAGGGTGATGTTATCTTCCTGAACAATTTCGACAACCAGGTTGACTTCTCACTCGGTGAGTGCGCTGCCAAGGAGGCTGAGGTTGGTGATCCGCGCTGGCTCATAGCTCGTATGTATGTTACGCTTGGTTTGATTGAATATGCAAAGCGCGATCTCTCTTGGATTGTCAATGAGGGCCTGAAGAAGGGCTTCAACATGTTCATCCTGCCTGAACCCGCTGATGACGATCCGTATCTCTATCTGAAGACTCTGAAGTCTATCAACGTCGATAAGCCTCTCTATATCAAGAGTAATCCGAAGATTCGCGTGTTCGCTGGTCTCAACGCTGATCCGTTCATCGTACTGAGCGACGAACCTGCCGTGAAGAAGATTAATGACTACTGGCGTCTGAACCTCATCCGCCTGAGAGGTCTTTGGGTCATTTGCATGCGTAACAGCATCATCTGGGACAACAAGCAGAAGTACTGCGTGGAGAACTTGAAGATTGACGACTGCGTTCTGAGTATGACTCCGCTGCCCGGCGACCTCGATGGTATGCCTGAGCGTCTGCGTACTAAGGAATGTAAGTTCGAATCACACATCGCATTCGAACAGGGTGGTGTGAAGGACTTCTCGATCATCAACTCAACAGTTTGTGACAATAAGGACAAGGCTGTTGCCAAGTACTTCATCCGTTACAACAACTCAGCACGTCTCGACCGCTATGGCTATGATAAGGATAAGGACTTCCAGACCATGACCTATAAGAACAATACGTTCTATGGTATGCTGAATGCCGACGGTCAGTGGGGTAACTACAATGGTATCTCTGGTCAGAAGTACTCGAAGTTCGACATCGAGAAGAACATCTGGTACAACTGCGGTAAGGATATCATCCGCCGCCTGTCAGGTGGTCGTATTGCTGACGGTGCTCCTGTGAAGTTCTACCAGAATACCTATGTCAACGACGGTGAGATTCTTGACGAGTCTGGTTACGACAAGAGCGAAACTCAGTTGAACAGCATGCCTAAGTTCAAGTTCGAGGTAACTCAGGTTTACACTCCTGACTACTTCCACTACGACGACTATACGCTCTGCACCAGCTCTGAGCAGTTGTTCTATAAGACTGGTGACCCGCGTTGGGTTGAGAACGGTGGCTTCGCTGACGGTTATCATTGGGATCCGAAGCTTGGCATGCCTGTTGCTGACAGCCGTACTGGCGATACCGATGCCATTGAGACTGTTGAGGCTAACAAGGCTGATGGCGAGTGGTACACCATCCAGGGTGTCCGCGTCGACAAGCCCACTAAGGGTCTGTTCATCCATAACGGACGCAAGGTCGTGATTAAGTGAGAGAAGTAAGAGCTCGCTCTTACTTCCGAACGAGAACGAGCTCGAGTTTCACTCAAGGTCGTGATTAAGTAAGGTATTGTAGGCTGCGATGCTATCGCAGCACACTGAATAACCAAATGAAAAAAAAGTGGCAACACGCTTGGCGGGTTGCCACTTTTTTTGTACTTTTGCACCATGATTGACATCAAGCGTATAGAAGGAACGGCAGGACTTAAGGAGTTTTTGCAGTTCCGTTATGATATGTACCGCGACTGTAAACAAGCCGTGCCGTTTCTGTTTTCTGATGAGATGAACACTCTGCGCAGTGATAAGAATGCTGCTTTCGAGTGCTGTGAGGCTGACTACTTCATGGCTTATCGTGACGGCAAGGCTGTAGGTCGTGTGGCCGCGATGATTAATCACCGTGCAAACGAGCGCTGGGGACGTAAGGCAGTTCGTTTCGGCTGGTTCGACTTCGTGGATGACCTTGATGTCTCTCGCGCGTTATTAAATAAGGTGGAGCAGTGGGGCCGTGAGCGAGGGATGACGGAGATTGTTGGGCCGATGGGCTTTACTGACATGGACCGTGAGGGCATGCTCATAGAGGGCTACGACGAGGACGCTACGATGTACATCAACTACAACTATCCCTACTATCCGCAGCATATCGAACAATTGGGCGGTTTTGAAAAAGACAATGACTATATGGAATACTTGGTGAAGGTGCCTGAGGTGGTGCCCGATAAGTTCCATAAGATAGCCGAGATGGTAAGCCGTCGGTATAATCTGCATGTCAAGAAGTTTACACGTAAAGAGTTGCTCGATGGTGGGAAGGGACGAGAAATCTTCGACATCATCAATGTCACGTATAACGACCTCTATGGCTATTCGCAGCTTAGTGAACGGCAAATCAATCAGCTGGTAGACCAGTATATCAAGATTGCCGACCTGAATCTTGTTACTGCCGTCGAGGACTGGAATACACCAGAACATAAGCTGATAGGCTTTGGCATTACCTTCCCTTCGTTCACGTCGGCCTTAAGGAAGACACGAGACGGCAGATTGCTGCCTTTTGGCTGGTGGCACTTGTTGCGTACGCTGAAATGGCACAAGACCAAAGTTGTCGACCTGCTGCTTATTGGCGTGCTGCCTGACTATCGCCAGAAGGGCGCCAACTCATTGATTTTCGATGACCTGATACAATGGTTCCAGCACTATGGTTTCGAGTATGCCGAGGCCATGCAGCAAATGGAAAGCAACGATGGCGTACGCTCACAATGGCAGTATCTCGAGTCTCGCATCCACCGCAAACATCGCTGCTATAAGAAAAATCTTTGATTTTTCAAATGAGTAATGAGAAATGAGTAATTTTCATTTCTCATTTTCGTTGATAAGCGCTAAGAGACGTTCGACGGCATCGGCTTCGGGGATGTTCTTCTCGACGCAGACCTTGCCACGGTAAAGGCTTATCTTACCACGGGCAGCACCTACATAGCCATAGTCGGCGTCAGCCATCTCGCCCGGACCGTTCACGATGCAGCCCATGATGCCAATCTTCAGTCCCACCATGTCCTTCGTAGCTTCCTTGATACGACGGATGGTATCCTGCAGGTTATACAGCGTGCGGCCGCAGCCTGGGCAGGAGATGTACTCCGTCTTGGTAAACTTGACACGCGCCGCCTGCAGAATAGCATCTTCTATCTCGCGTAGTCTTTCCTGAGGAAGGAAAGAGGAAGTTTCACCACAGCTGATGCTCAATTTGTCAGCTTTCTTGTCGATGAGGGCGGCTCCGGCTGCCATAGCACACTTCAGCATCAGGTCTTCACTGTCCTGACAATCATCAAAATGCAGGGAAATCCTACCGTCTTGGATCTTGGCTTCTGCCTCTTGACGCAGTTGGGTACACTCTTCTATGAAACTCACTATTTTGCGGGCAACGGGAATCTCGTTTTCGGGTTCTTCGCTGAGGCTGACACGAATGGTATCGCCAATACCCTCCGTGAGCAGGGTGCCGATGCCTACTGCCGACTTGATGCGGCCGTCCTCTCCCTCACCAGCCTCGGTGACGCCAAGGTGCAGTGGGTAGTGCATGTATTCGGCATCCATAGCCTTGACGAGCAGGCGTACTGACTGTACCATGACCACGGTATTGGAAGCTTTGATGCTAATGACCACATCGTCGAAACTTTCGCGGCGGAAGATGCGCAGAAACTCCATACAGCTCTCCACGATACCTGCCGGAGTGTCGCCATAGCGCGACATGATGCGGTCTGACAATGACCCGTGATTCACGCCGATGCGTACTGCGGTATGGTGTTCCTTGCAGATATTAATAAAAGGTATGAGCTTAGCCTCAATCTTCTTTAGTTCGGCGGCATACTCCTCGTCAGTGTATTCCAAATGCTTGAAGGTGCGGCCTGGATCGACGTAGTTTCCCGGGTTAATGCGTACCTTCTCACAGTACTGCGCAGCGATATCGGCAGTATGCGCCGTGAAGTGCACGTCAGCAACGAGTGGGGTGGGGTAGCCATCGGCCTTCAGGCGGGTGGAGATGTTCTTCATGTTTTCGGCCTCGCGGGTGCCCTGAGTGGTGAAGCGTACCAGTTCACTGCCAGCATCGATGATGCGTTTAGCCTGAGCTACGCTGGCTTCAGTGTCGTTGGTATCCGTGGTAGCCATCGACTGGATACGTATGGGGTTGTCGCCACCAATGGCGATATTGCCTACGTGGGCAACGGTGGTATGTCGTCTTAAAACTTTGAACATTGAATTTTGAACTTTATGATTACTCTATACTTTGTATTGGTATTCGAGGCTTGACAGTTCTTTGTTGGCCTTTTCTATTTTGGCACTAAGACCGGCCTTGTAGTCTGCGAGGCGCTGGGCGATGGCCTCGTCGCTGAGGGCCAGCATCTGTACTGCAAGGATGGCTGCATTCATGGCGCCGTTGACGCCGACGGTGGCTACAGGAATGCCTGGCGGCATCTGTACGATGGAAAGCAAGGCGTCGAGACCGTCGAGCATGCCCTTAATGGGTACGCCGATGACTGGCAGGGTGGTTTGTGCTGCGATGACGCCTGGCAGTGCAGCTGCCATGCCTGCTGCGGCGATAATGACCTTGATGCCGCGGTCTTTAGCGTTGCGTGCAAACTCCTCGACAGCCTGCGGTGTGCGGTGTGCTGAGAGGGCTTGGACTTCAAAGGGAATCTGCATGTCATTGAGCAGTTGGCAGGCTTTCTCCATGACGGGAAGGTCGGAAGTGCTGCCCATGATGATGGTTACTAATGGTTTCATTGCTTTATTTCGTTGTTTCGTTATGTCGTTATCACGTTGTTTCGTTATTACGTTATCATGCTGTTTATAGCAATAGTATTGCAAGGGCAGCGCAGAAGAAACCTACCCAGAAGCCTACGACGACCTGAGCGAGGGAGTGTTGGCGGAGAATCATACGGCAGGTGCCGAGGATGCCTCCAATGATGAATACCACACACATCCACCAGACCGGATTAAAGCCAAGGTATAATGAGAAGGCGAAGAGTGCTCCACCTACACCACCGACGGCTGCCGTGTGGGTAGATATTTTCCACCAGACGTTGATGATGGCGCAAACGATTTGTAATGCCAGTGCTGCGACGATGATACTGCTCATGAAGTTTGGCATGTGGAGCCGTTCCATGACGTAAACGCAGGTGAAGTAGCAGATGATGGAGATGGCATAAGGTACCATGCGCCGTTCGCGGTGTCCAAGTTCTATGAGGTTCCATCCCTGATAGCGGCGATAGAGGTGTATGATGACCTGTGGCATCAGGATGGTAAAGATATAAGCCAGTATGAGTGTCTGTAGCTTGTAAGACCAAGGGAAAATGTTCAGATAACTGAATGTGAAGAGTACCGCCAGTCCTACGATGGGCAAGTAGAACGGTGTAAAGAGCATGCTCATGATGCGTGCTGCGAGGATGATGTTCTTTTGGCGATTCACTTTGGACTTTATTTAAGTGAGGCAGGTAACGTAGGTTTGGGTAGGGCTATTTGCGGAGGCGGGAGATGGGAAATCCGAGCTGTTCGCGGTACTTGGCTACTGTGCGGCGGGCAATGGGATAACCGCGGTCGGTCAGTAGTTGTTGCAGGGCTTGGTCACTGAGTGGGTTTTGCTTGTCCTCGGCATCGATGATGTCGCGCAGGGCGGCCTTGATTTCGCGGGTAGACAGTTCTTCACCAGAGGAGGTGACGTAGCTGTCGCTAAAGAAGTAACGCAGCGGGAATGTGCCCCAGCGTGTCTGGGCATACTTCGAGTTGCTGACGCGTGAAATGGTGCTGACGTCGAGTCCCGTGCGTTGGGCAATGTCCTTCAGAATCATCGGGCGCAGTGAGGCCTCGTCGCCGTCTTCAAAGAAACGGTGCTGCCATTGTATGATGGCCCGCATGGTGACGGTCAGCGTATGACGTCGGACGCGGATGGCCTCGATGAAACGCTGGGCGGCGTCCACCTTTTTCTTCGTATAGAGCAGAGCCTCCTTCATCTGCCGGCTCATGTTGTCCTTGTTTTCCTGATATTCCTGCAGGGTGTCGGTAAACGACTGTGAGACGTGCAGTTCTGGTACTTCACCGTGGTTTAATGAGAAGGTCACCGTGCCATCGTCGTGCGTATCGATGATGAAGTCGGGGGTAATCTGTTGGAGCGAGCGCCCTACTGTCTCACTGATGGAGGCTCCTGGCTTGGGATTCAGCTTGCGTAATTCACCGATGAGTGCCTGTGTCTGCAGTTCACTGAGGCTTAACGCTTGCCCTAACTGTCGCCAGTGCTTGTGTGTGAATAGTTCGAAGTGTTGTTGCAACGTGCGTTCCATGAGGTCACGCAGGTGTGACGGTTCGCGGCGCTTCACTTGTATGAGGAGACACTCCTGTAATGATCGTGCTCCAATGCCTGCTGGATCAAACTCCTGTAACTGGTGCAGCACGTGTTCAATGCTATCGGGTGTGATGTCGATGTTATGGTAGATAGCCAACTCGTCGCTGATGGCTTCCAGCGACTTGCGTAACAGACCGTCGTCGTCTAAAGAGCCGATGAGATATTCCATGACGTAGCGTTCCTGTTCGGTAAGGTCGGCCATGTTCATCTGTTCGTTCAACATGTCGAAGAATGACTCCGTCTGTCCATAGACCATCTCTTCGCGCTGTTCACCGTTTTGGCTGCCGCCGTAGTAGACAGGGAGCTCCTCATCGTCACGGCCGATAGATGCCAAGGCCTCGTCTAAGGCCGACTGGCGCTGGTCCTCTTGGTAATCAGAGTCGCTGAACGACTCTGCACTCTCGTCGGAGGAGGGAAGGTCAGAGTCGCTGAACGACTCTGCACTCTCGTCGGTTGCAGGCTCTAAAGCGGGGTTGTCGTCCATTTCGGTATTGATGCGTTCCAGGAGTTGCGTGATGGGCAGCTCGGTGAGCTGCGCCTGCAGAAGTTGCTGTTGCGTGATGCTTTGCACCTGCTTCTGCTGTTGTGTCTGCTTTAGTTCCTGTACTTGCTTCTGCCCCATATCACTATGAATTATGAACGATGAAATGAAAACTACTCCCAGTATGTTAGCGTGCGCTTTTGGAGGACGGTGGTCTTCTGAGTCTCGCTGCCCTTTTCCCAATAAGTCAGTGAGAGCGAGTTGCTGGTCCAGTTGCCATTGTCATCGCGCGTCAGATAATTGTAACGCATGTTAATGGTCATAATGCACTCCCCCGACTTATCGAAAACTTTCTGCTGCTCGAGCAACGGTTCATCTTGGTCGTTGTAGCTATATTCGTTGACGTAACGGATGCCGGCAGCCTCGTTTACCAGCGTTCGGCGTACCAGCCGGTAGTTGTCGTCGTAGCTGTATTCCACGGTGCTGTAACCCTCTTGTTCTTTCATGCGGGCATTGAGCAGGTATCCGAAGCGGTCGTAGTGGCGATCAACAAGGTCGAGGTTCTCTGCTTGACCGTTGCCGTGGAAATGTAGGAACTGGTCTTCGGCCACGGCATTCTGGGTGACGACCTCCTGCACGTTGCCTCGCAGGCCCATGGAGATGGCATCTTTATAATAAGGTGCCGTGGGCAATAGCAGGATACCTATGCTGCGCGAGCCATTGTCGTGGTCGATAAGCGAGAGTTTGACGCTACCGAAGTCATCCATGTAGAACCAGCTCTCGTTGCGCTCGGTGAATTTACCGTAGTCATTCTGCATCTTATAAAGGAAGTACTGGAGATTCTTATCCAGCATTTCCTGGGTGCTGTACGGACCTATGGTAACATATGCCGACTGGGCGAACCCTGTTTCGGAGTCCGTGCTGACCATGAGTTTGGCGCGGATGCCGTAGAAGTTGCCGCGAAAATAGTAGTCTTCGCCATCGTCGGACTTGCCCCATTCGGTGAAGTCGCTCTCCTTGAGCGTCACCTTCAGCGTGTCGATGGGACCCTCAATGGGGATACCCATGAGCTGTATGCTGCGCGGGTCGCCCTTAGACTGTGCGGAGACATGCAGTGCCGCCAGTAGCATGATGATGATAAAACTCTTCTTCATTGCGCTGCAAAGGTAACAAAAAATTAAGAATTAAGAATTAAGAATAAGAATAATTTTGTACCTTTGCGGCAAATATTGACGTAAGATGAAGATATTTGCAGTAGGAATGAACTACATCCAGCACAATAAAGAGCTGGATGGCGCGTTATATAAACCAGAGCACCCCGTCATATTCACTAAGGCCGACTCGGCATTGTTGAAGGATCACAAACCCTTCTTCATCCCTGACTGGTCGGAACAAGTGGACTATGAGACCGAGGTGGTGGTACGTATCTGCCGGTTGGGTAAGAGCATCCCTGAACGCTTTGCCCACCGTTATTACGATGCTGTCACCGTAGGTATTGACTTTACGGCCCGTGACCTGCAGCGCGAAGCCCGTGCAAAGGGTTTGCCGTGGGAGATTTGCAAGGGTTTCGACGGCTCTGCTGTGATTGGCGACTGGGTGGAGAAGGAAAAGTTCCTTGACGTCCAGGCTCTCCATTTCCACTTAGACATCCAGTCGGCGGAAGACCGTGCGGCGGGTCGTAGTGGGAGAACGGTGCAGGAAGGCTGTACGAGCGACATGCTCTACCGTGTAGACGAGCTGATAGCCTATATCTCGCAGTTTTTCACGCTGAAGACAGGTGACTTGCTGTTTACGGGAACCCCTGTGGGAGTCGGACCAGTACATATCGACGACCACCTGACAGGCTGGCTGGAAGAGCGTAAGGTGCTGGAGTTTAATTGTAAATAGATGATTAGGCAGATATTAATAGGTATGGCGATGTGGCTGGCGGCGACGACTGCCAGTGCGCAGGAATTCTTTAACCTGACAGCAGAGCAGGTGAAGATAGACTCACTATTGCCTGTTTTTACGCATCAAATTCCTGTCGGCCGCGACTATGCTGGCAGGAATTATTCCGTCTCGATTGTCTATCCGGAGTTTGTGCCGATGAACAAAAGCGAGGTGGCGCGTTATCAGCAGATAAGTGGCGCACCATTGCCCGAACTCCCAGAAATCTCACAGGTGTTGTGCGTCGACCGTAAGCAGGGCGACTTAGTTGTCTCGTTTGTCCCGTTTGTATTCCGCGATGGGAAGTATCAAAAACTGGTTAGTTTTAAGTTAGAGGTTGGAAGCGAAAGACCTAAGGTAAAAAGCAGAAGGGCTGAGAGTGGTGGCTATGCCGAGCATTCCGTGCTGGCTACGGGAAAGTGGGTAAAGATAAGTGTTCCCTCCACCGGCATTTATCAGCTAACCGACGAGGTGGTGAGGAAAGCCGGCTTTACTGATATTAATAAGGTGAAAATCTACGGCTATGGCGGTGCCTTGCAGCCCGAGAAGATTTCGTCTGACTATCTGGCCGAGGCCGACGACCTGCCCGAGGTTCCCTCCTGTGTGGTGAACGGTCGTCGCCTGTTTTACGCTGTTGGTCCCGTATCGTGGGATGCCAGCCACCGTCGAGTACGTAATCCCTATTCCACCCACGGCTACTACTTCCTCACTGAAGGCGATGCCCCTTTGACGGTTGAGAGCGATGCCTTTCTTGCTAGCTGCTATCCAAAGACAGACGATTATAACACCCTTTATGAAATAGACGACTATGCTTGGTATCACGGTGGACGTAACCTTTACGATGCCCGCCCGTTCACTGTGGGAACTAAGCGTGACTACAGCATTGATGGGAATGCCAATACACTGTCGGGTACAGTAACCGTGGCGATGACAGCCTATACTTCTGGACAGGGCAATAATGCCAGGGCTGACATCATTGTCAACGGCGAGAAGGTCGGTACCATTTCCATTACTCCTGGGGGCAATTACGATGCCATGAAGTCCAGTACTCAGAGCTATCGTGTTAATCTGAAACCTACCAATACCGTAACAATTAGTCATACGGAAGGTAGTGGAAGTACCATGCGTCTGGACTATATCTCACTGCATAGCGATGAGGTAGCTCCGGCCCCCGACCTCAGCAATGGAACTTTCCCTGCTCCTGAGGTGGTGTACGGCATTACTAACCAAGACCACCATGCCGACACAGCCGTTGATATGGTCATCATCATCCCTACGACGCAGAAAATGTTGACTCAGGCCGAACGGCTGAAGACGTTGCACGAACAGAAGGACGGCCTGCGGGTGCGCATTGTTCCCGCCGACGAGCTGTTCAACGAATTCTCCAGCGGTACGCCTGATGCCAATGCTTATCGTCGTTATCTGCGCATGCTCTACGACCGTGCCGCGACGGATGCCGACATACCGCGCTATCTGTTACTGATGGGAGACGGTGTATGGGATAACCGCATGCTTACCAGTTCGTGTAAGAATCTGTCACCAGATGACTTCCTGCTGTGTTTTGAGAGTGAGAATTCATCCAGTGCCACCGACTGTTATGTCAGCGATGACTTCTTTGGACTCTTAGACGACGGCGAGGGTGCTGACCTCAAGATTGACAAGTCGGACGTTGCCGTAGGTCGCATCTCGGCACGTACTGCCGACGATGCCGCCATTGTGGTGGACAAGATAGTGAACTATGCTAACAACGAAAATGCCGGTGTTTGGCAGAACGTACTATGCTTTATGGGTGACGACGGCAACCAGAACGCTCACATGGAGGACGCCGACAGTGCCGCCACGATGGTGGAGACACTCTATCCTACCTATCAGGTAAAGCGTATCATGTGGGATGCCTATACTCGCGTCAGTTCCTCGACGGGTTACAGTTATCCCGACGTGACACACCTTATTAAACAGCAGATGCAGAACGGTGCACTCATCATGGACTATGCCGGTCATGGCCGTGCTGACGCCATTTCACACGAATATGTACTGCGCCTGACCGATTTCGAGAATACGTCAACGAGTTTACCGCTTTGGGTGACAGCATCGTGCGACATCATGCCTTTCGATGGGGTGGAGGAGAACATCGGCGAGACGGCGATGTTTAACCGAAAGGGTGGTTCCATAGCCTTCTTCGGTACTACACGTACTGTTTATCAGATATATAATAAGCTGATGAACCTTGCCTTTGTGCGCCATGTGCTGAGTAAGGATGCCACAACACAGCTATTGCCCATTGGCGAGGCAGTTCGCAGGGCAAAGAACGAACTCATAGAGACCGGCATAGTGACAGGATACAGTAATGGGAAACCTGTCTATTCCTCCGATCGTACCTTGAACAAGTTACAGTATTCCCTGCTTGGTGACCCTGCATTGCGTCTGGCTGCGCCCACTATGGGTATCACCGTCGATACCATCAATGACGTGGATGTGTCGTCGGGCACTATGCAGACTTTGAGTGCTGGTTCCACAGTAAAGGTTAGTGGACATGTCACGCGTCAGGACAGCACATTGGCTGACGACTTCAACGGTACGGTGACGGTAACGGTACGTGATGCTATTGAGCAGGTAATATGTAAGCTGAACGACCCCAGCGAGGCAAGTGTTCCATTCGTATATAATGATCGTCCGAACGTCGTGTTCAGAGGTAGCGACCAGTTGAAGGACGGCCGATTTACTTTTTCCTTCGCTGTGCCTAAGGACATCAGCTATTCCGATCTTTGCGGACAGCTGAACCTCTATGCCCTGAGCAGCGATAAGCAGCAGAAGGCCAGCGGTATCAACGAACAGCTCATCTTCGGCAGTGGTCAGTCGACGAGTAAGGATACCAATGGTCCCAGCATTTATTGTTACCTGAACAGTGAGTCGTTCTCCAATGGCGACAACGTCAACCCCACGCCTTACTTCGTAGCCCAGATGCATGACGATGACGGCATTAATGCCACAGGTAGTGGCATCGGCCACGACCTGCAGCTGATTATTGACGGCGAAGCCACGAAGACATACTCACTGAACGATGCCTTCCAATATGACTTCGGCAGCTATACCAGCGGCACCGTGGGCTTTAGCATTCCCGAATTGTCGTATGGTCCGCATAAGTTACTGTTCCGTGCCTGGGACGTATTGAATAATTCGTCTACGGCCGAGTTGACGTTTAACGTAGTGAAAGCTCTGGAACCACACTTCTTCGATGTGGAGTGTCTGGTGAACCCAGCCAAGACCACTACTTCGTTCCGCATTATCCACGACCGTACTGGCAGCGACATGGACTTTGTCCTTGACGTGTTCGACACATCGGGACGCTTGCTGTGGTCGCGTAGTGAGAGTGGTGTACCCACCGATAGAACATATGTTATCGACTGGGATCTTACCGTCGATGGCGGTCGTCGTCTGCAGACAGGTATCTATATCTACCGTCTGCGCATCAGCAGCGACGGTAGTAGCTACGCTTCAAAAGCTAAGAAACTCATAGTATTGACTCATAAATAAATGAAATAATGAAATTAAAGAACAACAACCAAGAAGTGAATATGATTCAGAGAGTGGTGATGCTATCGGCATTTCTCATTTCTCATTTCTCATTTCTCATTTCCTTTGCCCAGGACACTAAGAGTGAGTTCAACCCCATTGAGCACGCTGTGGTGTCACAGACCATAGCTCCCGATGCCCGTGCAGCAGGTATGGGTGACGTAGGTGGTGCTACAGACCCAGACGTCAACTCGCAGTATTGGAATCCGGCCAAATATCCGTTCTGCATCAGCCGAGCCGGTGTGGCCCTGAACTACACGCCGTGGCTGCGCCAGCTGGTCAACGACATCGATCTGGCCTACCTCGCCGGCTACTATCGCATTGGCGACTATGCCTCTATTAGCGGTTCGCTGCGCTACTTCTCTTTGGGTGAGGTGATGACGTCGCTCGAAGAGAACGCTATGACGGTGAAGCCTTACGAGATGTCGCTCGATGCTGGAGCCTCGCTGATGCTCAGCGAGAACTTCTCCATTGCCGCCGTCATACGCTGGATCTATAGCGACCTGCGCTATGACTACTCCGAGGATGCTTCACCCGCTTCGGCTTTTGCTGCCGACCTGGCCTGCTATTATAACAAGTATCTGAACATCGGCCAGCGCGAGTGTCAGTTGGGTTTAGGTCTGAACATTTCTAACATAGGTTCTAAAATTACCTACTTTGGCGATGATCGTTCAAACTTCCTTCCCGCCAATCTGCGATTAGGTGCTTCGCTCATGGTGCCAGTCGACGAGTATAACCGTTTCTCCTTTGCCGTTGATGCCAATAAGTTGCTGGTGCCAACGCTGCCCAAGCAGAACGACGGCGAGGCCAAGGAGGACTACGAACAGCGCGTCATTGACGAGTACAACGACGTCAGTTCCATAGCAGGAGCTTTCAAGAGTTTCAGCGATGCTCCTGGCGGTTTCAAGGAAGAATTACAGGAAATCCAGTGGAGTTTGGGTGCTGAGTACATCTACCACGACCAGTTCTCACTGCGCGCTGGTTACCACCACGAGTCGGAAAACAAAGGTAACCGTAAGTACTTTACCGTTGGCGGAGGTTTCCGCATGAACGTTTTCTCCCTTGACGTGGGTTATGTCATCTCCACCGCCCGTAGTAATCCTCTCGACCAGACGCTGCGCTTCACGCTCGCCTTCGACATGGATGGCATTAAGGATTTGTTTAAGTAATGATGTCGTTATGACGTTATACCGTAATACCGTTATAACGAGATAGCGAAATACCGAAATAACGAAACACCGACGATAACGATGATAAGAGTTGGAATGGGATACGACGTTCACCGGCTCGTGGAAGGACGCGAACTGTGGATGGGTGGCATCAAGTTGGACTACGAGTTGGGCTTGCTGGGACATAGCGATGCTGACGTCTTGATACATGCCATCTGTGATGCCCTCCTTGGGGCGGCGAACATGCGCGACATCGGCTACCACTTCCCGGACACGGCAGCAGAGACTGACGGCATGGATAGCAAGGTCATCCTTGCTAAGACCATTGGACTGATTGCTACCAAAGGCTATCGGCTTGTAAACATCGATGCCACAATCTGTGCTGAGCGACCGAAGATGAATCCTCACATTCCGCAGATGCAGCAATGTATGGCCGACGTCATCGGCTGCGACCCCGACCAGATCTCCATCAAGGCCACCACCACCGAGCGCTTGGGCTTTACTGGTCGCCAGGAGGGTATCAGCGCCTACGCCGTAGCACTGATAGAAAAGGAATAAGTCGCAGCGATTATAAGAAAAAGCTGCGACTTATCATTCCTACATAAAAAAACGCTGCGACTCATCAACGAGCGGCAACGTTCCAAAAGCCTATGTTTAACTAAAAATCCTTTTTCAAAACAATTCCAGCCTCTTCGGCTGGAGGTCTGCTTTTCAGCAGCATATCTAAGAATACTAACCTTTTTCGTTTAAAAAAGAAAGTTATGAGCGCCTCACGGCGACCACTGTTATCCTAACACATTTAAAACTTTCTTCTTACCAATAACTAAAAACCTAAAACTATAAATATTACTACTAACCTAA
>JAEEVT010000070.1 GCA_016291005.1 Prevotella sp. | reverse complement strand
CTATTAGGGAGGGGAGTAGATAGACTATAAGAGAGTTATAAGAATAATAAATATAGTAATGTATAATAAAAAAGGAGCCCCAAAGTAATTACACCCCTCCCTCACGGGGAGGGGACGGGGGAGAGTCTTTATGAACATAACAAACCTATTTAAAGTAAGTCTGAAGGCTGTTGCCAACAACAAGATGCGGTCGTTCCTCTCGATGCTGGGTATCATCATCGGTGTGGCTGCCGTCATCATCATGATGGCCATCGGACAAGGTTCGAAGGAAAGCATCCGCAAGGAACTGTCAACGATGGGTACCAACCTGCTGACCATCCGGCCTGGTGCCGACATGCGTGGCGGTGTGCGTCAGGACCCGTCGGCCATGCAGACGTTGAAGATGGCAGACTACGAGCGTATCGTACGTGAGAAGAAGTTTGTGACAAAGGTGTCGCCGGAAGTCACAGCGTCAGGTCAGGCCATCTACGGCAACAACAATACGAACAGCTCGATGTACGGCGAATCGACGGACTATCTTGACATCAAGCAATGGGACGTCGAAGAAGGCGAATGCTTCACCGAGGAGGACGTCAAGAAGGCTGCCAAGGTCTGTGTGGTGGGTGCCACCATCGTCAAGGAACTGTTTGACGGTCACGACCCCATCGGCAAGACCATCCGCTTCAAGAGCATCCCCATGCGAGTCATCGGCGTTCTGAAATCGAAGGGTTACAACTCGTGGGGCATGGACCAGGACAACGTCATCATCGCCCCCTACACGACCGTCATGAAGCGCATCGCCGCCCAGACGTGGTTCTCAAGCATTGTCTGCTCGGCCATTACCGAGGAACTGTCGGATGCCGCCATTGAGGAACTGACGCAGATGCTGCGCAGCAATCACAAGCTGAAGGACGAGGCTGTTGACGACTTCACTATCCGCTCGCAGGCGGAGATGATGGAGACGATGTCGTCGACGATGGACACCGTAACGATCATCCTCGTCGTGGCCGCAGCTTTCTCGCTGCTCGTGGCAGGTATCGGCATTATGAACATCATGCTGGTCTCCGTCACTGAGCGTACCAAGGAGATTGGTCTGCGCATGGCTGTCGGAGCCACGGGACCCGTCATCTCGCTGCAGTTCCTTATTGAGTCGGTACTCATCTCCGTGACTGGCGGACTCATAGGCATCTTAGTGGGATGTTCGGCGAGTACCTGTCTCGGACTCATCGGCATGCCCTCCAGCGTACCGGCATGGAGCGTCTATGTGTCCTTCCTGGTGTGTGTCTGCATCGGCATTCTCTTCGGCTACATTCCTGCCCAGAAGGCTGCCAACATGGATCCCATCGAGGCCATCAGACATGAGTAATTAGGAATTAAAACATTAAGAGATGTTGGGTGTTAATAAACGGATGTTAGACCAAAGGTTGAAGTACTTCCTGCATGTGGTGTTCTGGGCATACATGTTCTTGTCGCCCATGCAGTATCTGAGGGGTACGGGCATTCCTTTGGTGCAGTATCTGATGAACTGTATGTCGCCACTATTGCTCATGGTGGTGTTCTACGTCAACTACATCTGGTTGACGCCCAAATACTTCGTCAAGGGAAAGCATCGCTATTTCCTGATTATCAACACCTTCATGGTATTCGGTTTTGCGTTGTTGCTGTACTACTGGATGGACTTTACCCACGAGATGTTCCAAACCTCACCTACCCCACGGCGCACACCAGACTCGCTTGACATCTTCCTCATCTTCGTGCGAGACACCGTCAACTTCATTATCTTTGCTACGGCGGCTACTTGCATCAAGCTGGCCCAGCAATGGTATTGGGCTGAGAAGGCACTGAAGGACGCCGATGCCGCACGCATCGATGCCGAGCTGAGCAACCTGCGCAACCAGATCAATCCACACTTCCTGCTGAACACCCTCAACAACATCTACGCCCTGACGGCCTTCGACACCCAAAAGGCACAGGAGTCCATTCAGGAACTCTCGAAGATGTTGCGCCACATCTTGTACGACTACCAAGAACCCAGGGTACCCTTGCAAGACGAGACGGAGTTCATCGACAACTACGTCAAGCTGATGCGCATCCGACTGCCCAATTCGGTGGAAGTCGTCTCAAAGTTCCACGTCCTCGACAAGCAGGCCGACGTGGCTCCCATGATTTTCATCTCGTTAGTGGAGAACGCCTTCAAGCATGGTGTCAGTCCCACGGAACCCTCCTTCATCCACATCACCATTGAGGGCGACAGGAAACATGTCATTTGCGACATCAAGAACTCGAACTACCCCAAGGCCGAAGGCGACCACAGCGGTCACGGCATTGGACTGCAACAGGTGCAGCGACGCCTCGAGCTGTCCTACTACCAACAATACACCTGGGAGTATGGCGTCTCGCCCGACGGCAAGACCTTCCACTCCCGCATACTGATTACACCAAAAAGAAAATAGACAATTAAATATTAAAAATTAAATATTAAATTCACATGACTATCAATTGCGCCATTATCGACGACGAGCCTTTGGCAGCAGGACTGCTGAAGAGCTATGCAGAAAAGACACCGTTCCTCCATCTTATCGGGACCTACGGCTCAGCCCTTGAAGCCATGAAAGAACTGCGCGACAACCCGGCTCAGCTGCTCTTCTTAGACATCCAGATGCCTGAGCTGTCGGGAATAGAGTTCGCGAAGATACTCCCGCCGGACACAAAAATCATCTTTACCACTGCCTTCCAGCAGTATGCCATTGAAGGCTATAAGGTGTCTGCCCTCGACTACCTCATGAAACCCATCTCCTACGACGACTTCGTCAAGGCAGCCAACAAGGCCCTCGAGTGGTTCTCAGCCGGTCAGAAGCAGCTGGCCTCTGCCAAGGATCGTTTCATGTTTGTCAAAAGCGACTATAAGCTGATTCACGTCTCGTTCGACGAAATCCTATACATCGAAGGTCTCAAGGACTACGTGCGCATCTATCTCACTACAGGCGATAAGATTATGTCGCTCATGAACATGAAGAAGCTGGAAGACTTCCTGCCCAAGCCGGAGTTCCTGCGCACCCACCGTTCCTACATCGTACACATGACGAAGGTGGAACAGGTGGACCGTTTCCGCATCGTCTTCGGACAGGAGTACATACCTATCTCCGACTCCTATAAGGACGACGTACAGCAGTACTTCGACGACCACACGCTGGTGTAAGGGGTCTAATTTGCGGCCTACGGCCTAAACAATAATGCGGCCTGCGGCCTAAATAATAAATAATAATAAATAATGAATAACGACATTTTGCTGAAGAACGTCTCGCTGCTGTCGAAGATTACCGACCAGGAACGGCGCATGATGCCTGCCGTCGAGGCGCCCCTGCCCTCGGTGGAACAGGTAAAACAGATAGTAACCCTGGTGAAGAGCATCATCTTCCCCGACTATTTCAACAAGCGCCAGTCCGACGAAGCCATACGTTCCTATTATATAGGTGTACACATGGAAGAGTTGAAACAGCTGCTGACCAAACAGATAGCCCACGGACTACAATTCTGCGAGGACTGTGACGCCATCAACACCAAGCAGAAGGTCTATGAGGAAGCCAGTCGCATCACGTTGGAGTTCCTCGACGCCCTGCCGGAAATCAAGCGACTGCTCTATACCGACGTACAGGCCATGTTCGACAACGACCCTGCTGCGCCCAACTACGGCGAAGTCATCTTCTGCTATCCCGTCATGAACACCATGACGCACTACCGCATGGCCCACAAGCTCCACCAGCTCGGCGTTCCCGTGCTGCCACGCATCATCACCGAACTGGCCCACTCCAAGACCGGCATCGACATCCATCCTGGAGCCCAGATTGGCGAATACTTCGCCATCGACCACGGCACGGGTGTCGTCATCGGCGAGACGAGTATCATCGGCAACCACGTCACCCTCTATCAGGGTGTCACCCTTGGAGCCAAGAGCTTCAAGTACGACGAACAAGGCAACATGCTCAACGTGCCACGCCACCCCATCATCGAGGACAACGTCACCGTCTATTCCAACGCCAGCATCCTCGGGCGCATTACCATCGGTCACCACTCCATCATAGGCGGTAACATCTGGTTGACCCACGACGTAGCCCCCTACTCGCGCATCCTGCAGTCCAAAGCAGTCGACGTTTCCTACGAAGGCGGTCTGGGAATATAATTCCCCCAAGCAAATAGGAAAAACCCTACCGTCAAATAGGAAAAATAACTTGTCCGCGTGCAATTTCCTCCCTACCTTTGCAACGAGAAAAGAAACAAACGGTAAGTTAAATCATTTAAAACGATACGACTATGAAGACTTTGAAGACCTACCTGATGACGGCCCTGATGGCCCTGACGGCAACAACAATGTTCACCAGCTGTGAAGACGAGCTGATTGCAGATACCCTCGAAGGAACCTGGAGTGGTAACATGTACGTCTCCTCCTACTACGGAGGCCGCGACTACTACGCCACACATACCGAGATTACCTTCCTCCTCGACCCATTCCGCTTCACGAAAGGCTCAGGCTACTGGGTTGACTACTATGACGGCATGGGAGCCCCCTGGGAATATGTGGCCAACCACATCGACTGGCGCGTGGACAACGGACGCATTACCGTCTATTTCCGCGAAGAAGGTACCTCGGTGGTCATCTCCGACTATCGCCTCTCCAACTCTCACTTCTCAGGCTACATCTATGACGGCGGCAACACCGTGAACTTCAGTCTCACGCACATCTCGTCGCCCAACTGGGATCGCTACAGCTACTGGGGCTACGACAGCTGGTACGATTACAACTACTATCCCTACTATTCACCCGCAACCCGCGCCGCTGGCGACAGCACCACCGTTGCTCCCACCGTCGCACCTGGCGAGAAGCCCATCCGCCAGTTCGGCAAGCGCCCGTAAGACCCCCGTCTGCCAGTTCGGCTAATAGTAAGCCTCCCGTCTGCCAACTCGACGAATACTAGTAACGCTGGTACTACGCATCATAATTTTGCTAAAATTACTGCCACTCTGCCACCACCCCTCTGAAATCCCAGTAAATAAAGGATTTCTCGGGTGGTGGCAGATTGGTGGAGGGTGGCAGTAAACCTCTAAAAACACCCAAAACCGCCTCAAAAAACAGCGACTTTCCATCAGTTATCCTAAGGAATTTCTCTTGTCCCAGCCCCTGGAACAACAAGAAATCACGGCACTTTCCATCAGAAATCACCGCAATAATTGCAAGAAATCACGGCACTTTCTTGAGGAAATCACGGCAACTTCCGCAACTTTTCTAGGTGATTTCCTCAACTTTTCCTAAGGATTTCCTCAAGAAGTTGCCGTGATTTCTGTAGTATTTTCCCCATTTACTGCCACCTCCCACCCATCTGCCACCACCCGAGAAATCCTTTATTTACTAGAATTTCAGAGGGGTGATGGCAGAGTGGCAGTAATTTTTGCACAACTTTATTCTTATTGCGATATGAATCAAAGTCCCTTAATCTTGTAAAAGCCGCCCCTTGATTTGGAAAGCTTTTGGGGCCTCATGGACTATTTTTGTTTAAATTCTTTTGCTGATTCGAAAATAATCACTATCTTTGCGGCATGTTATAATAGAAAGTATTCATAATGAGTGACCACTTCGCAAAAGAACCAGCGGCTGCGCTGACATACGGTATGAGTGAGGAACTGAGGAACAGTGACATGCTTAGTCGCGTCCAGAACCTTAGTCATGAGGACAAGGCTTGTTTGATTCGATACATCTACAGGACTGACGAGCCTGAAGCAACAGCATTTGAAGGATTGGAAGATGACCAGTGCCCATATACGATGGAGGAACTCAATGCCCGCATTGACGAAGCAGAAGAAGAAATTGATCGTGGCGATGGGAAATCCTTTGACGAGATGATGGCAGGGTTTAAAGAAAAACTGCTATGGCTCAAGTGAAATGGCAGAAACGTGCGGAAAATGAACTCTACAGATACCTTGTCAAGGGATTCTTAGAGTTTGGTGAAACTACCGCCAATCGTTTTGCAGCTACAGTTGCCCATATCAATGATGACTTAGGCAAGTATCCTGAAATTGGTTATCTCGAACCGTTGCTGAAGGACAGGAAGAAGCAGTATCGCGCTCGTCATATACTGAAGAGGTTCAAACTGATCTATTATTACGCCAAGAGTTCCGATACGGTACATGTAGCCGATATTTGGGACACCAGGCGAGAACCCTCAAAACTTGCAAGCAGAATAAAATAGTGTCACAGGGGTCTCTGTGAACCCGCAACGTAATACTAAAGTTCACCCCAAAAGTCTTTGCCTGACTCTTGGGGTGAACTTCAATTTATAAAAGATTCGGTTCTCTCTTTCTCAATAATGGCAACTACTTCACCACGACCTTCACGCTCCTGTCACCTACCTTTATTATAGCCACGCTGCCGGGCTGGAGGTTCGTATTAACCGTTGCATAGCCATTGCGACTGACGGCCTCGCCAGCCAATGTGCCGTTGATAGATACTATTACATAGACCGTCTTCGCCTACTATCTTGTTTCCACTGATTAAATCGATTACTCAATGGTTACGGTTGTATTGTTCGCTACGATCGCGTCATATTCCACGCCCATATTCAACTCCGCCTTTGAACCGCAAGGGAAGGGCAAACATGTGCAGCAGAAGATGATGACTGACAATGCCGTTCGGTTCTTACCCTGAATATAAACATCCGATGACGCGAAGTTCACAACATCACCCGACGGAAGATTCAAATACCTCAATTTGATGCCCAAACGTCCTTTCGTTCCGAAAGCAGTTGACCGTTTGGCTTCATAGACGCTACCTTTCACAATGGTTCCAAATGGGATGGCTACGACTCCATCTACGATGACATCGCGTGCGACTCTGAAGTCCACGTTTTGCCCGATTTGCACCTCAGTTGCGCGTACATTCTTGACGGCCACAACAGGAACGATAGTGCCACCTTTAATCATCACCGTTTTCTGCGCAAAGGCAAGTCCGCTCATTGCAAGAAATGCAAAGCTCAAAATCAGATTCCTCATAATTGTTTTATTATTAATAAAGTGAATACTATTGTTTGTCATTTATTCAAATAATCCATCAGCTGTTGTGGTGTCCCGTTGAATTTTGTATAAGTCAAGGACCCGTTGCCATTTGCGAGTTTCAATGTGTTGCCGTTGATAGATGCTGTTGCATTCAGGCCGTCTTCACCTACAATCCTATTTCCACTGATTGTGTACTTCGTCGTCACGGTGTAAGAGTTGAGCGAATACTTGCCGGTATTCTTCAAGATTTCATACTGAGTTACCGATGACTCGTTGAAGACAAGAACCCAGTCGTCTTCTAATGTGTACCAAGTACCAAGAAGTTCCGATTTGGAAATCGATGATTCTTCTTCATCACTACCACAAGCCGTATAACTAACACTCACTAAAGCAATCATCAGGACTGCCATCAAATAAAGAAAGTACTTCTTCATAATTATTACGTTTTAAAATTCAAATCCGACCTTTAGAACGAGTCCTTGTTGTGACTCATCTGTCACGTCCCTATAATTCCATTCATAATCATACTTGCCTGTCTTTACTGAGTATAACTGTTGGAATTATAGCTTGTGAGAATCCAGCGCAATCATCGCATTGATTGCATAATTGTTCATTAGCGCAAATCGACAACCAATATTGAGGCATTGGTACATACCACTTCCGTTCGTCAAGTCATGGCCAAGACGCAAGTCAATGAAAGGAGTTACACGCTTGTTAAGAATAGTCCATCGGAAATCTGCAAACAAGGGGATTTCCATCGAACTGTCTCTTTTCCAATGAGGTTTTCCACCAATATCGCCATCTTTGACTTCTGGAACAAAGTGGAAGCCAACTCCTGCTCCTACAAACAAATTCGGAGTGGCCTGATAACCGTGAACAGTGTTTATCTCGCCCCAGTTGACCTTTGTTGAACTTGAACCGAAATAAACCAATGAATAGCCAGCCTCGACTAATCCGTGATATCCCTTTTCAATAGCTTGTGCTAAACTGGCGGTGCAAGCAAAGAGCAGAACGCCGCATATAAATAACAGTCTTTTCATTTCCTGTATTTTAAGTTTCTTCATTATCGTTCATCGTATTAGTAATTGTTATTTGAATATACGCAAAAAAAGACGTGGACAAGTACTTCGTCTACGTAATCTGAGGTATTGGGGAAAACCTAACAATCTTAAACGAGTAAATGCCCACGCCGAACAGCGTGAACTATCTACTTCAGTCCTTGATTGTTTCTTCTAATTCCCCAATTATCAGATTACAAGAATCTAAAAGCGGATATTCATCCTATATGTCGTTTGTCTATTTTCTCTCTCAGCCCATAGGCATTTGCGGTTTTAAAGGGTTTGACATTATGTTCAATCGTTTATAGTCCTTCTGCCTGCAAAGATAGTGAATGTTTTTGAAACGGCAAAGAAAAAAGGAAGGAAAAACGCGCTATAGTTCCTGAGACGCGAAACATTTGGGGCGGATAATTTGATGGTTTAGGAAAAAAAGCGTAATTTTGCAGCATGAAACGATTAGATAAAGACAATATGGTACGCAAATTGATGATTGGCATTGCTATATGCGCCCTGTCGGTTTGTATGGCATCGGCTCAGACTACTACTGCGGAGGTGCTGTTGGAGACGACGGCAGGTAACATACGGATAGCATTGTATGACGAGACTCCTCTGCATCGTGACAACTTCCTCAAGCTCACTAAAGAGCACGAGTACGACTCGTTGCTCTTCCATCGTGTCATCAAGGACTTCATGATACAGGGTGGTGACATCAAGAGCCGGCATGCGCAGCCTGGCCAGCGATTGGGATCAGGGTCGTACGACTATACGGTAGAGGCGGAGTTCCGTCTGCCGGGCATCTTCCATCGTCGTGGGGCGGTGGCTATGGCTCGCGAGGGTGACCGTACCAATCCTGAGAGGCGCAGTTCGTCCACCCAGTTCTACATCGTCTGGGGACGTAAGTACTCTGAGGCGCAGCTCGACAGGATTCAGGAACGCCTTGATGCGACGACGCAGGGTGCTGTCAAGCTGACGCCTGAGATGAAGGAGGTGTATAAGACGGTGGGTGGCACGCCCCATCTGGACGGACAGTACACCGTGTTTGGCGAAGTGATGGAGGGCATGGATGTGCTGGAACGTATCCAGCAGTCGCAGACTGACCCTAACGACCGTCCTCTTGAGGATATCCGTATCCTGAAGGCTACCGTCACCAAGGGAATCGACAAATAAATTTGGTGGAAAGGAATAAAATGCTTAATTTTGCAGACTGAAACTATAACCAATTAATACTGACAAAATGATGAAGAAGATTTTTATTGCAATGGTTGCTGTGGCAGCTTTATGCGCCTGTAACAGCGGGGGAATGAAGAAAGGCATCGAGTATCGGGGACTGTCTATGAAGATGCCTTTCAGTGCTTTCTGTGACTCGCTGACGGCGCGGGGCTTCAGCATTGATTCGGCCAAGACGGACTCTGACTTCCACATGGTGGTGATGGCTCATCCTGCCGAGAGGTTCCGCTTGATGCTGGCCCAGGAGAACGACGTGCTGGTGGCGCTGCAGGAGAACTACCTGCTGACAACCAATGACAGTACTCGCAAGATGTGGCAGCAGATTCGTGACGGACTGGAGAAGGATCTCGGTACGTGGCCTAATATGCCCATACACGGCCAAGACCATAAGGTCGCCAAGTTTGAGAGTGAGGGCGGCTTCATCACCGTTACTCTGAAAAACACTTACAAACCCACACTTGAGGTACTCTACCAAGTGAAGAAGTAAAACAGAAACGGCCTGCTATACGTTGAGGATATAGCAGGCCGCTTGTTTTTATATCAAGCATCCTCCTGACGGGTGTCACTCTCAGGCTGCTTTTTTCCGAACTCTGGGTCAATCTTGAGGAACCACGTGACGAGATATGTCAGCGAGCATGCTGCGACGACGATGAGGAAGAAGGCGCGGTAGCCAACGCTCTCCTGAAGTGCACCAGCGAAAAGTCCTGGAATCATCATGGACAGCGCCATGAATGCCGTACACAGGGCATAGTGGCTGGTCTTGTGTTCGCCCTGACTATAATAAATAAGGTATAGCATGTAGGCTGAGAATCCGAAGCCGTAGCCGAACTGTTCGATGAAGACACAGACGTTGATGACGAAGAGGCTTTGTGGCAGCACATAGCTCAGATAGACATATACCAGGTCGGGCAGAGTGATAGCCATGACCATCGGCCATAGCCAGCGTTTCAGTCCGTCACGGCTGGCACAGATGCCGCCGAGGATGCCGCCTAAGGTAAGTCCGATGACGCCCACCGTCCCCTGTACCAAACCATATTCGCCGTCGCTGAGTCCCAGTCCGCCGTTATGGCTTGCATCGACCAGGAAGAGGGCCGAGATCTTTGCCAGCAGTCCCTCTGGCATGCGGTAGAACAGCATGAAGCAGATGCCCGCCCAGACCTGGGGTTTCTGGAAGAAGGTGACTACCGTCTGTCGGAACTCGCTGATGATGCCCTGTACGGAGCGCTGCATGCGGTTGCTGTCTTCAGAAGGCTTGGGTAGTGCCCAGCTGTGGTATAGCCAAAGGGCGATGAAGAGTCCTGCCATGAGGTAGAACACGAGGCTCCAGGAGTAGCGGATGTTACGCGTAACCACCTGTAAGGCTCCGGCCAGTCCCACCAAAAGTCCTGACGAAAAGATGGTGGCAATGCGGTAGAACGTGGAACGGATGCCCACGAAGTAGGCCTGCTCGTGCTGGTCGAGTCCGAGCATGTAAAAGCCGTCGGCTGCAATGTCGTGGGTGGCGCTGCTGAAGGCCATCAGCCAGAAGAATGCCAACGAGCCTTGTAGCCACCAGGGGCCTGGTATGGTGAAGGCCACGCCTGCAAGTGCAGCGCCTATGAGCAGCTGCATGGCAAGTATCCACCAGCGCTTCGACTTCAGCATATCGACGAACGGACTCCACAGGGGCTTGATGACCCACGGCAGATAGAGCCACGAGGTATAGAGCGTGATTTCGGTATTCGACAACCCGAGGCGCTTATACAAGATGAGCGAGATGGTCATCACAGCCACATAGGGCACGCCTTCTGCGAAATAAAGTGTGGGCACCCAAGCCCAGGGATTTCGTTTCTTTGAACTTTGAACTTTGAACATTGACCTTTATTATTACTTTGAACTCTTCTATTGTTTTATTCTTTTATTATTTTATTCTTTTATTCTTCAGTAGATTCGTTTAATTTCTGCGTTGCGGTAGTAGTGGAGCAGGATTTGGTCGTAGCTGTAACCCTGCTGACCCATGACGGCAGCACCTATCTGGCAGAGACCGACACCGTGGCCCCAGCCATGACCGTGGAGCACGAAGCCCTCCGAGGTCTTCTCCACGTCGAAGGCCGAACTGTAAAGGTGGGTCTTGCTGAGGGCGCGGCGAATCTCCAGTTCTTTGCCGATGGTAAACGTTTTCTTGGTACCCACAATCTTCAGTTTCCAGATACGCCCGCTCTTGCCGCGCTCCAAGGGGATGAGGTCAGTAATCTGACCGAAGTCTTCCTTCAGCTTTTCGTTGACTAACCGGGAGAGTTCGTCGGTCGTGTAGGCTACCGTCCACTCATAGAAGTCGTTCGTTTCCTGGTCGTAGTCGTTCAGCACCTGCGAGAGCACGGCCTTGTCGTCGGTATGGCAGAAGGGGTCTTCCACTGAGACGAGGTAAGGTTTGGGCGTGTCTTCCCAACAGTACTGGAACTCCTCAGTACGCCCACCACAGCATTTCGAGAAGCGGGCGTCACAGATGTCGCCGTCGTAGCTGAGTATCTGACCTCGGGTCTGACGCACAGCCTCTAACGCGGTCGCATATTTCTTCTGCTTTCCCTCTTCCCTAAGCCTGGTGACGCCCTGGTAGCGCTGGCAATGGTCGTCGGCACAGACGTCGAAGATGGTATGATCCTCACGGTCGTACCAGCGGATAAGTTCGTCGTCCTTCTTCACAAACGAGAAGAATCCGTCGCTGCGGTTGCCGTTCTCTTCGCGGCGCTTCATCTGAGCTAACAGCCACGAACGGGAGATGACAGCATGAGCCTTCAACAGTTCCAGACCTGCGGTAGCCTTCATCTCGCTGGAGATGACGGAGGCTAAGTATTGTTCGACGGGCAGTTCGTTGATGGCGACAATCTTGTCAGACTCCACCACCAACCGCAGCGTCCCCAAGAAGACTTGCGTCTCCTTGCGCTCCCAATGGAAGTTGACGCCTATAGTGACGTCGGACAACGAGAAGGTGGCCTGCGACGACTGCGGAACAAAGGTCAGTTCACGATACTGGTTGCCGTTCCACAGGATGCCGCCCTCCGAGAATTCCACCTCCTGCGCACCCTGGATGGTCTCACCCTTGGCAGTATAAGGCGCGTTCAGGGCAAACAATATCTTCTGGCCACTGACAATACCGACAGAGACGTTAGGCTGGCTCTTGAGCGTAAGAGAAGAAGCCGGCTCGGCAGACATCAGGGCGGCTGGCATGTTCTGCAAGCGCTCCATCACCTCGGTCATCTGCTCTGGGCTGAGCGACACCTCTTTATAAATAGCGTTGACCGTCTCAGGCGTCAGACGGCGGAAGTCGGTTTCGCGGGGCGTAATGATGAGTCCGCCCATATCGACGGCTCCAGGGCTCACCATATAGCAGGCATCCCCCTCGGCCGTATAGCAGTCGGGGCGATGCTTCTTCCTGGGCAGCACCACGCTTTGCAACATGTCGCCGCTCTGCCAGGTAATGATGTTCATCATCGGTTCTCCGGCATTCTTACTTCCCGCGTCGTCGGCAGCAGGAGGCAGACAGGCGTAAAGCATCTTGAACAAGCGTTCGTTCTCGGCTTCGCTACGGGTTCGGATGAGGAATGCCGCAGCAGGATAGTCGGCCACGTGCCAGATGCCCTCGTCGTCGCCCTGCTTGACCAGCTCCACCAAGTTGCGGCAGAGTCGTTGCCAGGACTGTTGCAAAGGTAACAAACCACTACTGACTGCCTGCAGATGGGCATGATCGGGAGCCGACGCACCACAATGGGGGCCGTTATATAATAAGGTAAAACCGACGTTACGCTTGGCCAGACGCATCATCTCGCCATACATGGGCAGGATGCGCTGTGGCTGGTGTTTCAGTGTAGGTAGCGTAAAGTGTACCGGCATGATGGGGAACGGATTGACCAGCAGCTCGTAGGCGCCGTCGACCACACGATGCATTTGTTGCGAGGGGCGGTTCTTGGAACAGAGGAAACAAGGACGCTCAGCAATGGACTTGGCATCTATTTTTGCTCCCGTCGAACCAATCCGAGCCGGGTTCCATTGTGCCATCAAGGTCAGGGCATCGGCCTGAAGCTCGCGGGTCTCAACATTTTCCAGGTCGCGATAGCGCTGGTGCACCTCGTCCCACGTCTGCAACTGACGGTTGAAGAAGCGCATAAGTGCCGACTGGCTGAGCACGTCTTCCCCACCCTGCACCATCTGCTGACGGGCTTTCAGCTCCATCGTGCGCAGACGGTCTTTGTAAAGGTTGTTGCGGTTAATCTTATCAATCGTCAGTGCAGCATCGGAATTGCCTCCCCAGCGGCGACACAGATAAAGCTCGGTGAAGATGCGGCCAATGCGGAAACGCCGCGAGAACATCAGTCCCAATGCATAATCCTCGCCATACGACGTATTGGGGAAGCCTATGCTGCGCAGAATGGGCGTAAAGAAGGCGCGCGGAGCACCTAAGCCGTTGATGCGCAGGGCGTTATTGGGGCCGTTCTCGTCAGTCCATTCCTGATGGGCAATGAGTCCGGGAGGCAAGGTCTTCAGCTCGAAGTCGCACATGCGGTAGGAACCTATCACCATAGCGGCCTTCTGCTTATGGAAGGCATCGACAATGGTCTGTAGCGTCTTGGGCGAAGAATAAAGGTCGTCGCTGTCGAGCTGGACGGCAAAGCGTCCGCAGAACTCGCTATAGACGGCCTCGTTCCAACAGCCACCGATGCCCAAGTCCGTGCGCTCCGGGGTGATGACGTGGAGTTTGTCGCTATGACATAGCGACATACGGGACAGGATGTCGGAGGTGCCGTCAGTAGAGTGGTTGTCCACTACGATGACGTTGTATTTGAAAGCCGTCTTCTGGTTGAGGGCACTCTCCACGGCATCGGCAATGGTCTTGGCACGGTTGAATACGGGAATAATGACCGAAGCCTCCACGTCGAACTTCTGTTCGTTGAAGTCGACCGTCAGGCATTGCGTCGTGTCCACCAAGGCGCCTACTGCCCGCAGATGGGCTGTGCAGGCCTGTTCCATCTCTATCTGAACGTCGCGGTTGGCGGGGTTCACATAGTCGAACTGCTTGACGCCGGAGGCTCGCAAGTCGGTTTCCTCCTCGGTGTATAGGTATTCGTCCAAGTGGAACAGCTGACCTTCACGACTCAAGAAGAGGCGCAGGTCGTAGAATCCGGCATACTGGTAGTCGCGCTCACGGTCGCTGGTGGCATACTTGTGCAACAGCGCCGTCTGTAACAACAGCAGTGAACCGAAGTCGAAGTCGTCGCGCAACGAACCTTCCTGATAGTCGATGACGGGGTGCGCCTTACGCTCGCCACCCTCCATCGTATAGCGATCTGCATAAATCATGGCGGCGCCCGTGTTCTGAGCCACCAGCAAGAGGCGCTCAACGGCCAAAGCTCCCAAAGTCAGCGGAACAGGTTTCAGACTCAACAGCACATAATCGGCCTGGGCTCTCTCGGCCACTTGCATCACGACATAGCTGCTGGACAGGCTGTCGACAACGAGGAAAGAACAGTCCTCAGGACATTCTTCGCTTGCCGCCAGCGAGGCATCCACCAAGAGAAATACGTGTCTGACGGCCTGTTTCTGGCGTAACAACTCCACGGTAGGCAGCACTTCCGGCAAGGAGTGACAAGCAAAAAAACAATCTATTTTCTGTTTCATAGAAGGTCTTCCATATAAATTATTTGGTGCAAAGGTACAAATTAATTAGGAATTAGTAGTTACTTCCGCTCGGAAAAATTCAAATATATTTGGTTTTTCGCTCACTAATTCGTACCTTTGCACCCATGATTCCGCAAAAGAAACGACTTTTGGGACTAACCTTGGCAGAGCTGAAGGGCGTTGCCGAGCAAATGGGTATGCCTGCTTTTACAGCCAGGCAACTGGCTCAATGGCTCTATGTCAAGCACGTAGGCAGCATCGAGGAGATGACCAACCTCTCGAAACAGAACAGGGAGCGGCTGTCGGCCGACTACGAGGTGGGAACAATGGCTCCCATAGACTGCCAACGTTCTAAAGACGGAACGGTAAAATACCTATTCCCAGTCGATTCCGCATGTTCTTTGACGTCAAAGTCGAAGCACGATACACCATGCGATGACGTCGCAACAAACACGACGGACAAGTTTGTGGAGACGGTATTTATCCCTGACGGCGAACGGGCTACGCTCTGCGTTTCGTGTCAGGTAGGCTGCAAAATGAACTGCCTCTTCTGTCAGACAGGTAAGCAGGGCTGGCACGGCGACCTGACGGCTGCCGACATTCTGAACCAGATCTATGCCCTGCCCGAGCGAGACCGGCTGACCAACATCGTCTTTATGGGACAAGGCGAACCGATGGACAATCTGGACGCCGTCCTAAAGGTGTGCGAGACACTGACGGCAGAATGGGGTTTCGCCTGGAGTCCCAAGCGCATCACCGTCAGTTCTGTAGGCATCAGGGGAAAGCTGAAACGCTTCCTCGACGAGAGCGACTGCCATGTGGCCATCTCCATGCACTCACCGCTACACGAACAGCGCCTGTCGCTCATGCCGGCGGAGAAAGCCATGCCCATAGCAGAGACGGTAGCCCTGTTGAAGCAGTACGACTTCACACACCAGCGCCGATGTTCCTTTGAGTACATCTGCTTCAATGGCCTGAACGACTCGCCGATGTATGCCCGCGAAATCGTCAAACTGCTGCAAGGACTGGAGTGCCGTGTCAATCTGATACGCTTCCACACCATTCCGGATGTCAACCTGCCAGACTCCGACGAGAACCGCATGGAGGCCCTGCGCGACTACCTGACACGGCACGGCATCACAACCACCATCCGTGCCTCGCGAGGGCAAGACATCTTTGCCGCCTGCGGACTGCTCTCGACGGCAAAACATCAAGAAAAAAAAAATCATCGTGATAACGATATAACGTCATAACGAAAGAAAGAAAACAACATGGAAGAAAGAAAAATTCGCGTGGCTATCACGCAAGGAGATACAAACGGTATTGGCTACGAGGTCATACTGAAGGTCTTTTCAGACCCCGCTATGTTTGAACTCTGCACACCCATTATTTATGGATCGCCCAAGATTGCCGCCTATCACCGCAAAGCGCTCAACCTGGAGACGAACTTCAGCATCATCAACCATGCCGAAGAAGCACGCGACGGACGTCTGAACCTGCTGAACTGCTTCGATGAAGACGTGAAGGTCGAGATTGGTCAACCCTCGAAAGAGGCTGGTCTGGCTGCCTTGAAAGCACTCGACAAGGCGATGACCGACTTCAGAAACGAACTGTATGACGTACTGGTCACGGCGCCCATCAACAAGGCCACCATCCAAAGTCCAGAATTTAAGTTTCCTGGACACACGGAGTATATCGAGACCAGTGTGGGCGAAGGCAAGAAAGCCCTCATGATTCTGATGAACGAAACCTTGCGCGTAGCTCTGGTGACTACCCACCTGCCCATTAAGAACGTGGCACAGGCCATCACCAAGGAAGCTATCGTTGAGAAGGCAACCATTTTCCACCTGTCGTTGCGCCGTGACTTCCGCATCTCCAACCCACGCATCGCCGTGCTCTCGCTGAATCCACATGCTGGCGACGACGGACTGTTGGGCTCGGAGGAGAAAGACGTCATCAAACCGGCCATCGAGGCTCTGGCTGAGCAAGGCATTCAGGCTTTTGGTCCCTACCCTGCTGACGGTTTCTTCGGCTCTGGTGCCTACGACCGTTTCGACGGCGTGCTGGCTATGTATCACGACCAAGGGTTGGCACCGTTCAAGACCATCGCCTTGGAAGACGGCATCAACTATACTGCCGGCCTGCCCATCGTGCGCACCTCGCCAGACCACGGCACGGCCTACGACATGGCCGGCCGGGACCAGGCCGACCCGCGCTCGATGATGCACGCCATCTACACGGCGATCGATATCTTCAATCACCGGTTGGAGTACGACGAGCTGCACAAGGGCTGATCAGTCGTGCCGGACTATCCGGCACGTCCTTTCGCAATACTGCGCGATCTTTTCGCGGTGGGTAATGAAAATCATCGTCTTGCCCGCCGCTTTTTTCGTGAGGTTTTCCATGAGCGTCGCCTCGGTCTCGGGGTCCAGCGACGAACTGAATTCGTCCAGGAGCAGAATGCTGCCCGGACGCAGGAGACCGCGGGCGATGGCGATGCGCTGGGCCTGGCCTTCGCTCAGGCCGGCGCCGCCTTCCCCGCAGCGGGTGTCCAGCCCGTCGTTCAGGCCGAACACGAAGCCGGCGACCGCCGTTTCCAGCGCGTCATGCATCTTCTCCTCCGTAGCTTCGGGATTGCCCATCAGAAGGTTTTCGCGGACCGTTCCGCTGAACAGGGTGTTGCCCTGAGGGACATAGACCAGATTGCAGCGCGTGGCCGGAGAGGCTCCGACCGACTGCTTTCCGTCATATAAAGTAACACTTCCGGAAACCGGCTTCAATAACGCTAGCATCAGGCGGATAAGTGTACTCTTTCCGGCACCGGTCTCTCCCACGATGGCCGTACGGGAAAGCGGCGGGAAGTCTAAGGTGAGGTCCTTCAGGACCAGACGTTTTCCGTCGGGATACCGATAGTTCAGATCCTCCACCTTCACCCCGGCGGGACCATCCAGTTTCACGGGTTCGCCGGCATCGGCCTTGGGAGCGTCTTCCAGTTCCATCAAACGGTCGATGGAGGCGGTCGCATAGATGAACGAAGGAACCTGGCGCGTGAGGTTCACGACGGGACGCTGGATCTGCCCCACCAGCTGGAGGAATGCGGTCATGACACCGAAGGAGATGGACCCCTTGGAGATGCCGTATACACCCCAGAGGAAGGCCGCTATGTAACCGAACGAAAAAGCTGCGCTCACCATCGTACGGGCGAAGATGTTGAACCGGGTACGCTCCACGATCTGCCCGTATTCCCGGTCCTGGAGGTCGTCCAGGCGGCCTTCCATCCGGCCTTCATTCTCCATGGACTGGATGACCATCCGATGCTGGAG
>JAEEVT010000069.1 GCA_016291005.1 Prevotella sp. | reverse complement strand
CAAGTGACACTGAACCGCGTTTATAAGACTACACCCAACACTGGACTTGTTGTGATGGGTAGTACGGGCAATTATGATATTTCTCTTGGCAATGGAGGTTCGACGGCATCAAATATGTTGGTTGGGGTGACCGAAAATACTGTTTTGAATAAGGTGGTAGGCGACTATACAAATTATATCCTTGCAAAGAAGGATGGTGAAGTTGGCTTCTATGCTGTCACTGACGGCTCCACGTTGAAAGCCAATAAAGCTTATTTGCCCCTCAAAACTGCTGACCTCCCTGCAAGTGCCAGAATAGCATTTTTCTTCGACGACGGAGAGACTACGGATATTAAAGTGCTTGAAGAGCAGCATACTCTTAACGTGCAGGAGGGTGCTGTTATCTACAACCTGAACGGTCAAAGGATGACGGGTCTGCAAAAGGGTCTGAATATTGTCAATGGTAAGAAAGTAATTATAAAATGATGGTAATATGAAACGAAAAGATTATACTGTACCGCAGCTTGTTATAGTGAAGATACAAGTCAACCACTTCCTTGCTGCTTCTGGTGACCAACTCTATGGCACTGTACATGAGGCTAATAACGAAGTAGATGCTGAATTTGCTTTGTAATGCTGTAAGGCAATAAAAAAATAAGACCGCACCAGAGGCTCTTGCTTCCTCTGATGCGGTTTTCTTGTTGCTAGTACTTTACGACAACAGATAATATGAAGATCACAGTAAAGGTTCCGCTGAGCACTTTTTGTCTGTTCTAAATCAGCTGTCTTTACGGATTAAGCCAATAGGACTTGCACTGTTTTATCAAATCCTCAACGCTGCTAGCTTCATAGACGCGGCCATGCTTGATGTCGTCGATGGCGCGATCCATGGAAACATTATCTATTGAAACTGTCAGTTGTGTCATATTCGTCAAAAAAACATATAATCGATGGCAAAGGTAGTCAATCTTTGGCACATCACCAAACAATTTATACTAAATAAGGTATTTTGGCTTGTTAATTCTTTACTCTTTGCAAGAAGATGCTCGGAAAACAAATAATTTTCAATTTTCAATTACCAATTCTCAATTATTCTTCGTACCTTTGCAGCCGCTATTATATAATTAAGGTATAGGCTGAGCATAAAATAAGTTGTAGACAACAAATAAATAAGGTAAAGAAAGAAGCATGATAACAGTCACAAATCTGGCTATTCAGTTTGGCAAGAAGACCCTTTACAAGGACGTCAACCTGAAGTTTACGAGTGGAAACATCTATGGTATCATCGGTGCCAACGGCGCTGGCAAGTCTACCCTCCTCCGCGCCATCAGCGGCGAACTGGAGCCTAACAAGGGTACGGTGGAGATGCAGCCTGGCGAACGTCTGTCGGTGCTGGAACAGGATCACTTCAAATATGATGAGTTTACGGTGATGGACACGGTGCTGATGGGTCACAAGCCCATGTGGGACAACATGAAGGAGCGCGAGGCCCTGTACTCCAAGCCTGAGATGACGGAGGAGGACGGCAACCGCGCCGCTGACCTGGAGATGGCTTTCGCCGAGATGAACGGCTACGAAGCCGAGAGCGAGGCTGCTCAGCTGTTGCAGAACCTGGGCGTTGCCGAGGGTCAGCACTACAAGCAGATGAGCGACATCTCGAACAACGAGAAGGTCCGCGTGATGCTGGCCAAGGCGCTGTTCGGACATCCCGACAACCTGTTGCTGGACGAGCCGACGAACGACCTGGACCTGGATACCGTCCAGTGGTTGGAGGAGTATCTGTCGAACCTGGAGCAGTGTGTGCTGGTGGTGAGTCACGACCGTCACTTCCTGGATGCTGTCTCGACACAGACCGTCGACATCGACTTCGGCAAGGTGACGCTGTTCTCGGGTAACTACTCGTTCTGGTATGAGTCTTCACAGCTTGCCCTGCGCCAGCAGCAGAACCAAAAGCTGAAGGCTGACGAGAAGCGCAAGCAGTTGGAGGAGTTCATCCGCCGCTTCTCTGCCAATGTGGCAAAGTCGAAGCAGACCACGTCTCGCAAGAAGATGCTGGAGAAGCTGAACGTCGAGGAAATCACGCCTTCGACACGTAAGTATCCAGGCATCATCTTCTCGATGGAGCGCGAGCCTGGTACGCAGATATTAGAGGTGGAGGGTCTGAAGGCTGTCGATGCCGACGGCACGGTGCTCTTCGACAATGTGTCGTTTACCATTGAGAAAGGCCAGAAGACTGTCTTCCTGTCACATAACCCCAAGGCTATGACGGCGCTGTTTGAGATTATCAACGGCAATCGCGAAGCCAATGCCGGCACCTATAAGTGGGGCGTCACCATCACAACCGCCTACCTGCCGTTGGACAACACCAGTTTCTTCCAGTCGGAGATGAACCTGGTTGACTGGCTGTCGCAGTATGGCACTGGCAACGAGGTGATGATGAAGTCGTTCCTTGGCCGCATGTTGTTTAAGGACGAAGACATCCAGAAGAAGGTCTGCGTGCTCTCTGGTGGCGAGAAGATGCGTTGTATGATAGCCCGCATGCAGTTGAAGAATGCCAACTGCCTGATTCTCGACACCCCGACGAACCACTTGGATTTGGAGTCTATCCAGGCCTTCAACAACAACCTGGTGTCGTTCAAGGGCAACATCTTGTTTGCCTCGCACGACCATGAGTTTATCAACACCGTGGCCGACCGCATCATCGAACTCACGCCGAAGGGTACTATCGACAAGCTGATGACTTACGATGACTATATCTACGACGAGAGCATCAAGGAGAAGAAGGCAGAGCTTTATGCTAATTGAAAATTGGCATGATATTTGCTGTGTGACCTGAAAAACATTTAAGATTATGAAAGAAGAAGAAATAAAGAATACGGAAGAGACTTTAGAAGAATCTTTCGCCGAAGAAACAGAAGTAGAAGGCGCTGCTGCTGACGAGACGGAGGCAGAGGGAGCCGACGTTGAGGAGACAGAGGAAGAGGAGAAAGACCCTCTGACTGCTGCCCAGGCCGAAATTGAAGAGCTGAAGACGCAGATTCTCTATAAGACTGCCGAGTTTGACAACTACCGTAAGCGCACCCTGAAGGAGAAGGCTGAACTGATACTGAACGGTGGCGAGAAAGCCGTCAGTACCATCCTGCCCGTTATCGACGACATGGAGCGTGCCATAGAGAATGGTGCCAAAACCGACGACCCTGACGTGCTGCGCGAAGGCATGGAGCTGATATACAACAAGATGATGAAGGCTCTGGAAGGCCTTGGTGTCAAGAAGATTGACACCGAGAATGCCGACTTCGACACCGACGTCCACGAGGCCGTAGCAATGGTTCCTGGCATGGGCGACGACAAGAAAGGCAAGGTGATAGACTGTCTGCAGGCTGGTTACCAGCTGAACGACAAGGTGATACGCCACGCAAAAGTAGCTGTCGGACAGTGAAACGTTTCGCTAATGAATAGTGAAAAGTGAATAGTGAAATCATGATAAGTGAAAACAGAGAAGTGAAAAATAATAAATAAATGGCACAAAAACGCGACTATTACGAGGTGCTTGGCGTTGACAAAAACGCTACCGAAGACCAGATAAAGAAGGCGTACCGCACCATCGCCATCAAATATCACCCCGACCGTAACCCGGGAAACAAGGAAGCCGAAGAAAAGTTCAAGGAGGCTGCCGAGGCTTACGATGTGCTGCACGACCCGCAGAAGCGCCAGCAGTACGACACCTTTGGTTTCAGCGGAGGTGGCGGAGCAGGCTTCGACCCATTCGGCGGAACTTCGATGAACATGGACGACATCTTCTCTATGTTCGGCGACATCTTCGGCGGACATGCCGGTTTCGGAGGTTTCGGAGGCGGTGCCGGCAAGCGCGGTCCTAAGGTACACCGTGGCTCTGACCTCCGCCTAAAGGTCCGTCTCTCGCTCCAGGAAATTGCCACAGGCGTCACCAAGAAGTTTAAAGTCCGCAAAGACCTGACCTGTTCTCATTGTCACGGAAGTGGAGCCGAGAGCGGAAGTACCAACGAACAATGTCCGACCTGTCACGGTAGCGGCGTCATCACCCATACCACCCAGAGCATCTTCGGCATGATGCAGACGCAGGGCGTTTGTCCTACGTGTAACGGCGAGGGCAGCATCATCAAGAACAAATGTCCGCATTGTGGCGGCACGGGTGTCGAGAAAGGCGAGGAAGTGGTTGAGATAAAAATCCCTGCTGGCGTCGCCGAGGGCATGATCGTCAACGTGCCTGGCAAGGGTAATGCCGGCTATCACAAAGGCGTCAATGGCGACATACAGGTATTTGTCGAGGAAGAGGAAAACGAGACCTTCGTTCGCGACGATAATAACTTGATATATAACCTGTTACTTGACTTCCCGACAGCAGCACTTGGAGGCGACGTGGAGATTCCGACCATAGAGGGAACACGCCTGAAAGTGAAGATGGATCCTGGTACGCAACCTGGCAGAACCCTCCGACTGCGAGGCAAAGGTCTGCCTTCCGTCAAGGGCTATGGAAGTGGCAAGGGCGACTTGATTGTCAACGTCAGCGTGTACATCCCCAAGACGTTGACCAAAGAGGAAAAGACAGCCATTGAGCAGTTCCGCCAGAGCGACAACTTCAAAGGCGACGCTGCTACCAAACAGAGCATCTTCCAGAAATTCAAGAACTACTTCAATTGAATTGAAAATTGAGAATTGAAATTCAATAATCCTTAATATATAAAGAGGTGAACTACAGAGAGACCTGCGAGTATTTGTATAACCAGACACCGATGTTTGAACAACAAGGTATCAGTGGTTACAAAGAAGGATTGGACAACACGTTGGCGCTGGATGAGCATTTTGGCCATCCGCACCTTTCGTATGCCACCATTCATGTGGCAGGCACCAACGGCAAGGGCTCTGTGTCACACTCTATCGCTTCCGTACTGCAGGAGTGCGGCTATCGTGTGGGACTTTACACGTCACCACATCTGGCCGACTTCAGCGAGCGCATCCGCATCAACGGAACACCCATCAGTCAAGACTACGTCGTCAATTTCGTTGACAACGAACGCGCCTTCTTCGAGCCACTCCACCCTTCCTTCTTTGAGGTAACCACGGCAATGGCCTTCAAGTACTTCAAGGACAACAACGTAGACATTGCCGTCATAGAAGTGGGACTGGGAGGACGGCTGGACTGCACCAACATCATTACCCCGCTGGTCAGCGTCATTACCAACATCAGCTATGACCACACGCAGTTGTTAGGCGACACGTTAGCCAAGATTGCAGCAGAGAAAGCCGGTATTATAAAGAAAGGTGTACCCGTGGTTATAGGACATGCTGACGCAGAAACCCGTCCCGTCTTCGAAGCAAAAGCCCGCGAGATGGAGGCTCCCATCGTTTTTGCCGAGGACGAACCTTGCGTCATCCAGGCTGAGCCACGTCCAGAGGGAGGCATGCATTACAAGACGACATTCTTCGGCACCCTCAATGGTGACCTTGGCGGCATTTATCAGAAGGAAAACCTAAACACGGCCTTATTTGCCCTATATGCCATCGGTAAGCAAGGCTACCTGAGCGAGTGCCCTACCCCGGAAAGCAAGGAGAAGGGACTTTACGAATTAGAAGAAGGCATTAGCCACGTTATCGAGAAAACCGGTCTGCTGGGAAGATGGCAGATAGTCAAAGAGAATCCGCGAGTGGTCTGCGACACCGGCCACAATGTCGGAGGATGGCAGTATCTCAGTCAGCAGCTTCAGCAGGTGTCCTGCCATCAGATGCATATCATCTTCGGTATGGTCGGCGACAAAGACATCAACGGCGTGATGGAACTCTTGCCTAAGAATGCCACATACTATTTCACTAAAGCCAACTCCAGCCGCGCCCTCAACGAACAGGTCGTCCGCACCCTGGCACTAAAGCACGGTATTGAAGGGCAATCATTTCCTACCGTCAGAGAAGCCTTCGAGGCAGCATACAAGAACGCCCAGAAAGATGATTTTATCTTCGTCGGAGGCAGTAGCTACGTCGTTGGCGACTTCCTAAAATTCTCCTTTTAGGTGTTTTTAATTCTCCTTTTAGGTGTTTTTAACACCACGTAAACGATTTTTTAAGTCTTTCTTTCGTTGTTCTCGTTTTTTTTCCGTTACTTTGCAGGTAGATTTGTAACTAAAAACAAATAATTATGGCAAATACAACGGAAACAGCGAATTTGTGCGGTCTGAATCGTAAGGATTTCCAGGCCACAGTGAAAGGTAAGAAGACGGATCTTTACATCCTGAAGAACCGTAAAGGCTACGAAGTAGCAGTGTCTAACTACGGTGGTGCCATTGTTGCTATCATGGTGCCCGATAAGGACGGCAAGGTGGCTAACGTCATCCAGGGCCATGCCAGCATCGAGCAACTCATGAGCGGCAAAGAGCCTTACCTCTCAACATTGATTGGACGTTGGGGCAACCGCATCTGCAAAGGTCAGTTTACCCTGAACGGCAAGGACTACCAGCTTGCACTCAACGATGGTCCCAACCATCTTCACGGTGGATTGAAGGGCTTCAACTGCAAAGTATGGGATGCCCGTCAGATGGGTCCCCGCTCACTGGCCCTGCACCGCATCTCATCCTATGGTGAGGAAGGCTATACCGGCGAGTTGGACGTCACGGTGGAATACACCTTTACCGACCAGAACGAGCTCGTCATCGAGTATCTCGCCACCACCAACAAGAAGACTATCGTCAACCTGACACACCACGCCTTCTTCAGCCTCGCAGGCACAGCAGATCCCACTCCGACGATTGAGGACCAGATTTGCGAGATCAACGCCGACTTCTATCTGCCTACGGACGACACCGCTATTCCTACCGGTGAGATTCTGAAGGTTGAGGGCACTCCCTTCGACTTCCGCACCCCGAAGGCTTTCGGTAAGGACATCAACGCCGACCACGAACAGATTAAGTTCGGTCACGGCTTCGACCACAACTACGTGCTGAACAAGAAGGAAGAAGGCGAGCTGAGCTTCGCTGCCCGCATTACCGAGCCGAAGAGCGGCCGTACTCTGGAGTGCTACACCACAGAACCTGGCATGCAGCTTTATACTGCTAACTTCGCCACGGGTTATAAGGGCGCCAACGGTTGCACATTCCCCTACAGAAGTGCCGTATGTCTAGAGACCCAACACTTCCCCGATAGTCCCAACCGCCCCTACTTCCCCTCTGTAGTGCTGAACCCGGGCGAGCAGTACAAGCACAAGACTATCTATCGCTTTGGTGTAGTTGAGTAATCTTTCATTGACTACTAATTAGACTTTTAATTTATGAGTAATCAAAAGAAAAACGGTAGCATCATCGCCATTGTGACGATGATGTTCCTTTATGCAATGATTGCATTCGTCACCAATCTTGGCGCTCCTATCGGCGTGGTGATGAAAAACGATCCCGAGGTGGGCGGTTCTAATATGCTCGCCATGTTAGGTAACTTCATGAACTTCTTCGCCTACCTGTTCATGGGTATTCCCGCTGGTAAGATGCTGACACGCATCGGCTACAAGAAAACCGCCATGCTGGGTATCTTAGTCGGCTTCATCGGTGTGCTCATCCAGTTTATCTCGGGCTTCGAGGCACTGGAAGGCTACACCGACAACGTTGTTTATCTAACCGGTGCCTTTGTGTCAGGTCTCTCCGTTTGTATGCTGAACACAGTGGTCAACCCCATGCTGAACTTGCTCGGCGGCGGTGGTAACCGTGGTAACCAGCTGAACATGATCGGTGGTACGCTGAACTCGTTGTCTGGCACATTGACCCCCATGTTAGTCGGTGCGCTCATTGGTCAGGTGACCCGTGAAACAGACTTCGTACAGATCAACCTTGTGCTCTACATTGCAATGGCAGTCTTCGCTGCTGCATTCTGCGTGCTGGCCTTCATCCCCATCAAGGATCCCGATATGGGTAAGGTGACTGCCGCCACGAAGTTCGAGCACACTCCTTGGTCGTTCCGCCATTGCACCTTAGGTGTTATCGCTATCTTTGTCTATGTGGGTGTTGAGGTTGGTATTCCTGGTGGACTGAACTTCTATCTCTCCGATACCAGCGCCAATGGTGGATGGGTGAATCCTGAGGCAGTGCTCAATGCTGCCACGATCGGTGGTGCTGTAGCAGCAATGTATTGGTTGCTGATGCTTATAGGACGTCTGGTGTCCAGCGCCATTGCAGGCAAGGTGTCCTCTCGTCAGTTGATGCTTGCCACAACGGCTGTGGGAATGTTGCTCATCATTGCAGCCATTCTGACACCGAAGGATGTCACTGTCAGCATGCCATTAGTGAAGATTCTGGAAGGTACCGTAGAAATGACAACAGTTCCGATGAGTGCTCTGCTATTAGTTCTCTGCGGACTTTGCACCTCTGTGATGTGGGCTTCTATTTTCAACCTCGCTACTGAGGGTCTTGGCAAATATACAGCTCAGGCATCAGGTATCTTTATGATGATGGTTGTCGGTGGTGGTGTACTGCCTGTGGTTCAGAGTTTCTTTGCTGACTTCATGGGTTACATGCCAAGTTACTTCGTCTACCTGCTGGCTATGGCCTACATGTTCTATTACGCCCTCATTGGCTGCAAGAACGTCAACAAGGACATTCCGGTGGAATAAATTAGGAGTTAGGAATTAAGAATTAAGAATGATCACCTTTGGTGATTAAGAATTAAAATTGAAATATTTATGATGGAAATAGATTTCGTAAGGTCAAGGTTCATCAAGCACTTTGATGGCAAGACCGGCAACGTATATGCCTCTCCAGGCCGTATCAACCTCATTGGTGAGCACACCGACTACAATGGTGGGTTTGTGTTCCCCGGAGCTGTGGACAAGGGTATCATGGCCGAAATGCGTGCCAATGGCACTGAGGACACCGTTATGGCCTACGCCATCGATCTGAAGGACCGTGTAGACTTCAAGCTCTCCGATCCCGATGGCCCCCGTGCCTCATGGGCTCGCTACATTTACGGCATCGCGCTGGAGATGAAGAAGCTGGGCGTTCCCGTCAAGGGTTTCAATATTGCCTTTGCTGGTGATGTCCCCCTGGGCGCCGGTATGTCGTCTTCTGCTGCTATGGAGAGTTGCTTTGCATGCGGTCTGAACGACATCTTCGGCGAGAACAAGGTTTCTCAGTGGGATATGGTATTAGCCGGACAGGCTACCGAGCACAACTACTGTGGCGTCAACTGCGGCATCATGGACCAGTTTGCCTCAGTCTTCGGTAAGGCTGGCTGTCTGATGCGCCTCGACTGCCGCAGTCGTGAGTTCGAGTATTTCCCCTTCAAGCCTGACGGTTACCGCCTCGTACTGCTCGACAGCGTTGTCAAACACCAGCTGGCAGGTTCGCCCTATAACGACCGCCGCAACTCGTGCGAGAACGTAGTGAAGCACATTCAGGCCAAGCACCCGGAGGGCAAGTTCGAGACCCTGCGCGACTGCACCTGGGAACAGCTCGACGAAGTCCGTGCCGAAGTTGGCGAAGAGGACTACAAGCGTGCTAAGTTCGTGCTGGGTGAGAAAGACCGCGTGCTGGGCGTTTGTGAAGCCCTGAACGAAGGTGACTACGAGAAGGTCGGTGAACTGATGTACCAGACGCACGAAGGTCTGTCTAAGGACTATGAGGTCAGCTGCGAAGAGCTTGACTTCCTGAACGACATCGCCAAGGAGTGCGGCGTCACAGGTAGCCGTATCATGGGTGGTGGTTTCGGAGGCTGCACCATCAATCTCGTGCGCAACGACCTTTACAAGAACTTCATCGCAACAGCCAAGCAGAAGTTTAACGATAAGTATGGCCACGAGCCTAAGGTCTATGACGTCGTTATTGGCGACGGCTCCCGCAAGCTCTGTTAATCAGACAGCTTCTGTCAACTTAATATTTTTGTTTATTATAGGCAAAAGGGGAAGCTTGACTTCCCCTTTTTATTATTTTATTCTTATAATCTTTTATTCTTAGAACGGCATGGGACCGTCCTGCTCACTATAGCCTACAAAGGGTGAATCGCCTTGTGGCTGTTCAGTATTTATCTTACTACTCAGAATCTCGCCCGAGTTGTCATCCTGTGAACGGGGTCCTAAGCGGCGGTCCTCAGGATTCTCGAAACGCGTAAACTCGCCGCGGAACGTCAACAACACGTCGCCTGTAGCACCCTTACGATGCTTGGCGATGATGATCTGTGCCATACCGTGCAAGTCGCGCCCGTTGTCGTCCTGATAGATGTGATAGTACTCCGGACGGTGGACAAAGAGCACCATATCGGCATCTTGCTCGATAGCTCCTGACTCTCGTAAGTCACTGAGTTGCGGCCGCTTACCCTCTAATCCTTCACGGCTTTCTACACCACGATTCAACTGCGAGAGAGCAAGGATGGGAATGTCCAGTTCCTTGGCCAGACCTTTTAGTGAACGCGAGATGGTAGAGACCTCTTCCTGACGGCTGGAGAAGCGCATGCCGTTGGCATTCATCAGCTGCAAGTAGTCTATCATGATGATCTTCACCCCATGCTCACGTACCAGTCGACGGGCCTTGGTGCGCAACTCAAAGACGGAGAGTCCTGGCGTGTCGTCGATATACAATGGGGCACCCAAGAGGTTGTTCAAGCGCTTGTCTAAACGGTCCCACTCGTCAGGATGCAGCTGACCGTTCAGAATCTTCGAACCTTGTATCTCGCAACAGTTAGAAATCAGTCTGTTCACCAACTGCACGTTCGACATTTCCAGCGAGAAGAAAGCCATCGGCACTTTGTAGTCGGCAGCAATGTTCTTGGCCATCGACAGGGCAAACGACGTCTTACCCATTGCAGGACGCCCGGCAATAATGACCAGGTCTGAGGCCTGCCAGCCGCTGGTGATATCATCCAGCTTGTGATAGCCCGTGGGAACACCCGTCAAACCGTCCTTGTTGGCGGCTGCCTTCTGGATGACATCGACGGCATTCTTGATGACAGGGTCTATCTGTGTGTAGTCCTTTTTCATGTTGCGCTGGCCTAACTCGAAGAGGCTACCCTCGGCCTCCTGCATCAGGTCGTCCACGTCGATGGTCTCGTCGAAGGCCTTCGTCTGGATATTGCTGGAGAAAGAGATGAGCTGGCGCGCCAGTGACTTCTGGGCAATAATACGGGCATGATACTCGATGTTGGCCGAAGAGGCTACGCGGCTTGAAAGATCCGTCACATAGCCAGGCCCGCCAACATCCTCAAGGTCTCCCTGCTTAGCCAGCTGTTCGGTTACCGTCCACACATCAACTGGCAGTTCATGCATGGAGAGTTCCCGGATGGCGGTGAACACCTTCTGGTTTCGCGGTTCATAGAAACTCTCGGGATAGAGTATCTCACAAACTACGGCGTAAGCGTCCTTGTCAATCATCAAGGCACCCAAGACGGCACGTTCTATCTCCGTGGCCTGTGGTTGCACGTGGGCATACGTAGTGTCGGCAGGCTGTTGTCTGCGCTGACGGCGCTGTGCACCGCCGGAAGTATTGTTATTCGACTGTTCAGGCATAGTATTTTTGCATTTGGGAGTGCAAAGATACGATTAAGCGAACAAAAAACCAAATTTATTTGTGTTTTTTTGAGCGAGAGTATTTTCGATTCGAAGAATCAAAGATACGATTAAGCGAAGAAAAAACCAAATTAATTTGTGTTTTTTTGAGCGAGAGTATTTTCGATTCGAAGAATCAGAGATACGATTAAGCGAACAAAAAACCAAATAAAATCGATTATTTATTTTCTTGGCGGAGCATTTGGTCAATCGTCAAATGCTTGTTACGCTTCATCTGGCTATCCACATAAGTCACGAACTCATTGGTGAAAACCTGTCGTCCCGTCAGCCTATTGACCACCCATTGAATCTTTCCCATGTGGCGGTCACGGTCAAGCGGAGAGTACTGATAGTCAGAAGGTATGGGATAGAGGCTGAGCAGATAGAAAGCCAGACAATCAGGGACTATCATGGAGCGCGCCATCATCTGTCGCTGACCGGGCGTATAGTGCGACTGATAGAAAGGATAGTCGGCGCCAAGATATTTATCCAGACTGATACCCAACGTACCGTTTCCCACGACGACACTCTGATCAAAAGAGCCGACCTGCGTATAAACCTGGGGAATCTCCACTTTCGGGAAGTCTTCGCGCAAACGACTAAAGGCTTTTGAGAGTTCTGAATTCAGGTCGCTGATATCGGCAAACTCTTCCTGCACGTCAGCCAGCAACATCTGAAGCGTTGAGTCCTGAAAAAAGTGCAGAAACTTCGTGTTGATCTCAGGGTCATTCACCTTACCGATGCGCAACATATCCTCTATCAGCATACGCGTCTGCATCGGGTAGTCGGTATTCATCTGCTGAAGCGCCGAATAATCGCCAGTCGTCAGATAAAGATTTTCTATACGGTCATAGCGTTCTATGACTACTTCCGCATCCGCGGAAGCGTCGCCAGCAGGCTTAAGCTGCCAGTCGCAGCTGAAACAAATCAGCATCGCTAAAACCAATATACTATAGAATTTCTTCACGTGTTGGCAACCTCAAATGTTAAATTCCGGTGCAAAATTACTAAAAAATATTTTAAAAACCAAATTTTAACCTAAAAAAGATAAAAAAAAGTGTGCTTTAAGGTGCATTTTCGTTTATTTGTGTGAAATTTGCAACGACTAAACTACTAAAAACATGAAGAGAACAACGCTTTTACTGCTCTTTACCACCGCTTTGGCAACCTCATGGGCTGGTCAAACCATCACCCTTACTGTCACGAACCCGATGAGTCAGCCCCGCACCGACGAGCCGGTAGTCATCAGTCTGGCCGAATACGGCAACATCCGCTCGGCTCTTGTCACTACCGCCGGAAAGGAAGTTCCTTGCCAGCTGGACGACCTGAACCAGGACGAACAGTTCGACGAGCTGTGCTTCCTGGCCGACCTGGACAAGAAGGAGACGAAGACCTATACGGTGATACTGTCTGACGAGGGTGAGCCCCGCTCCTACCCTGCCCGTGTCTATGCTGAGATGGTGATGGCCAATACCAAGGACAAAACCTTAAAGAAACATCAGCAAAACAATTATATTGAGTCAATTACAGCTCGTGGCGATGCCGCCTACACCTATAATCTTCAGCACCATCACGGAGTAGATTTCGAGAGTGAACTGAACGGCATACGCATCTATTTCGATGCCCGCCAGACGCTGGATCTCTACGGCAAGTTCAAGAAACAGCTGGAGCTGAAAGAGACGCAGTTCTACACCACCGACGAGCAGAAGGCCGCAGGCTACGGCGACGACGTGCTGTGGGTTGGCCAGACCTTCGGATTAGGAGCCTTCCGCGGCTGGGACGGTCAGAAGCCCACCCATGTAGAACCAGTACGTACCCGCACACAGCGTATCATCTCATATGGTCCACTACGCACCATCGTTGAAGTGACAGACCGCGGCTGGCAATTGCCAACACCAACAGCTCAAAGCCAACAGCCATCAGCTAACAGCCCAAAGCCAACAGTTAACATGACTTTACGTTACACGCAGTATGCTGGACACAGGGACACGGATGTCAATGTGTTGTTCAACCGCGACGTCAGCGACTACCGCTTCTCGACGGGCATTATCAACGTGAAGGGTTCCGTGGAGTTTAGCGACAAGCAAGGTCTGCGCGCCTGCTGGGGCACCGACTATCCATCTACCGACACCTTGAAGTGGAAGCGTGAGACTGTGGGGCTGGCTGTGCTGGTACCAAAGAAAAACATTGTCAGCGAGGAGCCTGCCAACAAGGACAATTACGCCTACGTGCTGAAAGTCGACGGCAACAGCATGTCGTACAAAGTGACCTACACGTCGGCCAACGAGTCCTTCGGCTACCATTCGGCTCAGGAGTGGTTCGACTACCTGAAGGCTTGGCGCAAAGAAGTAGAGAGTCCCGTCAAGGTTGAATTGAAGAAACTCTGACCTTGGTCAGCCTGTACGTGCAATCAGGATTGAAAGATGTGGATTAGGGCAGGTCGCTGAAGCGTTTGCGGCCTTTAACGTAGTACTGCCAGAGCATGGAGAAATGCCGTTGCTCTGGTATTTCCTTTTCCACGCGAGAGGCTTGGATGGTCTGACGATCGGCATCAAAGTCGCTACGCCATTGCTTGAAAGCCTTACGGGCACGGAAAACGGCACGGAAGTCTCCCCAGTTACGCTTCAGCAGCAACATCTCCCAGGCTGCCAGATAGTCTAGCCACCAACGCCAGCGCATGACAGGCTTCAGCTCTGCATCAGGCAGACACTTATAGAGCATCGTCAGGTTGTTGCGGAAATTGAGGTAGGTCTTCATCGGATTCGACTTGGGCAACGTACCTCCCCCCACATGATAGACATAGCTCTCAGGCAGACAGTAGAGCTTGCGGCCTTTGATGCGCAGTCTCCAACAGAGGTCTATCTCCTCGTTATGCGCGAAAAAGCGACCGTCCAGGCCACCGACATCCCAATAGTCCTTGGCCCGAATCATAAGCGCAGCACCTGTAGCCCAAAGTATGGGTGTCGCGTAGTCGTACTGTCCGTTATCAGCCTCTACGGTCTCAAGAATGCGTCCGCGACAGAAGGGATATCCATAGCGGTCAAGGTATCCCCCACTCGCTCCGGCATACTCAAACATATCCTTATTATATATAGAGAGCAGTTTGGGCTGACAGGCAGCAACCTCTGGATGGGCGTCCATAAACTCGATGAGCGGCGTCAGCCAGTGGTGCGTCACCTCGATGTCGGAATTCAGCAGCAGGAAGTATTCGGCATCTATCTGCCGTAACGCCTTGTTATATCCCTCGGCAAAGCCCCAGTTCTTCTCCAGAAGGATTAGCTTGCACTCAGGGAAACTGCTTCGTAACAATTCCAGGGAGTTGTCCGTCGAGGCATTGTCTGCCACATAAACCGTTGCCTCGTCACGCGAGTAATTCAGCACCGTAGGGAGATATTGGCTCAGCATCTTGGCCCCGTTCCAGTTCAGTATGACGATTGCAACCTTCATTAGATTTACAATTTACAATTGATTGGACTTTATTATTTATTCTTTATTATTTATTATTTAGCGAAGCGCAACGCGCTGAGCGCAGACTTGTCGTGATTGAAGTCGCCCAGCACGACGTTGATAAGCTGGTTGTCGTACTCCTCACGAGCTTCCGAGGGAGACAGTTCCACGCGGATGTAGTTCCGCGTAAAGCCGTGCATCGCCTTGCCTCGCGGGGCTTTTTCGAAAAGCACCTCCGCCTCCTGCCCACGATGACGGGCATAAAACGCCTGCGTCTTCTGGTCGGAGAGTTCCAACAGGCGCTGACTGCGCTGACGTTTGTCGGCATCGGAGACCACGTATGGAATGCTGAGTGCCGACGTCCCTGGCCGTTCAGAGTAAGGGAACACGTGCAACTGAGTGACGTCCAGGCCTTGCAGGAAGTCGTAGGTCTCCTCGAAGCACTCCGGCGTCTCACCCCGACAGCCCACCATCACGTCGACACCAATAAAGGCGTCAGGTGTCACCTGCTTGATGCGCTGAATCTTGTCGGCAAACAGCTGACGGTCGTAGTGACGGTGCATCAGCTTCAACACCGTGTCACTACCACTTTGCAGGGGGATGTGCCAGTGAGGCATGAAGGCGCGACTCTGGGCACAATAGTCTATCAGCTCGTCACTCAGCAAGTCGGGTTCCAGACTACTGATACGATAGCGACTGATACCCTCTACCTGGTCAAGCGCCTTCACCAGATCGAGAAACTTCTCGCCTGTGGTCTTGCCGAAGTCGCCAATATTGACACCCGTCAGTACAATCTCCTTGCCACCCTCGCTGACAGCCTCCTCAGCCTGTGCCACTAACGACGAAATGCTGGGATTGCGGCTGAAGCCACGTGCGTAAGGGATGGTGCAGTAAGTACAGAAGTAATCGCAGCCGTCCTGAACCTTCAAAAAGTAGCGCGTACGGTTGCCCCTCGAACAGCTGGGCGCAAACGTCTTAATGTCTTTCGTCTTCACCGTTCGCCAGGTGGCGCGCCGCTTCCCGCCGGCCGTCTCAGCGTCAGTCCCGCCGTCCGTCTCAGCGTCTGTCCTGTTTGACGCGACGGCATCACGGGCTATGAAACCGTCAGAGAGAAACTGGACAAGGTTAGCCTTCTCGTTGGAACCCAGTATCAGATCAACGCCGTCTATCTTGGCAATGCGTTCAGGAGCCAGCTGGGCATAGCAGCCGGTAACCACGACAAACGCCTCAGGATTCTCGCGCACCATGCGGTGGATGGCCTGCCGACACTTATGGTCGGCAACGTCAGTCACCGAACACGTATTGATAAGACATATATCCGCAGCCTCACCCTTCTTGGCCGTCAGCACGCCCAGTTCGCTGAGCATCTTGCCAAAGGTGGAGGTTTCAGAGAAGTTCAGCTTACAGCCCAACGTGTAATAGGCTGCCCGCTTGCCTTGAAAAACAGACGTGTCAATCATATCTCCTTAATTACCTTTTTTATCCGTCAGTTTCTTCTGCTCTCGTTCAAACTGTTCGAGGAAATGGATTTCAACTGGTGTCAATTCATTCTTTGTTCTTTCCTTAAACTTATCATATTCCGCATCGGCCTTGGCTTTAGCCAGTTGTGCAGAAATCCTGCCAGCATGAGTTAGAATGTCCTTTCTGGATATACGCAGGAAATCGTCCAGAATAGCAATCCAGTCCTTCATATACATAGGCCGATGCTCCTCTGCCTGCAACTCAGCAAAATCAAGATAAAGGCTGACGATGCGGTTCAGTGTCGTTATTTCCTCCTGCGACAGATAGTTCTTCGCTATCTCCGCATCCGTCTTCTTTGGCATTGCACCTATCCATGTAGTCAGTCCCATGAAGTCCTTCTGTGCATCAGCCCGTTCATAGATAATCTCTGCTGCCGTATGCCCATGCACAGAATAGTGCATCTTGTTCTGTACTGTCTTGAAGAACTCCTGCGTCATCTCCACTCGAGGGTCATAGTCAATACTGAGGGCATAGATTTCGAGCACTTTCCTGTAAAACACCTTCTCCGACGAACGGATATCACGGATGCGAGCTAACAGCTCGTCAAAATAGTTGCCACCACCTGCCCGCTTCAGCAGGTCATCGTTCAGGGCAAAGCCTTTCACGATATACTCTTTCAGAACACGTGTAGCCCACATGCGGAACTGAACGCCACGATATGAATGGACGCGATAACCCACGCTGATAATCATGTCGAGGTTGTAAAAAGCTATTTGGTCTTCCACCTCGCCTCTTATTCCTCTATTTACGACGGTTGCAAATTTTGCAACTGTCGTTTCTTGTAGGAGTTCTCCCTCCTCAAACACATTCTTGATGTGTCTTGAGATGGTAGACTTATTACGTTGAAACAATTCCGCCATCTGGTCAAGGCTGAGCCACACCGTCTCGTCTTGCAGCCTCACCTCAATGCGCGACTCCCCATCTTGAGTCTGATATAGTAGTATTTGTCCTTTGTCTGTTTCCATATTCATATTACGTTTGCAAAGATACGAAATAAAAACAAGACACCAAAGGATTCTGGGAAAAATTGACATTTCGATTTTACCCCAACAACCTACCATGACCTTTCGGAAGCCCTACTCAAAACCGCCGCGTCATCACGACGCGGCGGGGACACATTGGAAAATCATCAAACCTTAAAAAAACGAAAGTTAGCCTTTGTTCACCATCGACGCAATGCGGTCGATGTAGTAGTCCAAGCCAAATATGGAGCCAGCCAGAAGAAACGCCTGTGCGACGTAAACGAGCAGTCCGTTGGCCACGTCTTGAATGGTGAACACCTGATAGGCCACCATTGTTATTGAGGTGACGATAAGCGCAACGGCGCAGATGTATTGTGTCTTCTTGGTAGCTGTCATAGTTTTGGCGTATATCGTTTAGCACATCGTGGCGGCTGCGCCGCCTGCCGCACCTCCCGTGAGGATCAGAAGCAGCTGGCCAAACCAATGAAGGATAGTCTTTACTGTCTTATTCATAATGCTATGTCAATGTGTTCTTCATGGTTAATTACTCTTCGGTCATCTCCATCGGCTGACCGATTACCGCTTTTCAATTCTCCCTTAGGGTAACCCCTCTCCCCCTCAGCTTCCCCCCTCCCCTTCGGGAGGGGTCGGGGGTAGGCTCGGAGGGGGTCGGGGGGAGGCTGTTAGGGCTCCTGCTCTGCGGCGGCCTTCGCCTCGCGGACAGCCTTGGCTCCGTAGAGGGGCTGACCCTTCGAGTTCAGGGCAACGTCGCGCATCGACCACGTCACGTCGGCGATGGCCTCGGCAACCTTCTTCTTGCCAACCTTGATC
>JAEEVT010000068.1 GCA_016291005.1 Prevotella sp. | reverse complement strand
TCGTTTACTGACATGCACTTCGACCTGGGTCCGGCCGAGAAGATTTTCGGACCTGGCGGTGTGCGCATTAAGACGCAAGGTACGGCAGAGCTAAAGCTCGGTATGACGCTGAAGGACATCGACAACCCCTCCCTACCCGAGCGAAATCGTAAGACGACGGCGATGGACTTCGACGAGAAAATCAACCTGAACGTGACGGGTAAGGTGGGCGACAAGGTGAATATGTCGCTGAACTACAACACTGACGCCACCTTCGACTTCGATACCAAGAACCTGAAGCTGCGCTATGAGGGCAAAGAGGACGAAATCATCAAACTCGTCGAGGCGGGCAACGTCACCTTCCCCTCCAATAACTCGCTGGCCAAAGGTGCCACGAGCCTATTCGGCGTGCGCACAGACTTGCAGTTCGGCAAGCTGAAGTTGCAGACCGTCCTCTCACGAAAGAACTCAACGACGAAGAGTGTCTCGTCGAAAGGTGGCACGCAGATGACGCCGTTTGAACTGAACGTCGCCGACTACGAGGAAAACCGCCACTTCTTCCTCGCCTCCTATTTCCGCGAACATTACGACGCCGCCATGTCTCAACTGCCCAACATCCTGAGCGGCATCACCATCAACCGCATCGAGGTCTGGGTAACCAACAAGTCGGCAACCACCCAGAACACCCGTACCGTCATCGCGATGGCCGACCTCGCTGAAAGCCGTTCGCCACAATGGGGCGCACCTTCATCGACATCGGCCTTGCCCTCAAACGATGCCAACAGCGAGTACGACGCTCTGACAACTACCTATGCCGGCGCCCGTAACCCAGACCAGACATCAGCCGTATTGGAGGGCGAATTCTTAGGCGGCAGGGACTATGAAAAGCTGTCTGCCGCACGCCTGCTGACGTCGTCGGAATATACACTGAACGCATCCTTGGGCTACATCTCGCTGAAGACGGCGTTACAGACTGACCAGGTACTGGCCGTTGCCTACGAATACACCTACGGCGGACGCACCTATCAGGTAGGTGAGTTTGCCTCTAACCATACTGCCGCTGGCGAAGCCATCTACGTCAAGGCACTGAAGAATACGTCGAACAACCCTCAGCAGGTCAACTGGCCGCTGATGATGAAGAACGTCTATTACCTGGCGTCGAACGTCGAGAAGACAAAGTTCCGCTTGGACATCAAGTTCCAGAGTGATACCGCGGGCGTGTACCTTAATTATATACCAGAACAGCAGGCAAAGGACGTCATCCTGTTGCGCGGACTGGGCTGCGACCGCTTGGACAACAACAACAAGCCCTACCCTAACGGCTACTTCGACTTTGTGGAAGGCTATACAGTACAGAACGGACGCGTCTTCTTCCCGTCGGCAGAACCTTTCGGCGCCACGCTGAAGAACTTCCTCCTGAGCCGAGGCATGACGGAGGAAGCCGCGAGGAAATACACCTTCCAGGAACTTTACGACACCACGCGGACGGCCGCCAAGCAGATGACGGACAAGAACAAATACCTCTTGGTGGGTCAGTTCAAGGGCACGTCGGCCAACGTCATTTCCTTAGGAGCCTACAACGTGCCACAGGGTTCTGTACATGTTACCGCAGGCGGTGTGGAACTCACTGAGGGTAGCGACTATAGCGTCGACTACTCAGCCGGCGAGGTCACCATCCTCAACCAAAGCATCATCGACGCAGGTACCAATGTAAGCGTGTCCCTCGAGTCAAACACCGAATACGGCATGCAACGCAAGACGATGGTCGGACTGAACTGGGAGTACGACTTCTCCAAGAACTTCCAACTGGGCGGTACCCTGCAACACCTGTCGGAACAGGCCCTGACGTCGAAGGTGACAATGGGTTCGGAACCGTTGAAGAACACCCTGTGGGGCGTCAACCTGAACTGGAAGACGGAGAGCCAGTGGCTGACGAAGATGCTGGACCGCCTGCCCCTGCTGCATTGTACGCAGCCGTCACAAATCACCTTCAAGGGTGAGTTTGCACACCTCATAGCCGGAACGGCCAGCGGAACGCAGGACAATGCCTCGTACATCGATGACTTCGAGAACGCCACCAGCCCTATCAGCGTCCAGGAACCCAAGGCGTGGGTCATCTCCAGCGTGCCGACGATGTTCCAGGAATATGCTGACAAAGACTCCGTCACCAGCAGCTTCAACCGTTCCCTGCTCGCCTGGTACGACATTGACCAGATCTTTACCCTGCGCTCCAGCAGTCTGACGCCCAGCCACATCAAGAGCGACCTCGACCAACTGTCGAACCACTACGTCCGTGCCGTCTATGTCAGCGAGCTCTATCCCAACCGCGACCAATCGACATACAGCGGTGCCACCAATACCCTGCGCATCCTCAACCTGGCCTACTACCCTGAGGAGCGTGGACCGTATAACCTGTCAACAGACATCAACTTCGACGGTACCCTGCGCAATCCGTTGCAGAAGTGGGGTGGTATGATGCGTAAGCTGGATACCAACGACTTCGAGGCGGCCAACATCGAGTACATCGAGTTCTGGATGCTCGACCCGTTTATCTATAGTTCCCAGGAGCCCGATGCTTCCGAATACGGTGGAGACCTCTATATCAACCTCGGCGAGGTCAGCGAGGACATCCTCCGCGACGGCAAGAAGTTCTACGAGAGTGGTATGCCCGTCGACGGCACCTCCACATTCTCATACACGGCCTGGGGTAAGATTCCCGTTCAGGCAACCCAGACCTACGCCTTCGCCACAACCTCAGGTTCCAGAGCACTGCAGGACGTCGGACTCAACGGTCTGAACGACCAGGAGGAGCGCTCATACCCTGCCTACGCCAACTTCCTAAAAGGCATCAACGTCAACGACAGTTTGCGAGCCGCCTGGAACAACGACCCCGCCAACGACAACTACCACTACTATCGCGGAAGTGACCTGGATGCTCGCAAGGCCAGCATTTTGGAACGCTACAAGCGTGTCAACATGCCACAGGGCAACTCGCCTGACAGCGACCAACAGACTGAGGGCTACGACACGTCGTACAAGACCTATCCTGACGTCGAGGACATCAACCAGGACTTCACGCTGAACGAGTACGAGCGCTACTTCCAGTACAAGGTCAGCATCCGTCCTGAAGACCTGCGTTTAGGCCATAACTTCATTACTGACGTCCGCGAGCATACCGCTTCGTTGCGCAACGGCAAGAAGGAGACCGTCAAGTGGTACCAGTTCCGCATACCGCTCAATCAGTATGACGAACGAGTTGGAGGCATCGGCGACTTCTCCAGCATCCGCTTCATGCGTATGTTCCTCACACAGTTCAAGAAGCCTATCGTCCTGCGCTTCGGCAGTCTCGACCTGGTACGTGGCGAGTGGCGCATCTACGACCAGCAACTCACAGGAGCCTCGAACAGCGGCACGATAGAAGTCAGCGCCGTGAACATCGAGGAGAACAACGACCGCCAGCCCGTCAACTACGTGTTGCCGCCAGGCATCTCACGTGTCACAGACCCCTCGCAGCCCCAGCTCACTGAGGCTAACGAACAGGCGCTTTGCATCATGGCCAAGAAACTGAGCAAGGGCGAGTCGAAGGCTGTCTATCGCACCTCGACCCTCGATCTCCGTCAGTATAAGCACATCCAGATGTTCGTTCACGCCAACCACATCATTGACGACGATACGGCTCTTGGTGACGACCAGCTGGCAGTATTCGTCCGTTTTGGTAGCGACTACCGCAACAACTACTACGAGTATCTGATTCCCTTGAAGCTGACGCCCGACCGTAACGACTACAACAAGTACAACATGGACGACTGCCGAGCCGTGTGGCCTAAGGAGAACATGCTCGACATCGACCTCAGCCTCTTCACCCAGCTGAAGAAGGCGCGCAACAAGGCACGCTCCTTAGGAACGGCCAGCTACACGACGGAGTATTCCGACTACGACCCTGACAACAAGAACAACAAGATAACCATCATGGGTAATCCCACTCTGGGTGAGGTCAAGACCATGATGATTGGTGTGCGCAACCTGACTGGCGCCGTCAAGAGCGGTGAGGTGTGGGTCAACGAACTGCGCCTGCAGGATGTCAACAACAGCGGAGGCTGGGCGGCATCAGGAAACCTGAACGTACAGCTCTCTGACGTCGGACGCGTCGATCTTACGGGAAAAATCATCACAGAGGGTTTCGGCGGACTCGAGGAGGGCGTTGCACAACGCACCACAGACAACTACAAGACCTACTCAGTAAACACGAACTTCGAGCTGGGTAAGTTCTTCCCTGACAAGCTGAAGGTCACGGCACCCCTCTACTACTCCGTTACCAAAGAGGAGAAGCGGCCAAAGTACAATCCGTTGGACACCGATATGAATCTGGACGATGCGCTGGATGCCGTCGTCGACCAGCACGAACGGGACAGCATCGAGAGCATTGCCGTCACCAAGACTACGACGACCAACTTCTCGCTGTCGAACGTCCGCATGGGCATCAAGACCAAGCGTCACCCAATGCCCTACGACCCAGCCAACTTCTCAATCTCCTACAGCAGTCGCCATTCGGACAGCTCTGGCGAGACCATCGTCTATGAGAAGGACGACCAGTGGCGAGGCTCCTTCAACTATTCCTATACGCCAGTCTATAAGGCTTGGGAACCATTCAAGAAGTCGAAGTCAAAGTCGAAGTGGATGCAACTGCCAAAGGCCATCGGACTGAACTGGCTACCGCAGAACATCACCTTCAACACGGAAATCTCGCGCAACTACTCCGAGATGCAGGAACGTGATATGGACGACCTCGGCGGAGCAAAGGTTCCTGCTACGTGGAGCTCGCAGTTCCTGTGGAACCGTGACTTCACCCTGCGCTGGGACCTCACCAAGAACCTCCACATGAACTTCCAGTCAGGCACACAGGCCGAGATTGAGGAACCTTACGACTCAAGACCTATCAACAAGGACCTCTACCCCGACCGTTACGAAGCGTGGAAGGACTCCGTCTGGAACAGCATCAAGCACTTAGGCTCGCCGTTGAACTATCGTCAGAACTTCAACGCTACCTATCAAGTGCCCCTGAACAAGATACCCATCCTCGACTGGCTGTCTGCTGACGCCAACTACACCGCTTCCTATAACTGGACACGTGGCACACGGACCAACGAAGGAACAGATTTGGGCAACAACATCTCGAGTAACCGTCAGCTGAACATCAACGGCAACCTGAACATGGAGACACTCTACAACCACTTCCCCTTCCTGAAGAAGGCCAACGAGCGTTTCAAGAAAGCCATCCAAAAGGATCAGAAGAAGAATTCCAAAGCCAAAACTGCCAAGGGCAAGGACAAGGACGGCAAGGACAAAGATGGAAAAGACAAAGACGGCAAAGATAAGGACGGCAAGGACAAGGACGGCAAGGCTTCCAAGGACGGAAAGGACAATGACGGCAAGGACGCCAAAAGAGCGTCTGGCGGATCCTCCAAGGACGCCCTGCCCAAAAACAAGAATACCTTCCAGAAGGAACTGGTGCTGAAGCCCGACACCACCTTCACCATCGCCCACAACAAGAAGTCGAAGCGCCTCATCGTCACCGCCAAGACCAAGGACGGCAAGTCCTATCCTATTAAATATAAGGTGGTGGACGAGAACAAGATTCTCATCAAGAACAAAGATAGTGTATCCATCAAGGTCTCCGTCACGCCAAAGACACCTTCGGAGAACCAGTGGTGGTACAAGCCCACACAGTCAGCAGCACGTCTGCTCATGATGGTGCGTAGCATCGGACTCACCTATCGCAACCAGTACTCCCTCTCGATGTCAGGCTTCATGCCACGAATCGGCGACGCCTTCGGACAGCGTACGGGTGGCGTAATGGCTCCAGGTCTGGACTTTGCCTTCGGATTCATCGACGACGGCTATCTCGAAAAGGCCCGCAACAACGGCTGGCTCAGCGACAGTCTCTCGACACCTGCCGCCACACAGTCCACCTCCGACCTCCAGCTGCGTGCCGTCGTGGAACCTCTGCGCGACCTGAAGATAGACCTCAACGCCTCTCGTACAGAGACCAAGGCCCACAGCATACAATATCAGTACGAGGGTATGCCGCGAACACAAAGCGGTTCGTTCACGATGACGACCATCTCGCTGTCATCGGCCTTCGAGTCGATGGGCGACGCCAATAGCGGATATCCCTCAGCCGTCTTCGACCGTTTCTGCGATGCCCTGCCCGAGTTCCAGGCTAAGGCGTCGGCTGCCTATGGCGAGCAAGTGGATCAGCTCAGCGCCGCCGTCATCATTCCGGCCTTCATCGACTCCTATACTGGCAGCGGAGGCGGTAAGCTCGACTTCTTCCCAGCCCTGACACGCCTGTTGCCCAACTGGACGTTGCGCTACTCAGGACTCTCGAAGCTGACGTGGTTCCAGGAGCGCTTCAAGTCGGTCAACCTCAACCACGCCTACAAGAGCATCCTCTCCATCGGTTCCTATACGACCAGCAGCGCTACGACGTCTGTACTGGGCTGGAACGTGCCGACGGTCAGCATCAACGAGTCCTTCTCGCCCCTGTTGGGCGCCGATGTCACGTTGCAGAACAGCATGACCATCAAGTGTGAGTACCGCACTTCACGCACCCTGGCCCTCTCGACCACCAGTGTACAGATCAACGAAACTCGCAGCAACGACTGGGTCATTGGCTTAGGCTATAAGCTGACTGACTTCAACATCTTCGGCAGCGGTGCTTCGCGCAAGATTAAGAAGGCTCAGGGCGGTAAGGGCAAGAAAGCCGCCGATGAAGAGAAATCGGCAAGTAGTAAATCGTCAAGTAGTAAATCGCGTGGTGTCAACCACGACCTGAACATGCGTCTCGACCTGACGCTTCGCGACCAGGCCGCCATCACTCGCGACATTGCCAGCCGCACGTCGTCGGCCAGCAGCGGCAACCGTGCCCTGAAGATTTCCTTCATGGCCGACTATACCCTGTCGCGCCTCCTAACGATGTCGTTCTACTACGACCGCCAGACAAACACGCCGTTGCTCTCCGCCAGCAGCTATCCTACCACCACACGCGACTTCGGACTCTCCTTGAAGTTCTCACTCACACGCTAAGGAGAAATAGTTCTTCGACGTCGAAGCGAGTAAGCTCGAGACAAAGTTCAAAGGATATTCCGCATATTAACAAATCATAAAGTTCAAAGTTCAAAGTTTAAAGTTCAAAGTTTTTTTTGTATCTTTGCACGAAATAAAACCGATAACTACATCCTATGGACGACGAAACAAGAGACGATATACAGGAACAGAGTGCTGAGGAATTCAGTTCCTCAGAAACCACAGAGACCCAAGAAACCTCAGAATCCCATTCCGACTACAAGCCCGTGAACCGCTTCGACGCTGCTGCCGTACACCACCTCAGCGGCATGTACCAGTCGTGGTTCCTCGACTATGCCTCATATGTCATCCTGGAACGTGCCGTGCCGCACATCGAGGATGGCCTGAAGCCCGTGCAGCGCCGCATCCTGCACTCCATGAAGCGCATGGACGACGGCAGATATAATAAGGTGGCCAACATCGTGGGCCACACCATGCAGTTCCATCCTCACGGCGACGCCTCCATCGGCGATGCGCTGGTGCAGATGGGACAGAAGGACTTGCTCATCGACACGCAGGGTAACTGGGGTAACATCCTGACGGGCAACAAGGCCGCCGCACCACGATACATCGAGGCACGTCTGTCGAAGTTTGCACTCGACACCGTGTTCAACCCCAAGACGACGGAGTGGCAGATGTCGTACGACGGCCGTAACAAGGAACCTATCACGCTACCGGTCAAGTATCCGCTACTCTTGGCGCAGGGTGCCGAAGGCATTGCCGTAGGACTTAGCTCCAAGATCCTGCCACACAACTTCGTAGAAATCTGCGATGCCGCCGTCAGCTACCTGCACGGCGAGGAGTTCCACCTCTATCCCGACTTCCCCACGGGGGGCAGCATCGACGTCTCGAAATACAACGACGGCCAGCGTGGCGGTGTATTAAAGGTTCGTGCGAAGATTGAGAAGCTGGACCAGAAGACACTCGTCATCCGTGAGATTCCGTACTCGAAGACTACCGAGACGCTCATCGACTCCATCCTGAAGGCTATCGACAAGGGCAAGATCAAAGCCCGCCATGTGGAAGACCTCACGGCGGCCAACGTCGAAATCCAGGTGCAGCTGGCTCCTGGCGTATCGTCGGATAAGACGCTCGACGCCCTCTATGCCTTCTCCGACTGCGAAATCAACATCTCGCCCAACTGCTGCGTCATCGAGGACAACAAGCCGCAGTTCCTCACCATCAGCGACGTGCTGCGCCACTCGGTGGACCGCACCAAGGACCTCATCCGTCAGGAACTGGAGATCCGCAAGGGCGAACTGCTGGAACAGCTGCACTTCGCCTCGCTGGAGAAGATTTTCATCGAGGAACGCATCTATAAGGACAAGAAGTTCGAGCAGGCTCCCGACATCGACAGCGTCTGCGAGCACATCGACGACCGCCTGACACCCTTCTATCCACAGATGATTCGCGAAGTGACAAAGGACGACATCCTGCGACTTCTGGAAATCAAGATGCAGCGCATCCTGAAGTTCAACAAGGACAAGGCTGAGGAAATGATGGCCCGTCTGAAAGCAGAGATCGAAGAGATAGACCGCGAACTGGCCAACCTCGTAGAGGTGACGGCACAATGGTTCACGTTCCTGAAGAACAAATACGGCAAGGACCATCCGCGCCTCACCGAACTGCGCAACTTCGACACCATCGAGGCCACCAAGGTCGTCGAGGCCAACCAGAAGTTGTACATCAACCGCCAGGACGGATTCATCGGCACAGGACTGAAGAAGGACGAGTTCGTCTGCAACTGCTCCGACATCGACGACATCATCATCTTCTACAAGGACGGCAAATTCAAGGTGGTCCGTGTGGCCGACAAGCTGTTTGTCGGCAAAAACGTCATGTGGCTCGGCGTCTTCAAGAAGAACGACCAGCGCACCATCTATAACGCCGTCTATCGTGACGGCCGCAAGGGCTATTACTACATCAAGCGCTTCAATGTCCCGGCCATCACCCGCGACCGAGAGTACGACATCACGGCAGGCACAGAGGGGTCGCGCGTACTTTATTTTACTGCCAACCCCAACGGTGAGGCGGAAATCATTAAGGTCACACTCGATCCCGCTCCCAAGCTCAAGCGCATCTTCTTCGACAAGGACTTCTCGGAGGTGATGATCAAGGGACGCGCCGCCAAGGGCAACCTGCTCACAAAGTTCCAGGTACACCGCATCGGACTGAAGAGTCACGGCCACTCCACACTCGGAGGCCGCAAGGTGTGGTACGACCCCGACGTTAACCGCCTGAACTACGACGAGCACGGACGTCTGCTCGGCGAGTTCAACGACGGCGACCAGATACTCGTTGTCCTCAAGAATGGCGACTACTACCTCTCGGGCTTCGACGCCAACGTCCACTTCGAGGACAACATCGACCGCTTGGAGAAGTACGACGCCGACAAGGTATGGAGTTGCGTGCTCTACGATGCTGACAATCAGGGCTATCCCTATCTGAAGCGCTTCCTTATGGAGGCCACCAAGCGTAAGCAGAACTACCTCGGCGAGAATCCCAATTCACAGCAAATCCTGCTCACAGACACCTACTATCCACGCCTCCAGGTGACCTACGGCGGGGCCGATGCCTTCCGCGGCAGCGAGGAGATAGACGCTGAGCAGTTCATTGCCGTCAAGGGCTTCAAGGCCAAGGGCAAGCGCCTCACCACGTGGCAGGTTGAGAGCATCACCGAACTCGAACCCCTGCGCTTCCCTACTGAACCGACAGAACCCTCAGAGGCTACTGACGAAGAGGAAGAAGAGAACCTCGACCCCGATGCCGGCAAGAGCCAGCAGCAGGTCTTCGACGAGCTCACTGGTCAGCTAAGCCTCTTCCCTGACGAATAACCTCCGTCCCTTTTTATTCTTTTAATTTTTTTATTCTTGTACCGTTGCATCTTCACACTATGGCTATGCTGCATAGCAATGGGCGCTTGGGCACAGTTCCTGCAGCAGGGTGACACGATAGCCATCATCTCCCCGTCAAGTTCTACGGACTCGGCGACGGTGACTGGCGGCATGCGGACGCTACAATCGTGGGGCTACAAATGTGTGGTGGGAACTAACGCGCTGGAAGAATACCACGGTTTTGCAGGAACCATCGACCAGCGACTTGACGACCTGCTCTGGGCGTTAAGGACACCCTCCGTCAAGGGCATCATGTGCAGCCGGGGAGGCGACGGTGCCGTACAGCTTCTATGCCGCTTGCCACTCGATACGTTGCGGCAATACCCCAAACTCATCATCGGATTCTCTGACATCACCGCCCTGTTGAATGCGGAGGCGGTGGCGGGAAACGTTGGCATTCATGGTTCCATGTGTCACGCCATAGCGAAGTATGAGGGCAAAGACACCGTCAGCCGGACGTTGAGGGACATGCTTCTGGGAAAACTGCCGACATACCGCATAGCACACCACCCGCTGAACCAGTCCGGAGAGGGAGAAGGCATCCTGGTGGGCGGCAACATGTCGGTACTCCACGGACTGGCTGGGGCCGACTTCGACCCGCTGACGCTCCCCGACATCATCCTAATGGTAGAAGACACCGACGAGGCGATGATGAAGGTTAATCGCATGCTGCACAACATTGAGGTGCGAGGTCTGATGTCGCACGTCAAGGGCATCATCGTCGGACAGTTCACCAAATACAAACATCCCGAATGCGGTTTCGACGACATGAACGCCATGTTCCACGAATACCTGCAGCACTACGACATCCCCGTCTGCTACGACTTCCCCGTCGGCCACAGCCACCTCAAGAACTTCCCCATGCCCATCGGCGCCCGCACCACCCTCCGCGTCACCTCCTCCGGCGCCACCGTCTCCTTTAATTAAAACAAACTATTACTAACCACCATATATATAATTATTTCTAATCACCCCATATATAATTAAGGTACGTGTACCTCTATTTAAGTATCATCTCGAGTAAGTTTTTTTAGTATCATCACGAGTAAGTGCTATGGATTGGGAAGCGTTTGAAAAACATAAGGCCTTTGCCGGTGAGACGGTGCCGTCGATGCTCCGCCGCCGCGTTGGGCACGACTACGAGGCGCGGAGTGTCTATCTCGTCACGATGACGGTGGAAGGACGGCAGCCTCTGTTAGGGACGCTCGTCGGTGATGCCGATGCTCCCGAGGGCAGTCCCGATGCTCCGAGGGTAGTTCCTACGGCCCTGGGGCAGGAGGTAGAGCGCTGCTGGCAGTCCATTCCCCTATTTTATCCCGAGGTGCGCCCTTTGGCGCTGCAGCTCATGCCTGACCATCTGCATGGGATCCTTTTCGTCACGCAGCAGATGGACCAGCCCTTAGGGATGGTGCTCAAGGGTTTCAAGGCGGGCTGCAACAAGGCCTTCCGTGAGTTGGGCTATGCTGCAACAGTGTTGCAGCAAAGAGAAACGACAGCGAGCAGGGCGACAGCGGGAGGAGCGACGACGGCCGGAGCGCAGACCAGCGGAGCGCAAACCAGCGAGGCGCAGGCGAGGAAGTCGGGCTTTCTTTTCGCCCGTAACTACAATGACCACATCCTAGAGGGGGCAGGCGAGCTGGAACGGTGGTTCCAATACCTGCATGACAACCCGCGACGGCTGGCTGTCAAACGGCAGCACCCTGACTACTTCTCCGTCCGGCGGAATATCTGCATCGGGGAGTGGACGTCGTGTCAGATATATGGCAACCATTTCCTGCTGACGGTTCCTGAACGGGCGGCGGTCATCGTGCACGGTGCCTACGATGATGCGAAGTATGCCGAGCTGAAGGAACAGTGGCTGGCTTTGGCCAGCCGTGGCGGCGTGCTCATCAGCGCAGCCATAGCACCCCGCGAGAAATTGGTGATGCGCGAAGCGATGGACAAGGGCTATCGACTAATTCTGCTTCGTGAACACGGTTTCCCTGAACTACACAAGCCCTCTGGGGAGTCCTTCAGCGCTTGTTCTGAAGGCAGGCTCCTGCAAATCAGCCCGTGGGAGTATCAGCAGCGGCGAAAGACGATCTCACGCGAACAATGCCTACAACTCAACCGCATGGCGGAGTACATCGCAAAAGAAGATATTCAGATTATATAGAATGGTATCAGGATTTGATACCATTTTATTTTACACTGCATAAAAATGATTCAAAAAGAATTTTGAAAAATAGAAATTACCTACATACCTACATAATGAAGGTTATGTAATTGGTTATTAGTAGATTATATTATGTAGGTTACCTACATTTACCTACATTCACTTACATTCATGGTTTTGACCGTATTTTTCCTAATGTCTTTTTCAACTTTTCTACGTGATTTCCTTCAGTTTTCCTAAGGATTTCTGCAACTTTTCTAGGTGATTTCCATAACTTTTCTAGGTGATTTCCGCAAGAAGTTGCCGTGATTTCCGTAAGAAGTTGCCGTGATTTCTGAAGGAAAGTGTCGTGGTTTTTGGTAAAAAGAAGTCGAATTTTCTGATTTTTGTCATGCAGAAATTTCGCAAAAATAGCAAGTTTTTGAGAAATTTGTATTTAGAAATATTCGGACAAACAGCATTTTTATGTAGGTAAATGTAGAAAAATGTAGGTAACCTACATAAGCTATCTTATTGATAAACAAGTGATTATAAATGTAATGTAGGTATGTAGGTAAAAATTGATAAAAATTAATTTTGAAAATGTTTTGTGATTTCGATTCTTTTTTGTACCTTTGCGGCGTATAACTGAAACCAATTAGACTATGGAGAAAAAGATAATAGACAAAATTGATACTCAAGATCGACTCGATAATAATTTGGAACCTCAAGTAACCATCCTGAAGAACACGCGGAATGTCGTGTCGCTTCGTGCAGTCAGTTTGGACGACGTTGCGACGAGCATTCGTACTGGCGAATACAGGACGGCAGCGCAGGAACTGAGACAGTACTGTGCGCTGCCGTCGATTCGTCGCATCGAGGAGTCGGGGGTGGATCCTGAGACACCCGTTGCCCGCAACGTGCCCCGCATCTGTTTCTCAGCGCTGATGAAGAAGCAGAAAGAGGAGCGCACGGTGCAGGCCTATACGGGCCTGGTGCTGCTTGAGGTGGAGAACCTGTCGGACTACGACGAGGCGCGTGCCGTCATGAGCAATGCCCGACTGATGCCTCAGACGCTGATGGCGTTCATCGGCGTCAGCGGTCGCAGCGTGAAAATCGTTTGCCGCGGCGCACTGGCCAACGGCAAACTGCAGAAGTCGGAGGGTGACACCAAGGGGCTCCAAGTGAAATTGCCGAAATCGGAGGGTGACATCAAGAACTTCCACCTTAATTTATATGAGAAGGCTCGTCTTGCTTATAACGCCCAGCTCGGTGTGACGCTTGAGAAACGCGAGCCGAAGCTGACCAACGTCTGCTATATGAGTGACGACGAGGAGATGTACTACAACCCCGACGCCCTGCTGTTCTATACCGACACGAAGAAGTTAGAGGAGGGTCTGGGCCGTCGCCGCTCGACGATGGAACCTGATGAGATAGTGCCTGGCGAAAGGGCCAGCTACTCGTATAACACCATCTTCGAGTTCAACCGCCAGAAGGCGTTGGACGACGTCGAGGGCGTGAGTGCCGAAGACGACCGCAACTACCTGTTGCTGAACCGTTTGGCACACTACTGTCTACTATCAGGCATGCCGTTGGCCATCGCCACCCGCCTGGCCATCTACAGTCAGGTGGAGAATCCGGACGTCGAGGAGATACGGTTAGTGTTCAAGAACACCTATCATAACAAGTCTGAGGAGCGCTATCAGGAGCGCAAGGGTGTGCTGTCGCTGAGGAACATCCCCAGCGAGACGCTGCTGATGAAGAAGATCAACATCTTCCTGAACGAATACTACGAACTGCGTAAGAACGTGCTGCGCGGCGTGGCAGAATACCGCCTGAGAACGGGTCTTGGCTACTCGTTCCACGAACTCACCGAGGAGGTGCGCAACAGCATCACCATGCGTGCCATCGAACAGGGCATCAAGTGTTGGGACAAGGACATCCGTCGCTACGTGAACTCCGACGACATCGAGCTTTACGACCCCGTGAACGACTATTTGGAGTCGCTTCCCGCCTGGGACGGTCGCGACCGCATCGGGGAACTGGCCTCGCGCGTTCCTACTTCTTATAAGGAGTGGCCCCAGATGTTCCGGCTGTGGCTGCGCTCGATGGTGGCCATGTGGCGTGGCAAGAACCAGCTCAGCGGCAATGCCCTCGTGCCCCTACTCATCGGTCCGCAGGGTTGTGGCAAGTCGAGCTTCTGTCGCATCCTGCTGCCGCCCGAGCTGCGCGACTATTACAACGAGAGCATCAACTTCAAGAACGAGGCCGACCTCAATCTCGGACTGTCGTCCTTCGCCCTGCTGAACCTCGACGAGTTCGACCGCGTCACCAAGCGCCAGCAGGTAGTGTTGAAGTACCTCGTCTCCACGGCCGAGGTGAAGTATCGCCCACCCTATGGCAAGGCCTACCAGAGCCGTCGCCGCTATGCCTCCTTCGTGGCAACCACCAACGAAGCGCATCCGCTGGTCGACAACAGCGGTTCACGCCGTTTCGTCTGCGTCAACATCAACGGCACCATCGACTTCAAGACGCCCATCAACTACCAGCAGCTCTACGCCCAGCTGAACAACGACATCACCAAGGGCGAGCCCTACTGGCCCACGGAGGAAGAGGAGCAGCAGCTCATCGAGCACAACCGCAACTTCCTGACCATCAGCAGTCTAGACGAGATGCTGGCGATGGCCTTCCGCAAGCCGGCAGCCAGCGAACAAGGCCAGTGGCTGAACGCGAAAGCCATCAGCGACCAGCTGAAGCGGACCTTCGGTGCCGCTTACCAGGAGGACAAGGACAGCTTCCGCAAGATTGGCGCCACCCTCCACTCGGCACGTTTCAACGTCGAGGCCCGCCGCCGTACCGCTGGCATGGAGTACTACCTCATCGCCCGATAGAACTATTCTTATATGACAACGAATTTAACATTATCATAAGCTTTTCTTTCTTGATAACGAATATCACGAATCACACAAAAGCAAAAACTATTCTTGCTTAACAACAAATTTCACGAAATATACGAATCATCAAATGCCGAACAGCACAGATAATTCGTATAATTCGTGAAATTCGTTTTAATTCTTTGACCTAAAGGTGCAAAGTGTGGCGTCGCAATAGTTGTTTAAAACGATTTGAGCAGTGGGAACGTTTAGATACTCAGTTCGTCGAGCACGTTGATCAGGCGCTTGTCGAAGCGTTTGTCGGTACGAATGCACTCGCTGAAGGGTACATAGACGATGTCGTTGTTGCGGACACCAACCATGATGTTGCGCTGTCCCTGCATGATGGCCTCGATGGCGCCTACACCAGTACAGCTGGCCAGGATGCGGTCGCGGGCCGACGGCGAACCGCCACGCTGCAAGTGGCCGAGGATGGAGACGCGGACGTCGAAGCCCGGGAACTCCTTCTTCACACGGTCGGCATAGTACATGGCGCCACACTTCGGACTCTCCGAGACGATGACGATGCACGACTTCTTCGACTTACGGATGCCGCGGCCCATGAAGGCTGCCAGCTGGTCGACGTCTGTTGCCTCCTCAGGAACGATGGCGGCCTCAGCACCACAGGCAATGGCACAGTTCTGTGCCAGGAAGCCGGCGTCGCGGCCCATTACCTCGATGAAGAAGATGCGCTCGTGGGAGTTGGCGGTGTCACGGATACGGTCCACACACTCCATGATGGTGTTCATCGTGGTGTCGTAGCCGATGGTGGCATCGGTGCCGTAGAGGTCGTTGTCGATGGTGCCAGGCAGGCCGATGACGGGGAAGTTGAACTCCATGCCGAAGTCGCGAGCGCCAGTCAGCGAGCCGTTGCCGCCGATGACGACGAGGGCGTCAATTTCCTCTTTCTGACACGTTTCGTAAGCCTTCTGCATGCCTTCGGGCGTCATGAACTCCATAGAGCGGGCGGTCTTCAAGATGGTACCGCCACGGGTAATGATGCCCGAGACGTCCTCAGTGGTAAAGTCCTTTATCTCACCCTTGATGAGGCCGTCGTAGCCTCGATAGATTCCCTTGATTCTGAAACCATTGTAGATGCCGGAACGCGTAATGGCGCGGATGGCCGCATTCATGCCAGGGGCGTCACCTCCTGAAGTCAGAATGCCGATAGTCTTAATCTTACTCATACTCGTAGTTTATTTGATGGTTTACATGCTAGGCAGTTCGAGCCACTTCACGTAGCAGAAGTCCTGACGGTGAGGCAGGTCCTTGTTCTTAGGATACATGCGGATGGCACTCTTGTACTGTCCGAACTGCATGGGTGTCAGCTCAGCCTCGAAGGTGTAGTTGTTGCCTTCGTGACTGGTCACCTTCAGCGGTTCGACAGAGAAGATGCGCTCCTCGCCGTTCTTGTCGGTATAGATGTCCACCTTTTCCAGGCCAACGGCATCGTCGAGGCCCTGTTCGTTGATGACATACTTCAGACGATACTTCTGTCCGGTCTCGCCTCCCGTAGCGGGGAAGTCCCACTCGCTGCTGACGACGTCAATGGCGTCCCAGCGCTCGGCGACGGTTTCCTTCCAAAGGGCGATATCCTTGGCTATGCGGTTGCCGTTCTTTGAGATCTCCTTGAAACGCTTCGCCTGCTTGTTGTAGAACTTCTCGTAGTAGTCGTCCAACTGGCGCTTCATGGTGTAGTGAGGCGCAATCTGGGCGATAGAGTTCTTGATGACCTTACACCAGCCCTTAGAAACACCCTTCTTGTCCTTATTATAATAAAGAGGTACAATCTCGTTCTCTAACAGGCTGTAGATGGTAGCGGCATCGAGACGGTCCTGATACTCCTGATTCTGGTAAGTGCGCTTCTCAGTGAGTGCCCAGCCGGCACCCTCGCGGTAGCCTTCGAGCCACCAGCCGTCCTTCACGCTGAGGTTGACGACACCGTTCATCTCGGCCTTCTCGCCAGAGGTTCCAGAGGCTTCCAAAGGACGTGTCGGCGTGTTCATCCAGATATCGACACCCGAGACAAGGCGGCGGGCCAGCAGGAAGTCATAGTCCTCGACGAAGACAATCTTGCCCTGGAACTCGTCGCGCTGCGAAATCTCGAAGATGCGCTTGATGAGTCCCTGACCGGCACCGTCGGCGGGATGGGCCTTACCGGCAAACAGGAAGACGACGGGACGCTCGGGGTTGTTGACGATCTTGGAGAGACGGTCGAGGTCGGTGAACAGCAGGTGAGCACGCTTGTAGGTGGCGAAGCGGCGGCAGAAGCCGATAATCAGCGCGTTGGGATTGAAGCGCTCTGCCAGCTTTGTGATGCGCCGCGGGTCGTTCTGGTTCTTCAGCCATGTGGCATTGAACTGCTTCTCGATGTAGAACACCAGGTTCTTCTTCATCACCATGCGGGCTTTCCAGAGTTCTTCGTCGGGACAGTCGTAGATGCCTTTCCAACGCTCCTCGTTCGACTGGTCGGACATGAAAGCCGGGTCGAGATACTTATCGTAAATGTTCGTCAGCCAGCCGGCAGCTACCCAAGTAGGCAGGTGAACGCCGTTGGTAACGTAGCCCACGTGGTTCTCCTCGGGGAAATAGCCGTTCCAGATGGGGGCAAACATCTTCTGCGATACCCAGCCGTGGAGCATCGACACGCCGTTGACCTCCTGACAGGTGTTGCAGGCAAAGGTCGACATGCAGAACTTCTCGCCGTGGTCGTCGGGATTGGTGCGACCCATGCCGATGAACTCATCCCAAGTGATGCCGAGCTTCTGGGGATAGCCACCCATGTACTTGCCGAAGAGTCCCTCGTCGAAGTAGTCGTGGCCGGCGGGAACGGGGGTGTGGACGGTATAGAGGCCGCTGGCACGTACCAGTTCCAGAGCCTGGTTGAAGTTCAGACCGTCTTCCGAGATGTAGTCACACAGGCGCTGCAGGTTGCAGAGTGCGGCGTGACCCTCGTTGCAATGGTAGATGTCCTTCTTGATGCCTAACTTCTTCAGCAGCAACATACCACCGATACCGAGCAGGATCTCCTGCTTCAGACGGTTCTCCCAGTCGCCGCCGTAGAGGGCGTGGGTGATGGACTTGTCGAACTCGGAGTTCATCTCGTTGTCAGTGTCCAATAGGTAGAGCTTCACACGACCGACGTTGACACGCCAGACATAGGCATGAACCTGATAGTTGGTGTAGGGCACGTCGATGACTAACGGATTGCCGTCCTCATCGAGCTGGCGCTCAATGGGCAGCGAGCCGAAGTTCTGAGCCTCGTAGTTGGCAATCTGCTCGCCGTTCATCGAGAGGCTCTGGGTGGAGTAGCCGAAACGATAGAGGAAACCGACGGCACACATATCGACGTTCGAGTCGGAAGCCTCTTTC
>JAEEVT010000067.1 GCA_016291005.1 Prevotella sp. | reverse complement strand
GGAATAAAGTCATAAACTGACAACCTGTATAGGAATAAAAACAATGAAGTGTAAACCAAGTTAGGAATAACAAACAATACTGTCAACCAAATTCAGTACACTACAAAGATTTTCTAGGCGCAACTTTTCCAGTACTTTTCCGTCAGTTATCCTAAGGATAAGTTGAAGTTATCCTAAGGATAAGTTGAGGTTATCCTAAGGATAACCGATGGAAAAATACTGGATTTCTGAGGAAAAAGTACTGGATTTCCGGCCTGTAGTTTCCGAGACACCGATTGTAATCGCTGAAGGGGAGCCTGACTGGCGACACATGGTTCGACCTCAGTGGCCGCAAGCTCGACGGCAAACCGACAAAGAAGGGAATGTACATATATAAAGGTAAAAAGGTAATAATGTAAAAAGGTAAAAATGCAATAATTAAAAAAATCGGACTGGCATTTTGTCAGTCCGATTTTTTTAATTACCTTTGCAGACAAATACTCCAGGGTCGCCGTGTGGACAGCCCCCAAAAGGCAGGCGTATATATCAAGAACGGTAAAAAGCATCTGATAAAATAAATAAGGTGAAACACCTGACAATCTAAAAGCATCTGAATAATACTGAATAAGCTATGAAACTGAACGACATTTTCAGCGGCCAGTATAACGCCGCAGAGTGGGAAGCCAAGGGCTATGAGCTTCCTAAGTTTGACATCAAGGCCTTGCGCGAGAAAACCGCCAAACAACCCACATGGGTACACTTCGGAGGCGGAAACATCTTCCGAGCATTCCCTGCAGCTATCCTCAACGACGCCCTCAACACGGGCAAGTACGATCGAGGAGTCATCGTTGCCGAAACCTTCGACTTCGAAGTCATCGACAAGGCGTACGCACCCTATAACAACCTCTCGCTACTGGTCTCCCTACAATCGACTGGCACCATTGAGAAGAAAGTCATCGCCAGCGTCACGGAAGCCCTCAAGGCAGATCCGCAGTTCGAAGACTGGAACCGACTCGTGGAAATATTCCGCAACCCATCGCTCCAAATGATTTCGTTCACAATTACCGAGAAAGGCTACACCTACAACGAAGCCGACCTCGCGCGCGGCATGAAGCCCGTGTTCGCCATGGGTAAGGTCTGTGCCCTGCTCTACGAACGCTGGCAGGCCGGCGAGCTCCCGCTTACCGTCCAGTCGATGGACAACTGCTCGCACAACGGCGACAAGGTGAAAGCCGGCGTCTTTGCATACGCCGAGCGCTGGGTTCAGGACGGACTGGTGCCACTGGCTTTCCTCGACTATCTGAAGGACGAAACAAAGGTCACCTTCCCCTGGTCGATGATTGACAAGATTACCCCGCGCCCACATGAGAAAGTGAAAGAACTGCTCGCCGCCGACGGTTTCGAGGACAACGACTATATCGAGACCGAGAAGCACACCTTCACAGCACCCTTCGTCAACGCCGAGGAAGTCCAGTACCTTGTCATCGAGGACAACTACACCAACGGCCGTCCCCCACTCGATCTCGGAGGCGCACTCTATACCACCCGCGAGACCGTCGACAAGGTGGAGACGATGAAGGTTACCACCTGTTTGAACCCACTCCATACCGCCATGTCCATCTATGGCTGCATGCTCGGCTACACACTCATCAGTGCCGAGATGGCCGACGAAGACCTGCGGCCTTTCATCCAGAAAATAGGTTACATGGAGGCCATGCCCGTCGTGGTTGATCCAGGGGTGCTGAACCCCTACGAGTTCATAGGAGCCGTCATCAACCGCCGACTCCCCAACCCCTTCATGCCCGATGCACCACAACGCATCGCCATGGACACCAGCCAGAAACTGCCCATCCGTTTCGGCGAGACCATCAAGAAATACCTCACCCGCGGACTGGACAAGTCGAACCTCGTACTCATCCCCTTGACCCTCGCAGGTTACGCACGCTACCTCAAGGGCATCAAGGACGACGGCACGCCATTCGACTGCTCGCCAGACCCCATGCTGGCAGAGCTGCAAGCCATCGTTGCGCCCCTGCAGATTGGCAAGGTCGATCAGGACTGGAGTCCCCTGCGTCAACTCTATAGCCGAAAGGACGTCTTCGGACTCGACCTCTACGAGGCAGGTCTCGGCGAACAGATAGAAGGTATGGTGCGCGAACTCTACGCCGGCAACGGAGCCGTCCGCGCCACATTACATAAATATGTACAAGAAAGATAAAATGCATAAATACGTACAGAAAAAACAAATAAGAGTGCATTATTCATCATTAGAAACGTACTATTAAGAAAGCATAATGCACTATATATAACTAAAGACTGGCAAAATAGTTAATTTTGTCAGTCTTTTCACATTTCAAGCGTTAATTTCTAACAGCCGTTAAGCATTGGGGGTGAAGTGTTAAATTGCGACAAATATTCATGACATTTTGTCGCATTTACATTTTTTGCGCCTAAATTTGCACCCGAAAATCGAAAAATAAACTGTAAATAGTAAAATTGATAATTAAAAGTATGAAAAAGATTGTAAAGAGCTTTATGCCGGCTATCTACATGTTAGTGATAGCATTCTCGGCAGCATCGTGCAACAAGACCGTGGCCGCTCCAGCAGCAGCCCAGGCAGCACCAGGACAACCGGTAGACCTGACGTACGCAGCAGAAAAATCCCTGCCATCGGTAGTCTACATCAAGTCAGTCATCAACTCAAAGACGCAGACCGTCGAGTATAGCGACCCCTTCGAGGACTTCTTCTCAGACCCCTTCGGAGGATTTTTCGGACGCGGCCAGGGCAACAACGGCCGGCGCCAGCGCCAGGTTCAGACGCCGAAGCGCGCAGCAGCAGGTTCGGGAGTCATCATCTCGGCTGACGGATACATTGTCACCAACAACCACGTCGTCGACGGAGCTGACGAACTGACCGTCACCCTCAACGAGAACTCCAAGGAATACTCGGCCCGCGTCATCGGTGCCGACGCTGCAACAGACCTCGCGCTCATCAAGATTGATGCCAAGGACCTGCCTGCCATCGTCATCGCCAATTCGGACGACGTCAAGGTCGGCGAATGGGTCCTGGCAGTAGGTAACCCTCTTGGACTCAACAACACCGTCACAGCCGGCATCGTCTCAGCTAAGGCACGCACCCTGAGCCAAGGTGTACAGTCGATGATTCAGACAGATGCCGCCATCAACCAGGGTAACTCGGGTGGCGCACTTGTTAACGTGCGGGGAGAACTCATCGGTATCAATGCCATGCTGGCATCGCCTACAGGGTCGAACATCGGCTATGGCTTTGCCATCCCCACCACCATCGTCAACAAAGCCGTTGACGACTTCAAGAAATACGGCAGCTACCAGCGTGCCATGATAGGTATCGAGGGCGGTAGTGTGAAGGACTACGTTGACGCCATGAAGGATCAGGACAAGGAGGTCAAGGACTTCGGCACAATGGAGGGCGTACGTATTAATAAGGTTGTTGAGGACGGTGCTGCTGCCGATGCAGGACTGGAGGCTGACGATATCATTACCGCCATCGACGGACAGAAGATCAAGACCATGGGTGACCTGCAGGGTATCGTAGCCCAAAAGCGTCCAGGCGACAAAGTTACCGTGAAGTATCTGCGCAACAAGAAAGAGAAGACTGTCACGATGACGCTGAAGAACGCCCAGGGTAACACCAAGGTGGTGAAGAATGCCGACCTCGATGTCTTAGGAGGCCAGTTCCGCGCCATCGACGACAACGACAAGAAGCAGTTGGAAATCACCTACGGTCTGAAAGTCACCAAGGTCAACGGCGGCAAGCTCAAAGAGGCTGGTGTTCCCGCAGGATTTATCATTCAGCGCGTCAACGAGGAAGCCATGAAGAGCGTTGAAGACCTGCAGGATGCTGTCAAGAAGGCCTCAACGTCGAAAGAGTCCGTACTCTACATCCAAGGCATCTTCCCAACAGGCAAGAAAGCCTACTTCGCCGTCGCTCTTCAGGACTAAGTCTTCGACATGAGAAAATAAAAAATGAGAGAAATGAATGATTTCGTTCATTTCTTTCATTTTTATTTGGTCATTACGAAAAAAAATCTTACTTTTGCATCCACGTTCATAAAAAGAGACCAGATGAGGCAACTAAAAATCACCAAATCCATCACTAACCGCGAGAGCGAAGCCCTCGAGAAATACCTGAACGAAATAGGAAGAGAGGAGCTGCTCTCGGCCGACGAGGAAGTGGAACTGGCACAGCGTATCCGACGTGGCGACCGAGCCGCGCTGGAAAAGTTGACGAAAGCCAACTTGCGCTTCGTCGTCTCTGTGGCCAAACAATATCAGAACCAAGGACTATCGCTGGCCGACCTGATCAACGAAGGCAACCTCGGACTCATCAAGGCTGCCGAGAAATTCGACGAGACACGAGGCTTCAAGTTCATTTCCTATGCCGTCTGGTGGATTCGACAAAGCATTCTCCAGGCCATTGCCGAGCAAAGCCGAATAGTACGACTTCCCCTAAACCAAGTGGGTTCGATGAACAAGATAAACCGTATGCTCAGCAAGTTTGAACAGGAAAACGAGCGTCGCCCGTCGTTAGAAGAGATATCGGAACAGATAGCCCTCTCGGAAGAGAAGATTGATGAGGCCATGCTGGTGACTGGACGTCAGGTGTCGGTGGATGCCCCATTCATAGACGGCGAGGACAACAGTCTGTTAGACATTCTGGTGAACGAAAACTCGCCCATGGCCGACCGCGAGCTGGTGAGGGAGTCATTGCAATCCGAGATTGCCAACGCCCTTCAGATGCTCACAGAACGGGAGCGAAAAATTATTACAGCCTTCTATGGCATCGGACAGTCGGAAATGACCCTCGAAGAGATTGGCAACAAGTTCGGGCTTACCCGCGAACGCGTCCGCCAAATCAAAGAGAAAGCCATACGCCGGCTGCGCAGTAATACAAAGAACAAAATATTAAAAGCATATTTAGGACAATGAAACATCTTAAACTACTGTTGCTGGCCCTGCTCATCACATTGGGTGCCACAACAGCCGAGGCAAAGCCCGAGAAGCCCAAGCGCCTCTATATGTTCGGATTTGCAGCGTCTTTCAAGGACTCCACCATCTATATTACTGACATTCAGGATGTAACAGGCGGTTGGATAGACTCGAAAACCAAGTTTCTGATAGACCGCGAACAGTATTCCGAACAGATGCGCACCTACCTGGCAGAGAAAGCCAACCAGCCCGGACGCGTCTGCGTGGTATTCTTCGCCACCAAGAAGAAAAAGTCTGAGAAGCAGTATGTCAAGCTCATGAAGAAATACAAGACGGGCTACGACATCCAGTACGTCAGTATATCACAATTCAAGTTCGACCCCGTCGACTATAGCCAACAGCCGGAAGAGCAGGCAAACGTCGGCAAAGACAAGAAAGACAAGAAGTCCAAGAAGGACAAAAAAGCTGACAAACCTAAGAAGAGATAGCGTCCTCCCATGGGACAAGATGCGCCGAAAGAGTCCTAACTTGACAAACCGTCATGAACGAACACAAGATTATCAACGACCCCGTCTTCGGGTTCATCAAGATAAAACGCGGACTGCTGTACGATATCGTACAGCATCCGTTGTTTCAACGCCTGAACAGAATCAACCAGTTAGGACTGGCCTCGGTAGTCTATCCAGGGGCACGCCATACCCGTTTCCAACACTCCCTCGGAGCACTTTACCTAATGACCGAGGCCGTGAAGTCGCTTAGTGAGAAAGGCATCTATATCTTCGACTCCGAAGCTGAAGCCGTACAGGCTGCCATCCTCATGCACGATATCGGTCACGGACCTTTCTCACACGTGCTGGAGAACACCCTCATACAGGGCATTACACACGAGGAGATATCGCTCATGATGATGGAACAGATTAACCATGATCTGAAGGGACAATTAGCCCTGGCCATCAGCATTTTCAAGGACGAATATCCCAATAAAATCTACCACCAACTCATCTCCAGCCAGCTCGATATGGACCGTCTGGACTACCTGCGGCGAGACTCGTTCTACACGGGAGTTACAGAAGGCAACATCGGGTCGGCACGCATCATCAAGATGTTGAACGTCAAGGACGACAACCTGGTGGTCGACGCCAAGGGCATCTACTCCATCGAGAACTACCTCACCTCGCGACGGCTCATGTACTGGCAGGTGTATCTCCACAAAACCGCCGTAGGCTACGAGAAGATTCTCGTCAACACCCTGCGCCGAGCACGCGATCTGGTGCGTCAGGGACGCGATATCTTTGCATCGCCGGCTTTGGCCTACTTCCTGAAAAACCAAGGGGCTTTCGACGAAGAAGCCTTGAAAGCCTATGCCGACCTTGATGACTCCGACATCTGGTGCTCCCTCAAGGCATGGAAGCATGTCGACGACCGGATTCTCTCGACGCTGGCTACCGATATGACTGACCGTCGGTTGTTCAAGGTAGAGGTCAGCGAAGAGCGCCCCACAGAGGAATACATCGGGCAGATCAAGGAGCGTTTAGCCAAGGAAATGAACATCTCGTATGCCGATACCGACTACTTGGTGATGCTAACCGAAATAGGCAAGGATATGTACAATCCAGAGGACGACAGCATAGGCATTCTCTACAAAGACGGCACCGTCAAAGACATCGCAGAAGCTTCAGAAATCTTAAATGTGCAACTACTTTCCAAAAAAATACGAAAATATTACCTCTGTTATCAACGTTTTTCATAAAAAATGATTATCTTTGCAGCGTTTATATAAAACTTTGTTAGCATTATGGAGTTTACAGCCAAGCAAATTGCCAATTTTATAGGAGGCCGCGTAGAAGGTAACGAGCAGACTGCCGTACATACTTTTGCCAAGATAGAAGAAGGGAAAGAGGGTGCCATCACCTTCCTCTCAAACCCCAAATATACTTCATATATTTATGAAACCAAAGCCAGCATCGTACTCATCAATGAGGACGTGGAGCTTGAACATCCTGTCAGCGCTACCCTCATCCGCGTCAAGAACGCCTACGAGTGTGTGGCCAAGCTGATGCAAATGTATGCCGCTTCACTGCCCAAAAAGACCGGTATCGACTCGCTGGCCTTCGTGTCACCAACGGCAGAGATTGGCAAAGACGTCTATATCGGCCCCTTCGCCGTCGTCGGAGAAGGTGTCAAGATTGGCGATGGCACACGTATCTACCCACATGTCACCATCTACGACGGTTGCCAGATAGGCAAGAACGTCACCATACATGCTGGAGCTGTCATCGGTGCCGACGGCTTTGGCTTTGCTCCCAATCAGGAGGGCTATGAGAAGATTCCACAGTTAGGCATCGTCATCATTGAGGACGACGTCGAAATTGGTGCCAATACCTGCGTCGATCGCTCAACCATGGGACAGACCATCATCCACAAAGGCGTCAAACTGGACAACCTTATCCAGGTGGCCCATAACTGCGAGATTGGCGAGAACACCGTGATGTCTGCACAGGCTGGCATGGCTGGCAGCACGAAGATCGGCGCCTGGTGTATGGTAGGTGGCCAGGCAGGATTCTCCGGACATATCCATGTGGCAGACAAAACCTTCGTGGGGGCACAATGTGGCGTAATAGGCAATACCAAGGGCGACGGGGAACAGTTGATTGGCTCGCCTGCCGTCAATCCGAAGATGTACTTCAAGGCCCGCGCACTCGATGCCAAGTTGCCCGACATGTATCGTGAGATAGCAGCCTTGCGCAGGGAGTTAGATGCGCTGAAGGCCGCACAAAAATAGTCCAATTATCAAAAATACAATATATTGTAAATTGTAAATCGTTAAATTGTAAATTTACAAGATGAAACAGAAAACGCTTAAAGGCAGCTTCTCTTTGTTCGGCAAAGGACTGCATACGGGTTTAAACCTGACGGTAACATTCAATCCGGCAGCAGAAAATACGGGTTACAAGATCCAACGCATCGACATGGAAGGTGAGCCCGTCATTGACGCCGTCGCAGAAAACGTGGTTGACACCCAGCGCGGTACCGTGCTCGGCAAGGGCGACGCACGTGTCTCGACTGTCGAACACGGACTCTCAGCCCTCTACGCCATGGGCATCGACAACTGTCTCATGCAGGTCAACGGTCCTGAGTTCCCCATCCTCGACGGCTCTGCCATCAAATATGTGGAGAAAATTACCGAGGTGGGCATTGAGGAGCAAAACGCACCGAAAGACTTTTACATCATCCGCAAGAAGATTGAGGTCAAGGATGAGCAGACGGGTTCGTGCATCACCATCCTGCCTGACGACGAGTTCTCCATCACGGCCATGTGTTCCTTCGAATCGAAGTTCATTAACTCGCAGTTTGCCACACTCGATAGCCCGTTAGGATATATCAAGGAAATCGCCCCTGCACGTACCTTTGTTTTCGTGCGCGATATTGAGCCGCTGTTGCAGGCTAACCTCATCAAGGGCGGCGACCTCGACAACGCCATCGTCATCTACGAGCGCCAGACGACTCAGGAACGCCTCGACATGCTGGCTGACATGTTGCATGTCGAGCACCGCGATGCCACCGAGTTGGGATATATCCAGCACAAGCCCCTGGTGTGGGAAAACGAATGTACCCGCCATAAGCTCTTGGATGTCATCGGCGATATGGCCCTCATCGGCAAACCTATCAAGGGTCGCATCGTAGCCACACGCCCCGGTCATACCATCAACAACAAGTTCGCCCGCCAGATGCGTAAGGAGATTCGCAAACACGAAATCCAGGCACCCATCTACGACCCCAACGAAGAGCCGGTAATGGACGTTAACCGCATCCGTGAACTGCTCCCCCACCGCTATCCTATGCAGTTGGTTGACAAAGTCATATCCTTGGGCGCCAACACCATCGTAGGCATCAAGAACGTCACTTCCAACGAGCCTTTCTTCCAGGGCCATTTCCCTGAAGAACCCGTGATGCCTGGCGTACTGCAGATAGAGGCAATGGCCCAATGTGGCGGACTGCTGGTGCTGAACACCCTTGAGGAGCCCGAACGTTGGTCGACATACTTTATGAAGATTGACGGTGTTAAGTTCCGCCAAAAGGTTGTTCCCGGCGACACGCTACTCTTTAAGGTTGACCTGTTGGCTCCCGTCCGCCACGGCATCTCGTCTATGAAAGGCTACATCTTCGTCGGCGACCACGTCGTAGCAGAAGCCACCTTCACCGCACAAATTGTGAAGAACAAATAGTTAAAGAAGTTATGGCAAACCAAATCCATCCAATGGCTATTGTCGATCCCGAGGCAAAATTGGGCGACAACAATGTGATAGGTCCCTTTTGTGTGATTGACAAGAATGTCGTCATTGGCGACAACAATAAATTCCTGAACGGTGTCACCATCCACTTCGGCGCCCGTATTGGCAATGGCAACGAGTTCTTTCCCGGTGCCAGCATCTCTACCAAGCCACAGGACTTGAAGTTCCAGGGCGAAGAGACTACGTGTGAGATTGGCGACAACAACTCTATCCGCGAGAATGTCACTATCAGCCGCGGTACAGCCTCGAAGGGAAAGACGGTCATCGGCAACGGCAACCTGCTGATGGAGAACATGCACATCGGTCACGACTGCGTTATCGGCAACGGTTGCATCATCGGCAACTCGACGAAGTTTGCTGGCGAAGTGATAGTTGACGACTGCGCCATCATCTCGGCAACGTGTCTGTTCCACCAGTTCCTGCACGTCGGAGGGTATATCATGTTCCAAGGTGGTACTCGCACCAGTCAGGACATCCCACCCTACGTCATTGCTGGCAAGGAACCTGTCCGCTATGCAGGTGTCAACCTCATCGGTCTTCGCCGCCGTGGTTTCTCAAACGAGACCATCGAGGCCATTCACGATGCCTACCGCATCATCTACTCCAAGGGTGTGATGAAAGACGGTATTGCCGAGGCCCGCGCCAAATATCCCGACTCCAAGGAGGTGGAATACATCTGCTCATTCATCGAGAATTCCAAGCGCGGCGTTATTCGTTAAAGGGAATTGAGAATTGAGAACTCTCGTCGTCATTACGGGGCCTACTGCCGTGGGTAAGACAGCGCTGACTATCGGGTTGGCACGCCGCTACGGTATTCCCATACTGAACGCCGATTCGCGACAAATCTATCGTGAACTGAAGATAGGTACTGCCGCACCTACCGCCGAACAGCTGGCACAGGCTCATCACTTTTTCGTGGGCACGAAAAGCATCCACGACTACTACAACGCCTCCATGTACGAGCAGGACGTATTAGAATGTCTGGAGGTTCAGCCTTCAGAAATCAACATTCTCTCAGGCGGTAGCATGATGTACATCGATGCCGTATGCAACGGTATTGACGATATCCCCACCGTCCGCGACGACATCCGCGAGGAGATGAAGCGCCGCTACCAGGAGGAAGGTCTGGAGGCGCTCTGCGAAGACTTGAAGCGTCTCGACCCGGAGCACTATGCCATCGTAGACCGTCAAAACCACCGGCGTGTCATCCACGCCCTGGAAATCTGTTACCAGACGGGGAAAACCTACACCTCCTTCCGCACCCAGACGCGCAAGGAACGTCCGTTCCGCATCGTCAAGATAGGAGTCAACCGCGACCGTGACGAACTCTATAACCGCATCAACCAGCGGGTGGACGATATGATGTCTGCCGGTTTGTTGGACGAAGTGGAAGGTCTCAAGGCGTGGCGCAACAACAACGCCCTGAATACGGTTGGCTACAAGGAACTGTTCGACTACTTAGACGGTCGTTGGCCATTGAATGAGGCTGTCGAGCGCATCAAAGGCAACACACGACGCTATGCCCGCAAACAGCTGACGTGGTTCAAGCGCGACCAGGAAATGACTTGGTTTCATCCCGACCAGACCGACGAAATAGTAGAATTCATTGAAGAGAAGTTAAAAGATTAGGGAAGTTAAGAAGTAAGAGAAGTTAAGGAAATAACGATATTATGAATAAATACGCTGAGAAAATCATCTATGCGCCCAAGCGGTGCTGGCAATGGTATAAGAGCCTGTACAAAGGCAGGAAATGGTACACGAAGACAGCTGTCGGACTGATATCATTCATTATTGCCTTTATTCTTTATCTGGTCATGGTCGACATCAACTTCCTGTGGCTCTTCGGCAAGTCGCCCTCAATGAGCAACATCTTGAACCCCAAGACCATCCAAGCTTCGGAACTCTATAGTGCCGACGGTGTACAGATAGGCAAGTATTTCAGCGAAAACCGCACCCCAGTAGAGTACGACGACGTGAATCCCGTTTTTTGGCGGGCTCTCATCGATACTGAGGACGAACGTTTCTTCCGCCATTTCGGCATAGACTTTCAGGGCGTTGGCGCAGCACTCAAGGACTACATCGTCCACCACGATGCCCGCGGCGCATCGACTATCACCCAGCAGTTGGTAAAGAATATGTTCCGCGTGCGTACCGAATATTCTACAGGTTTATTGGGCAACATCCCTGGCGTAAAAATGCTCATCATGAAGAGCAAGGAATGGATTACGGCGGTCAAGATTGAGATGTTCTTCGACAAGCAACAGATTCTCACCATGTATGCCAACACCGTCGATTTCGGTTCCAATGCTTTTGGTATTAAGACGGCAGCCAAGACCTACTTTGGCACCACGCCAAAGAACCTGACTACCGATCAGGCCGCCATTCTCGTGGGACTACTCAAGGCCACCACCTATTATAATCCGCGCATCAATCCCAAGAACTCCCTCGAACGCCGCAACGTGGTACTCAGCAACATGCTGAAGCACAAAGACCTGACACAGGAAGAGTACGACGAGTTGAAGGAATTGCCCATCAAGCTCGACTACAGCGTCGAGAACAACTACGACGGTCAGGCGCAGTACTTCCGCGAGGCCGTCAAGAACTATCTGAAGGAGTGGTGCGACGAAAACGGCTACGACCTTTACAAGGACGGTCTGAAGATTTACACCACCATTGACACCCGCATGCAGCAGTATGCAGAGGACGCTGCCGTCAAGCAGATGAAGCAGGTGCAACGCAACTTCAATTCGCATTGGGGTACTACCCCACCCTGGCAGGACGAACGCCACAGGGAGATTCCACACTTCATCGAGGACCTGGCCAAGAAACTGCCTTACTACAAGCAGCTGGAACAGAAGTTCGACGGCAATCAGGACTCTATCGACTACTATCTGAACAAGCCCCACCGCGTAAAACTCTTCGACTATGAGAACGGCACTATCGAGAAAGAGATATCTACCCTCGACAGCATCCGTTATATGGAACACTTCATGCATTGCGGTTTCGTGGCCATGGAACCCCAGACGGGACACGTCAAGGCCTGGGTAGGCGACATAGACTTCAAGACGTGGAAGTACGACAAGGTAACAGCCATGCGCCAGCCTGGCTCCACTTTCAAACTCTTCGTCTATACCGAGGCCATGAACCAGGGAATGACGCCCTGCGACACCCGTTGCGATGAGTTTTTCTCGATGAAGGTTATGGACCACGGTAAGGAGGTGACATGGGCTCCCACCAATGCCAACGGCTACTTCACTGGTGCCAATATCACGCTGAAGCAGGCCTTTGCCATGAGTGTCAACTCCGTTGCCGTACGCCTCGGACAGGAGTGCGGCATCCAGCGCATCGTCAAGACCGCCTACGACATGGGCATCAAGTCGAAACTCGACCCCACCCCTTCGCTAACCCTTGGTTCCAGCGACGTCAACCTGTTGGAACTCGTCAATGGCTACTGCACCCCCGTCAACGACGGTAAGCATGTAGAACCCGTACTGGTGACGCGCATCCTCGACCGCGACGGCAAGGAAATTTACGTGGCACCCTCCGAAGCCAAGCAAGTGCTGTCCTACAAGAGTGCCTTCTACGTCCAGCAGCTGTTAATGGGCGGTATGAGCGGCACCTCGTCACGACTTCGCGGTTTCGTTGGCGATGCCAATAACGACACCGACTTTGGCGGTAAGACGGGAACGTCGAACAACCACTCCGACGCCTGGTTTATCGGCACCACGCCGCGCCTCGTCGTGGGTGCATGGGTCGGCGGCGAGTACCGCTGCATCCACTTCCGTACTGGCGAACTGGGTCAGGGCAACCGCACGGCACTCCCCATCTGCGGTTATTTCCTCCAGAGCGTCCTGAGCGATCCTGCCTTCAAGCAGTATCGCACCAAATTCACTACCCCCCAAGACCTTGACATCAACATGACACAATACGGTTGTGGCGGCTACCTCCAGGAAGTTTCTGACACTGACAGCATTGCCGTCGATAGCTTAGGAGTCGAGATGGAGCAGGAAGTTATTCTCGACGAGTTAGGTAACATGGTTGTCAAGCCCAAGGAGCACCACGAGGATGCCAGCCAGCAGCCGCAGGACGACGAGCCTCAGGCTGCCGAAGAACCCAAAGAGGAATAAAAAAGAATCCCAAGTGCCAAAACACCTGGGATTCTTTCTTTGTATAATAACCAAATATGCTTTACAGCTATTATGCTTCTTCAGTGGCGGGAGCCTCTTCCTCGACGACGTCTTCCTCGACGGCCTCAGCAGCAGCCTCTTCCTCTGCAGCAGCGGCAGCCTTCTTTGCCTCAGCAGCAGCCTTGATGGCAGCCTCTTCCTCAGCAGCAGCCTTCAGCTCAGCAGCATTCTCGGCAACAACCTTCACAGGAATCTCAACGGTAACCTCCTTGTGGAAGTGAACCAGAGCAACGAAGTCGCCGATAGTCTTGGCATCCTTCATGGTGATGATCTTGCGGTCGATGTCGTGACCGAGCTTCTTCAGCTCCTCAGCAACCTGGTTGGCACCTACTGAACCGTAGAGCTGACCAGTAGCGCTGACCTTGGCGGCAATCTCCAGAGCAACACCATTCAAGGTCTCGGCGCGCTTCTCGGCAGCCTCCTTGATAGCGGCGAGCTTGTGAGCCTGCTGCTTCAGGTTCTCGGCAAGAATCTTCTTAGCCATCGGAGAGGCGATAACGCCCTTACCCTGAGGGATGAGGTAGTTACGGCCGTAACCCGACTTCACATTTACGATATCGTTCTTGTATCCCAGACCGATAATATCTTCTTTCAGTATAATTTCCATATCTTCTGTCCTCCTAATTTTTACTTCATCATGTCAGTTACGTAGGGCAGCAGGGCAATCTGGCGGGCACGCTTAACGGCCTGAGCCACACGGCGCTGATACTTCAGAGAGGTACCGGTGATACGGCGGGGAAGAATCTTACCCTGCTCGTTCAGGAACTTCTTCAGGAACTCGGGATCCTTGTAGTCAATGTACTTGATGCCACTCTTCTTGAAGCGGCAGTACTTCTTCTTCTTCGTGTCGATAGAAGGAGCATTCAAATAGCGGATTTCAGTGTCTTGTGCCATAGTTTAAGCCTCCTCTTTTTTAGCAAGTTTGTTACGACGCTTCTCAGCATACTCGATGGCATACTTCTCAAGCTTGACAGTCTGGAAGCGGATGACCTTCTCGTCACGACGGAAGGCAGTCTCCAGCACCTTTACAACTGATGGCTCAGCCTTGAATTCCAGCAGGCAGTAGAAACCTGTAGACTTCTTTGCAATAGCATAAGCCATCTTCTTCAGTCCCCAGGCCTCTTCATTCACGATCTCTGCACCCTTATCGGTGAGGACCTTCTTGAATTTAGCGACCGTTTCCTTTGTCTGTTCATCAGACAAAACGGGAGTCAAAATGAAAACGGTTTCGTATTGATTCATACTACTTTAAATGATTAAAAAAATGTTGTTTTTGCAAAATGCGGGTGCAAAGGTACAAAATAATTCATAATTTATAATGCATAATTCATAATTATTTTCTATTTTTGCAGCAAATTTAACGCTTTTATGAAGAAATTCGCGCCTTTTTTGGGCTTATTCCTTATTATAATAGGTACATTAGCCCTTGTTCTTACCCGTTTGGAACAGCTGTCCAACCTCAACACCTTGCTGCTCGCAGGACTGCTGTTCATCATTCTTGGCATCGTCTTGCACATCCGTTCCATCAAGCAACAGGACAATTACTGATGCCGTCGTCAAATGCCTTTTTCATGGGCAAAGACAAGTATTTTGGACGATAGTTAAAAGAAAAGGGCGAAAAAAATTTGTGGAAACGGTAAAAATTCGTATCTTTGCAGCTGATAAGAGTATCAACAAGGAGAAAGTAGAAGTTATGATTAACAGAGAACTCATTAGGATAAAGGTTGTTCAGTTAACCTATGCGTACTATCAGAACGGCAGTAAGAACATTGAAACGGCAGAGAAGGAACTATTGTTCAGTCTGTCTAAAGCCTACGACATGTATAACTACCTGCTGGCACTTATTGTCGGCATCACCCACGAGGCCCAGCGCCATTTGGAGGTCGCTGAGTCGAAGGCCAAGCGCGAGGGTACTCCCATGCCTTCAAAGCGCTTCGTTGACAACCGCTTTGCCCTGCAGTTGGAGGGCAACAAGATGTTGAACGACTTCATGGAGACGCAGAAGAAGTCTTGGAACGACGAGCCTGAATTCCTAAAGAAGATTTACACCCAAATTGTGGAAAGCCAGATTTACAAGGACTACATGTCCGCTGACGAGGACAGCTACCAGGCTGACCGCGAACTGTGGCGCAAGATATACCGTACGCTGATAGAGGACAACGCCGACCTGGACGCCCTCTTAGAGGAACAGAGTCTTTACTGGAACGACGACAAGGAGATTGTCGACTCGTTTGTGCTGAAGACCATTAAGCGTTTCGACGAGAAGAACAAAGCCAACCAGGAACTGTTGCCCGAATACGACTCTGAGGAGGACAAGGACTTTGCCCGCAAGCTGTTCCGTGCAACCATCATCAACGGCAACGAGTACCAGCACTACATGAGTGAGGCTTCGCGCAACTGGGACTTCGACCGTCTGGCCTATATGGACATCGTCATCATGCAGATTGCCATTGCCGAGATGCTGACATTCCCCAGCATCCCCGTCAATGTGACCATCAACGAGTATATGGAGATAGCCAAGCTCTACTCTACCCCACGCAGTTCTGGCTACATCAACGGCATGCTCGACGCCATTGCCCACCATCTCGTCAAGACCGGTCGCCTGCTCAAGCAGATGAAAAGCGAAAGCAAGTAAATCATAAATCGTAAATTGTAAATTGTAAAATTGTAAATACCTATGACACAGTTATTCTTAGCAGCCCAGGCTGCACAAGGTGGTGGTAGCATGAGCTTCATCATCATGATGGTGGCAATTTTCGCCATCATGTGGTTCTTTATGATCCGTCCCCAGCAGAAGCGCCAGAAGGAGATTCAGAATTTCCAGAACTCGCTGGCCGAAGGTGCGGAGGTTGTTACTGGTGGTGGCATCTATGGCACCGTAAAGAAGATTGACCTGGCCTCAGGCATCATCGAGGTGAAGATTGCCGACGGCGTCGTCATCAAGGTCGACAAGTCCTACGTTTTCAAGGACACCAGCAGCACACCTGTTCAGAAATAATCCAGGAACCGTCTTCAGCATAATGCATACCTTTGCCGGAATAGCATGAACAAGCAGTTCTTCGTATTCTTGTTTTTCCTCTTCTTGTCGGCCGTCTTCTGGCTCATCATCACCCTGAACGACACCTACGAGCAAGAGCTGAAAGTTCCAGTCCGCATCGTCAACATTCCCAAGAACGTAGTGTTGACGTCTGCCGCCGTCGATACCGTCAAGGCTACCGTGCGCGACAAAGGCTGGATGTTTCTCTCCTATCTTTATGGTGAGAAGAAGTACGAGGTAAAACTGAACTACAAGAACTACGACCGCGGAAATGGTGGCGGCATGACCTCAGCCTCTGAGCTGAAGCGCCTTGTGGAACAGACGTTGGAGAGTACGTCGAAGGTGACGGCAATCAAGCCCGAACGGCTGGAATTCTTCTATAACAACGGTGAACGAAAGCGTGTTCCTGTGCAATGGACTGGGCGCGTCATCCCTGAGCAACTCTATTTCATTTCACAAGTGGCCTACAAGCCTGACAGCGTCGATGTCTATGCCCCAAAGGAGAAACTCGACAGCATCCGCTACGTCTATAGCGAACCGCTGAACTACGTTGGCTTCCACGATACGCTGACGGTGAGCTGCCGGCTGGCACACGATACTGACGTCAAGGTGATGCCCGAACATGTCTCCATCTCTTTCTTTACTGATGTGCTGACGGAAGAGAGCATCAGCGTTCCCATCCAATGCATCAACCTCCCCAAAGGCAAGGTGCTGCGTACCTTCCCTGCCAAGGTGAAAGTCAACTTCGTGGCTGGTGCCGCCCAAATTCGCACGCTGAACCCTGAAGAATTCGTCGTCGTAGCAGATTATGCCGAAATCATGGAAAAGCCTTCCGAGAAATGCAACCTCTACCTGAACACCGTTCCCCAAGGCATTAGCCGTGCCAAGCTGAGCTCCAAGCAGGTGGACTATCTCATTGAGGAAGAAGAAGGGAATTGATTTATTTTTTTAATCTTTTATTCTTTTATTTTTTCTCATGAAGGTAGGTATTGCTGGAGGGATTGGTAGCGGTAAGAGCTATGTATGCCGACGGTTGGAAGCGCGAGGCATTACGGTTTACGACTGCGATGCTGCTGCCAAACGGCTTATCCGTACCTCCACCGACCTGCAACAACAACTGACAGAACTTATCGGTTCGCTCGACAAGGCTGCCATGAGCCGTTTCTTACTGGCCAGCGAAGCCAACCAGCAAGCCCTTAATGCCATTATCCACCCTGCCGTCTTCCGCGATTTCGAGGAAAGCGGCATCCAATGGATGGAGAGCGCCATCATGTACGAGTCTGGCATCTATCGGCTGGTCGATAAGGTTGTCGTGGTCACCGCTCCGTTGGAACTGCGCATCCAGCGCATCATGTCTCGCGACAGCATCTCCCGCGAGAAAGCCCTGCAATGGATTCACCGCCAGCTGCCTCAAGAGCAGGTCGTGGCCCGTGCCGACTACGAGATTGTCAACGACGGCATAGCCGATATTGACAGCCAGATAGACCTATTGCTCCATCGGCTGTCATAGCTGCGATGTCAGCCAACGGCTATTATTGCATCCAGATTATACAGTATTGTACCAGCATCTTCGCAATTGTCCGACGGAATTCGAATTCTTCGAATTGCTGCGGACAATTGCATGAGGGTGACGGGAGAGATGAGGGAGAGATAAGGGAGGGATGAAGGGAGAGATGAAAAACGCAGAATCCCTTTCTGCAAAGGGGTTTCCGCTATCCAACGGGAGAGATGAAAGGAATTAACCTACCTATCCCGCACGTGAAAGTTTTTCTACTTAAGTGTAGGATAGGTAAGATAGGTAAGTTGTTTCCTGCGATTCACAATCATACGCGCGCGTGCGCGATACTTGGAAAACTCATGACGAGAACCACTTTCGGCTATCCTATGGTTTTCCGTTTGTCCCAGGGGGTGGGACAAAAAGAAATCCTTAGGAAAACCTTCAGAAATCCAGTACTTTTCCGTCAGTTATCCTTAGGATAAGTTGAGGAAATCCTAAGGATAACTGAAGGTTGTAGTGTACTGAATTTGGTTGACAGTATTGTTTGTTATTCCTAACTTGGTTTACACTTCATTGTTTTTATTCCTATACAGGTTGTC
>JAEEVT010000186.1 GCA_016291005.1 Prevotella sp. | reverse complement strand
CACTACTCTACCTGCCACCCGTACAGAACTGGGCGGCCCAAAAAGTAGCGGCCATCGCTTCAGAGAAAACAGGGATGGAAATCACCGTAGGTCACGTCAATCTGGAATGGCCCTTGAACCTCGGTATCGACGATTTCCGCATGCTGCATCCCAATGACAGTCTGCCCAATGTCACCGACACCATAGCCGATGTAGGACACCTGACGGCAGACATACAATTATGGCCGCTGTTGAAGAAACGTGTGATCATCAACGAACTGTCGCTGCAAGAGGCCAAGCTCAACACCAACGGTTTTATCAGTGACCTGCGCATCAAAGGCCGTATGCAGGAACTGTGGCTATCGTCAAAAGGCATCGACCTGGACAAGGAGACGATGGAGGTAAACGGTGCCAGACTGGCCAATGCCGACCTCGACATCCATCTGTCGGACACAGCAGCTGTGGACACGACAACCTCGGAAATAAAATGGATTATCAATGCCGACAGCCTCAGCATTCATCAATCCCGCCTCACCCTACACATGCCAGGCGATACGCTCAACATGGATGCCTATATGGGACATGCTATCGCCAAGGAAGCCAACATTGACTTAGGAAAGAGTATCTATCAGGTAAGCAGCCTCAGGTGGGACGACGGCCGATTCAGATATGACAACCGCTTTGAACCCGACGTGGCTGGCTTGGACTATAATCATATCGCGCTTACAGATATCAGCCTTGGCATCGATTCCATCAGTTATACGCCCGCAGGTACCTCTTTTTACATCCACCACACGAGCCTCAAAGAAAAGAGCGGTCTCGAAATTAGTGAACTGAAAGGCGGCGTCAGACTCGATTCTGCCTTTAATAAGATAGAGATACCTGCCCTCGCACTCAAGACACCGGATTCTGACATCTATACCGAAATTGACTTAGACTTCAACGCCTTTGAAGAGCAGAATCCGGGTAAGATGAAGATGCGCCTGAATGCGCAGTTGGGCAAACAGGACCTGATGCGATTCATAGGCGATATGCCGGCAGGTTTCATCCGCCGCTATCCCAACCACCCAATCGCCATCAAAGGCTCGCTCAACGGCAATCTGCAGCAAATGGAGTTTACGGGCCTCGACATCAATCTGCCTACGGCATTCCATCTCACTGCAAACGGTACCGCCGGCAATCTGACAGATATGTCAAAACTACAGGCTGACCTGAAGATCAATGCCAAGACGCAGGACATCAGCTTCCTGACGGCTCTGCTCGATGCGAAGACGATGAACGACTACCGCATTCCCAACGGTATCACCCTCGACGGCACCTTAAAGGCTGACGGGCCACGCTACAAGGCAGACCTCATCGCCCGCGAAGGTCAGGGTACGGTGAAGTTGAAAGGCAATGCCACCATCCCACAGAATGCCAAGGGCGAGATGGTACCCACTATGATGAGCTATGATGCAGACATCAGCATCAGTAACCTGAACCTGCACCATTTCATGCCTAAGGATTCCATCTATACCCTTTCGGCCGATATCACTGCCAAAGGATATGGCACAGACATCCTGTCCAAGAACACCCGTTTGACGGCCGACGCCACCCTTCACCAACTACAGTATGGCAGCTGGGACCTGAGCAACATGACAGCCAAAGCGACCATCGGCAACGGACACGGTAAGGCTGTTATGACAGGTCACAACGCCTTGTTTGAAGGCGACATCACCGCCGATATGCTACTGGCGCCTGCCCTCTCCAGCGACAAGACCATCCAAGTCCAGCTGTGTGCCGACCTTGCGAAGGCCGACCTCCTGCGACTGCGGCTTACAGACGACACACTCACCGTAGGGTTCAGCGGCGACCTTGATATCAAGTCGGATCTTAAGAACACCCACTATGTCAGCGGTCTGATTGACAATATCAGTATTCAGGACAAGAAGACGACATACAATCCTACGAAAGTAGGCCTCCTGTTAAAAACCAATAGCGACACCACCTACGCCCGAATACAGAGCGGTGACTTCATTGTAAAACTCGATGCACAGGGTGGCTACGAGCGGGTCATGAAACAGCTGACCACCCTTGGAGACTCGGTTGTTGCCCAATACGAGGCTAGGGTGATTGACCAGCCTGCCATCAAACGACTATTACCCACGATGAGACTGCATGTGGAGAGCAAGAAAGAGAACCCCATCGCCAATCTCCTGAAGACGCAGGAGATCGACTTCAAGGACTTGTTGCTCGACCTGAACACCTCACCGCAGACGGGTATCAACGGCTCCCTCCACCTCTATTCACTGAATTACGACAGTACCCGCATAGACACCATCCATCTGAACCTTACCCAAAGGGGCGACCGGCTCACTTATCAGGGACAGATACGCAATAACCGTAAGAATCCGCAGTTCGTCTTCAATGCCCTGATTGACGGTCATGTGCATGAGCACGGTGCCTTGGCTGGACTACGCTATTACGACAAAGACGGCAAGATGGGTGTCAGAATCGGAGCCACTGCCGAAATGGAACCAAATGGTATCCGCTTCAAGCTGATGCCTGACAGACCGACGGTGGGTTATAAGGAATTCAATCTGAACAAGGATAATTATATTTTCCTTGGCAGCAATAAGAAAATCCAGGCGAAGATTGACCTCATTGCTGACGACAAGACTGGTCTGAAGCTCTATACAGAGAACCAGGACTCCACGATGCTGCAAGACCTGACACTCTCGTGCAACCGTATCGATCTGGGAGAGATTACTTCCGTGGTGCCTTATTTGCCGAAAATCACCGGCAGGCTCAACGGCGATTACCATATCCTGCAGGATCAGAACGAGCAGTTCTCCGTGGTCTCTGATATGGCTGTACAGGATATGACCTATGAGGGTGCGCCTATCGGTAATATCAGCACTGAGCTCGTCTATCTGATGAAGGAAAATGACACTCACGCCATCGAGGCCCACCTGATGCTTAATGACGAGGAATTCGGAACCCTGACCGGAGACTATCAGAATAAAGACGATGGGCACATTGATGCCACCTTCAACATGACACGTTTCCCGCTGTCGCTCGTCAATGGTTTCATCGAAGACCAGATCGTCGGTCTCGAAGGCTATGCTGAAGGCGAACTGGCAATCAAGGGTACGTTGAAACACCCAAAGGTTGACGGTGAAATCTATGTCGAGGATGCCTATCTGCTGAGCCAGCCATATGGTATCCGCATGCGTTTCGACAACGACCCCATCCGCGTTATCGATTCCCGCCTGCTGCTCGAGAACTTCGGTCTCTATGCCTACAACGATGAACCTATCAACATGATGGGCAACATCGACTTCTCGGATATGGACCGTATCACGATGGATATGCGTATGCGCGCCCGAAACCTGCTGCTGATCAATTCCAAGCAGGAGGCCAAGAGCATTGCCTTCGGCAAGGCCTATGTCAATTTCGCGGCACGTATACAGGGACCGCTGGAGTTGTTGGACATGCGAGGCCGACTCGACGTGCTCAGCTCTACGGATATGACATACATGCT
>JAEEVT010000066.1 GCA_016291005.1 Prevotella sp. | reverse complement strand
AGCTCCATGTAGGCCAGGAACAGGCTGACCCCGCAACTGACGCTCGCGCCGTGCCCATCTATCAGACCACGTCGTATGTGTTCCACAACTCTCAGCACGCTGCCGACCGCTTCGGCCTTCGCGATGCAGGTAATATCTACGGTCGTCTGACCAACTCTACCCAGGGTGTGTTTGAGGATCGCGTCGCTGCCCTCGAAGGTGGTGTGGCAGGTCTGGCTGTCGCCTCTGGTGCCGCTGCTATCACGTATGCCCTGCAGAACATTGTGCAGGCTGGCGACCACATCGTTGCTGCCGACAACCTCTATGGCGGTTCGTACAACCTCATTACCCATACGCTGGCTACCCAGGGCATCACGAACACCATTATCAACGTGAACGACCTCGAAGCCCTCGAAGATGCCATCCAGCCCAACACGAAGGTGGTCTATGCTGAGACCTTCGGCAACCCCAACTCTGACGTGCTCGACCTTGAAGGCGTGGCCGCTGTGGCTCACAAGCACGGCATCCCTTTCATCGTGGACAATACGTTTGGCACGCCGTATCTGATTCGTCCGTTGGAGCATGGTGCAGACATCGTGGTTCACTCGGCTACGAAGTTCTTAGGCGGTCACGGAAGCAGCCTTGGTGGTGTCATCGTCGATGGTGGTAAGTTCGACTGGAAACAGAACGACAAGTTCCCCACCCTCTCCAAGCCCGACCCCTCGTATCACGGCATCGTGTTTGCTGACGCTGTAGGTGCTGCGGCTTACGTCACCCGCATCCGTGCCGTCATCCTGCGTGATACTGGTGCTGCCATCTCGCCTTTCAACGCCTTCATCCTCCTGCAGGGTGTAGAGACCTTGAGCCTGCGCGTAGAGCGTCATGTGGAGAACGCCCTGAAGGTGGTCGATTTCCTCGCCAACCATCCGAAGGTGGCTAAGGTGAACCACCCCGCCCTGGAGAGTCATCACGACCACAAGCTCTATCAGAAGTACTTCCCCAACGGTGGCGCAAGCATCTTCACCTTCGAGATCAAGGGCGGTCAGGAAGAGGCCTGGAAGTTCATCGATGCCCTGCAGATCTTCTCGCTGCTGGCTAACGTGGCCGACGTGAAGAGCCTGGTGATTCATCCCTACACCACCACGCACTCACAGCTCTCGCCCGAGGAACTGGCTGAGCAGCACATCACGCCCTCAACCATCCGTCTGAGCATCGGAACTGAGCACATCGACGACATCATCGACGACCTCGCCCAGGCCTTCGACAAGATTTAAATAGAAACAATGAGTTAAGACGAGTTTCATGTAATTCTCCATATTTCGTTGGTAAAAGAAAAATTCTTCGTACCTTTGCACGCAAAACAAAGAAAGACGATGGCAATAGAAGACGGAATATTCAGACGTTCAGAAATGCTTCTGGGCAACGAAGTCATGGAGCGGATAGCACAGAAGCGGGTGATCATTTTTGGTGTGGGCGGCGTAGGGTCGTGGTGCGTTGAGAGCCTGGTACGCAGCGGCATCCGTCAGTTGACTATTGTGGACTCAGACCGTGTCAGCATCACCAATATCAATCGCCAGCTGATGGCTACCACCAAGACCGTGGGGCAGGCGAAGGTGGAAGCTCTGAAAGAACGTCTGCTCACCATTAATCCGTCCGCAGAAATTACAGCCTTGCAGAAAGTCTTCACGCAGGAAACCGCTGAGGAGTTTGACCTCGACAGCTATGACTATATCATCGATGCCATCGACTCGCTGAAGGACAAGGCGCTGTTGATTCTCATGGCTTGCCGTACAAAAGCAAAGTTCTACTCTTCGATGGGTGCCGCTCTGAAATTGGATCCCACGCGCATACAAGTCACAGAGTTCTGGAAGGTGAAGGGTGACCCGTTGGCTCGTGCCCTGCGTAACAAGTTCAAGAAGGAGAAGCTGTTTCCCAAGCGCAAGTTCCAGTGTGTCTATTCCGACGAACTTCTGGAGAACAAGAAACCTGTCGATCCAGACGACAAAGGCAACGGCAGCATTGTCCACATCACCGCCATTTTCGGTTTCATGCTGGCAGGACTAGTGTTGGAGGATATTGGTGCAAAACAATGAACAATAAACAATAAACATATAAAAGATAAGGATTATGACAAAGATTGCAAAACAGCTGACCGAGCTCGTCGGCAACACCCCACTTCTTGAGCTCAATAAGTATTCAACGACAAAGGGTCTTGAGACTCCAGTTATTGCCAAAGTAGAGTTTTTCAACCCCGGCGGTAGCGTGAAGGACCGTATCGCACTGGCCATGATAGAGGACGCAGAGCAGAAGGGCATCCTGAAGCCTGGCGCCACCATCATCGAACCGACCAGCGGAAATACAGGCGTAGGACTGGCACTGGTATCAGCCGTCAAGGGCTACCATCTTATCCTTACCATGCCCGAAACCATGAGCGTGGAGCGCCGTAACCTCGTCAAGGCCTACGGTGCCGAGGTGCGCCTCACCTCAGGAAAGGACGGCATGCCTGGTGCCATCCGCGCTGCCGAGGAACTGCGCGACTCCATCCCTGGCGCAGTCATCCTGCAGCAGTTCGAGAACGGCGCCAACCCCGCCAAGCACTATGCCACGACAGGTCCTGAGATCTGGCGCGACACGGACGGACAGGTGGACATCTTCATCGGCGGCGTAGGTACTGGCGGTACTATCAGCGGCACTGGCAAGTATCTGAAGGAGCAGAACCCCAACGTGAAGATCATCGCCGTTGAGCCGAAGTCAAGTCCCGTACTGAACGGCGGCCAGAGCGGTCCACACAAGATTCAGGGCATTGGTGCCGGCTTCATTCCCAAGACCTACGATGCAGACGTCATCGACGAGGTGTTTGACGTAGAGAACGACGACGCCATTCGCACAGGTCGCGAGATTGCCCAGAGCGAAGGTCTGCTGGTAGGCATCTCGGCCGGCGCTGCACTCTATGCCGCCATCCAGGTGGCCAAGCGCCCAGAGAACAAAGGTAAGAAGATTGTCGTGCTGCTGCCCGATACGGGTGAGCGCTATCTCTCTACCGTACTCTATGCTTTCGAGGACTACCCCCTGTAATATTAAGGGCTAATCCTTGTGGAGAAGGTAGATGCCAAGCATTGCCATGCCTGCGGCGAAGACGTACTTCCAATAGAATGTCTCGCCCAGGCAAAGGCATGAGGAGACGGCTCCCACCACGGGAATGAGGGAGTTCCAGATGGCGACCTTTCCCATGGGATTGCAGGTGAGCAATTTGTTGTATAGGGTGAAGCCGATGGACGAAATGCCAATGAGCATCGTCAGGATGGCGAAGCCCCACAGCGAGGCGTTGGGCAACGTACCGCCCATCATCAGTCCGACGATGATGAGCAGTGCGCCACCAACGCCTAAACTGTAACCAGTACCCACGAAGACGTCGATGCGTTGGTTGACGCCTCGCGTCATCAGTCCTGCAATTGCCATGCAGAAGGTGTTTATAATCATCATGCCGTCACCCAGCAGCGTGAAAGAACCACTCTCCTTGCCACCCATGTTGAGCGTTAGGATGCCAAGGAAGCCAATGACACAGCCCAGTGCCTTGCTGTAAGTCATCTTGTCGCTCTTGAAGAACAGGCAGGCCAGGATGACCAATAGGAAGACGCCCAAGGAGTTGAGGATGGCCGCACGTGCTCCCTGACTATGCGAGAGTCCGATGTAGAAGAACGCATAGTGGAGGGTGGTGTTCATCAACGTAAAAAGCAGGAGGTAGAGGAAATCCTTGTATTTTTCACGGGCGGGTTGGGCTTTCCAGGCGAAGGACCTGTGGGAAAGCTTGGCGATGATGAGGATGATGATCCCTGCCAGAGTGAAGCGCAGACCGGCAAAGAGCATCTTACTGCCCGTCATGTCCTGAGCAATGCCAAACTCGACAAAGCCAAGCTTGAGAAGCGGGAAGGCAAAGCCCCAGATGACGGCAGAGAAGAAGGCAAACACAGCCACCCACAACGGCTGCTCAAAGATGCTGCCGTTGTGGGTGCCGTCTGCAGGGTGCCGTAGCACTTGTTTCACTTAACTATAACCTTGGACTTACTGTCCGAGCTCGTTTCACTTAACTATAACCTTGAGCCTTGCTCGAGGTCGTTCCCGTTCGGAAGAACCTGAGCAAGCTCAGTTCTTCGCTCACTTAATCACGACCTTACGTCCGTTCTGGACGGCGATGCCGCGGAAGTCGTTGCCAACGCGCTGGCCTGCCAGGTTGTAGCGCTGACCACTCTTCTCAGCATTGGTACGGATGGCGTCAACACCTGCCGTACCCTGCTCTACACGCAGCGTCCAGCCCTGATAGATGTCCTTACCACCAGCGAAGGTGACGGTGAAGAGGAAGTCCTTGACACCAGCTGTTTCCACGTCGAGGCCGATGTTAGCACCACCACCGACTGCCAGGTCTTGGTCGAGCCAGCCGTTGGGGTCGTCCTTGGCAAGTCCCTCGGTCAACCAGCCCAGATATGCCGAGCTGTTCACCATCAGCTGGAAGCGATAGTAACCCTCGATTTCCTCTATCTGCTCGTCAGTCAGCGAGAGGTTGAAGGTGTACTTGGCATTGTGTTCCACCTCGGTGAAGAGCTGTGCCATACCGTTCCACTCGTTCAGGTCGGAAAGCAATGCGATACTCTGGATGTCCACATCGGGAATCTCCACGCCGAAGTCCTCGGTGATATCGGTGTACTCAGTCTTGCCGTTGTAGGTAAAGTAGCGGTCAGAGCTGATGTCGGAGATATTGCCAGTCTGAGCCTTGTTAACGCCATCCTGTCCATTGTTGAAGATGATGTTGAACGATGTGGCGTCAATGGTGAACGTTTTGCACCAGAAGGTGTGCGACACGCCTTTCAGGTCGGTCTTGGTGATGGTCTCCGTCATCTGTGTGCCAGGCCAGGCACCATTGATCTTGGTCTCTTTGTTGTTGACAGTGAACCAGCCGTAGAGGAACGGAGCCTCTTCGGCCTCTACATAAACGGTAGCCGTCAGGGCACGAGCCATCATGACGGTTGCCAAAAGACTGAATGTAAGTAATAGTTTCTTCATAAGCATTGTTATTATTTTGTTAGTTATACATGTTTCTGTTTAAAACCTACACAGAGGGAAGTCCCCCTGTGTAGGTAATATATGTGAGTTATTTGTTCACGACCTTCTTGCCGTTCTGGATGACGATGCCGCGGTAGCTGTCGCTGACGCGCTGACCCTGCAGGTTGTAGAGTACTGCCGTGCGCGGTGTGCCATCGACGGTAATCGGGGCGATGCCAGTAGTAATGACGTTGCCCACCAGACCAGTAGCATCGTAGTAGCCGCCGTTCTCGAAGTGGAAGGTGTCAGTCTGCGGTGTGCCGTGGTTGCTGAAGATGACGCACTTCGGCAGCTGGTCGGCAGTCGGGGTTGCTGTTCCGAAGAGGTCGACGAGGTCGCCACCCTTCCACAACCAGATACGGTGTCCACCGTTGTCGTCACCAACATGCTCCAGACCTACGCCAGGCCAGGTGTCGCCAGTGAAGTTCTTGTCGTCGTTCCAAATCCAGGCATACGGAGAGTCATAGTCCTTGTTGCCCTGGAAGTAGCAGTACAGCTCGCCGTCGCGCACCTTGGCACAAGTGGGCAGCTGGACGGGCTCCGGCGTGAAGTAGTTGCTGGTGATGTCGGTAGAGTTGGTAGCCTTGTCGGGGTTCGTGGCGTCGAAGGTGAAGTAGCTGTCGTGCGTCAGGTTCTCGTAGTTCTTCGACTGGACGGCATTTTCACCCGTAGCCACCTCTTCGCCTTCGCCGTCGGTAGTCTTGTCACCACCGTTGTTGATGACGATGTTGACGGGGATCGTGGTGAAGTTACGTGTCCAGAAGGTCTTGCCGCCCACTTCCTGCGTGGTGGTGAGCTTCGTGCCAGGCCATGCGCCGTTGGTGGGCTGGCCGCTGCCGTTCCAAGAGTAGAGATACGGAGCCTCAGCCGACTCGACGAAGATGGTGATGTCCTTGGCCTCCTCGTCGTCGTTACCCTCAACGAGTCCGTCAACCGTGATGTTGTCGCTGACGAAGAATGCGAAGTTCGGACCTGTGGCGATGGACTTGAAGCCGTGGGTATCTACCGTTGCATAGCCTGCAATGCAGAGCACGGTACCCTTGCTGCCTTGTACCTTAATATAGTAGCCGCCGTCGAGACTTCCTTGTTCTACGATGCTGCTCTGGTTGGTGATACCGCAGGCCTTACGAGCCAGGATCATGTTACCGATGGCAATAGGATAGCGCTGCCAGTGCTTCAGGAAGACGCAAGGCGTGCCAGGCATGGCGAGCATGAAGGCGTTGGCACCTAAGACGTTGTTCACCAGACGACCTTCGTTCTCGTAGGTGTCGTGGTTGTCGATGAAGGTCACGGCATAGCGCTGCCAGTTGATGTCGCCGGCAATGCCCTTGTAGTCGGCCAAGGTGCTCCAGTTGCCGTTGCCGAAGGCTTCCTTTATCTGGTACTTGAAGGGGAAGTCGAAGGCTGCGCTGGTGTTGCCTGTGCTGGTAATCCAGCTGGTGATGGCGTCTTGGCCGTCCCAATACTCACCGACGCAGAACTCGGGCTTCACTTCCTCGTTGTACAGCTTGGTATAGTAGCCGCTATAGCCCTTCACCATGTCGAGGCGGAAACCGCTATAGCCTAACTCCTTCATCAGGTAGTTCAGGTAAATCTTACAGTTCTTCTGCACGTTGGCTCCCGTGTGGTCGAGGTCACGGCCACCGCTGAAGTCGTCGCCCGTGTCGTTGGCACCACCGCAGTGCCAGCCGCCGTTCTTGGCAATCATAGCGGGATCGGCACCCATCGTGTTGGTATAGCCGCCATCGTCGTTCTGGCAGATATCATCGGGAGTCCAGTTAATCTCCTCCGTAATGCCGTCGTGCTCCCACTTCTCGTTGACAAAGTCTACCCACGATTCGTTGACACCCTGTGGAGCCTTGTGGTTGATGACCACGTCCTCAATGACCTTCGTGCCGTTGGCGTTGAAGTTCTGGATGAGCTTCTTCAGCGTGTTCATACGGCCGAAGTTACTGTTATGGTTCAGCCAATAGACAGGCATATAGCCCATGCCCTCACCGCCGGTGGCACCCGTGTTGGGCAACCATACCAGGTCGAAGTACTTCGACAGCGTCGGCACCTGCTTGTTCAGTTCGGTGAGCTTAGAGTCCTCGAAGGAGTTCCAGTAGAAGCCCTGCAGCATGACACCGCCATAGTTGGCAGGCCAGCCCTCAGCGGTGGAAGGTGTGACGATGACGGGGTTGCCGTCCTTCAACAGCTGGCCATTGAGTTCCTGCGTGCTCTCGTTGAATGAGAACACCACGTCGTAGTAGTCGGGTTCGGGAACATAGATGACCTGGTTGTTGCCCTCTCCGTCGGGAATCCATTTGGTGCCGTTCTTGACAACCTTCCACTCGATATTCCCTGCAGGCAGATTGACATTGCTGTAGGTCTTCGTCCAGATGCCGTCAGTACCCTTCATCATGCTGTTGGCATTGTCAGTGCCGTCCCAAGTAGTACCAAAGAGTGCCTCACTGCTGCCAGCAACGACATAGACGGTCTCAATGGTGGCATCGCCGGTCTTCTGAGGCGTGCAAGTAACGCCCTTCGTATCCTCGTCGAAGGTAATGGTAATGGTATAGATACCGTCCTCTTCGATTTCCTTCTCGAAATTATTACTAGGATAAGCCTGTCCCCAGGAGTGGTCTACCACAACCTTGAATTTTAAAATCGTGCCTCCAGCCAGTTCCTTGGCAGTAGCTGTCCAGACATAGATACCCTCCGAGTTCTTCTGCATGTCGTTTTCAACATAGGTGGGATCCCACTCCACGCCAAACACTTCAGCAGGCGCACCAGCCACCGTATAGGTATGGGTGATGGCTCCGGCTTCACCGGTCTTTGTGTATTCCTCACTGACATCATGCGTGGTGGCATTGAAGTGGTAGACTACAGTATATACGGCAGTGTTAGAAACCCTAAAGACCTTGTTCGAGGTGGGATAAGCCTCAGTCCAAGCGTGGTTTTTCACCACCTTGTACTGGTAGTCGACGCCAGCCTCCAGGGTGCAACCTGTTACAGTAAGGGTGTAGTTTACTCCGTCCTCAGACGTCATGTCATTCTCTGTGTTGGCTGGTGCCCAGTCTGCGGTGCCGTTCAGTGCGGCAGCCGTTCCGGCAACAGTCCACGTGTCTTGTGCAAAGCCCATTGCCGTGAAGGCAACCAAGAGCAGCAATAATGAGTAGATTCGCTTCATAATATTAATAATTTTAGTTAGTTTTGTCGCTTCTGATTCTTAGTTCGCATATTACCCTGCAAAGATAGGGTTTCTTAGGCAACAAAGGAGAAAAATTAAACAAAAAAAAGTTAAAAGCTTTGCGTAATCGTTTACACAACACTTCTAACCTTATATTATAATAGGTTTAGAGACTATCCTTTGGGCATTTCGATGCGGAAGGTGGTACCCTTGCCAAGTTCGGACTGCTTGACAAAGATGCGCCCGTGGTGGTACTCCTCGACAATGCGGCGCGCTAACGAGAGACCCAGTCCCCAACCGCGCTTCTTGGTGGTAAAGCCGGGAGTAAACACGTTGCCGAGGTCTTTCTTGCGAATGCCCTTACCCGTGTCCTGCACTTCCACGACAACACGTTGCGGCTCCTCGGTCAGCGTGAGCGTAATGGTGCCGCGGCCCTCCATCGCATCGACGGCATTCTTGCAGAGGTTTTCTATCACCCACTCAAACAGCGAGGCGTTCATCTTCACGATGACGTCACGGTCAGGCAAGTGCCGAATCATCTCTACCTGCTTCGACGTGCGGCGGTCCATATAATCGACGACATGCTCCAGGACGTCGTTCATCGAAGCCTCGACGGGTTCAGGCAGCGAGCCAATCTTCGAGAAGCGGTCGGCAATCAGCTGCAAGCGCTTTACGTCCTTGTCCATCTCCGGCAACAGGTCGTCGTCAGGATACTGCTCCTTCAGCATCTCCACCCACGCCATCAGACTCGATACGGGAGTTCCCAACTGGTGGGCGGTCTCCTTAGACAGGCCCACCCACACCTTGTTCTGCTCGGCACGTTTCGACGACAACAAGGCAAAGATGGCGACAACGACGAATATCAGCACGATGCCGAGCTGCACGTATGGCCACGCCTGCAGGCGTTTCAGCATAATGCTCTCGTCGTAGCACACCACCTGGGCATCCACGCGGATGGTGTCGCCAGCCTGTTGCATACGTTTTGCATAACTCTCAAGGCGCGTCGTGTCGTCTATGTTGCGGTAGTCGTCTATGCCTCCTTCGCTGTTCACCACAATGACGGGGATGGTATTGTTGCCCTCCATGACGCTCAGCACCAGCGCCAGGTCGGTATTCTCGTCAGCCTCGTTCAGCGAGTGCAACGCTTGCGCCCATACCTCCATGCGGTGGCGCTCCTCCTTCGACAGGTCACGCACCAGAAAGTGCGAAATCAGTAGCGAGGCTACGGCTATCAGCGCCGCCGCCACTACCAGGATCATCTTCACCTGTCGGATTCTGTCAGTCCACTGCATTTCAAATTTAGAAGTTCAAGAAGTCAATGAAGTCAAAGACCTTAGTAATAACGAAAAAGCCCCAGAGATTATTGTATCTCCAGGGCGCTTTTCACAAGTTCAGTTCTTATCTCACTTAATCACTTCATTATTATTTGTTATTTATTATTTAGGCCGAAGGCCGCTTCCTCTCCAGTTCTACGACATTGCACCGCCACACTCTCTCAGAGAGAACTTGGACAACAAAGGACAACAAATCTTGTCAATGACGGCAAACTATAGAGCCTTTGGCTGTTGGCATTTTATTCTTCTTCATCGTCATATTTTACGATGGGAAGAATGGTTTTATACATTCGCAACGTTTCTTTGTTTGGATTCGGTTCCTCGGCTGCAACGAAATCGCATTTATCGTAGAAGCCGACGGCGCTATTTTCCCCACAACTATAGGCCTCGACCGTAAGGAACTGACAGCCTGCCATATTGAATCGAGAGTCAATAGCGCGTTGGCCAATAGCCTCTATCACGTATTCACCAATACCAAGATGGCGTTTGTCTTTTCTAACGGCAAGATAGGTAATTTCTATAGCCGGATAGCTGGATTTAGCCCAGAATGTTTCCTGATAGTTGAAATTGATGTCAGGTTTGGGGAAGAAACCCATCTGCAACTCTTCCTTGTCGCTGGTACTCAATTCTAATTTGTCACAGCCGAGAGCAACTATTGCAACTATCTCATCGGACTCTTTAACAGCGTAAACGACACAATAATGATAGTCTATACACCACTGGAGGTTTGAATGTATGAAGCGATCCATAACATCCAAACCACAATTAAACTCATCGAGCAACGTCGTGTCGTCGACACGCTCGAAGTGAAGGCTTAGCTTATTCCCAGACTGCATCGAAACGAGCTAATACTTGACGGGAACGACGGAGGCGACGCTTGTCTGCATCGTTAAGTTTCTTGCTGGTCACCCTGCGTACTGCATCGCGGATTTCCTCAGCAAATTTGCCTTCCACTGGTTTGTGTGGTGTATCAATTCCTAACATTATTATACCGTTTTATTGTTATTCCGCTGGCAAAGATAGTAATAATTTTCAATACGGCAAAGGATTTATAGAACTTTTTCATGCAGACCCTTCAGTGGCCAGAGGGTGCAAATGCCGATGTGTAAAGGGTTTGAGCGACGTTAGGATTGCCGTTTTTAACTCTCGAAAGTAAAAAACTGCTATAAAATTTGTTTTTCTAAAGTAAAAATATCAGTTACTAAAATTCCCCAAACCGCCAGGCGATTCGGGGAATTATAATTTGTTGTTTTATTTAACCACGACCTTGAGCTTCGCTCGAGCTCGTTTCCGCTCGGAAGAACTCGAGCAAGCTCAGTTCTTCTCTCACTTAATCACGACCTTCTTACCGTTCAGGATATACACGCCCTTCTTCGTGGGCTTGGTGTCGAGCTTGCGGCCGTCGAGGGTGTACCATTTATTGTTCGTAGTATCTACATGATGTTTCAGTTCTAAGACCGCAGTTATCTCATCCTCTCCGCCAGTGAACATACGGGCGTGGGCGATGTCCGTTATGGTGAGGCCGTTGTTCAGCAGAAAGTAGGCTTTGAAGGGGTTGATGGTCACTTCTCCAGTAGGATAGTAGAGCTGGTTTTCGTCGCCAAGGTAGAAAACGTTATTGTCCTCAGGATAGATCTTAATTTGTACAAAGGTTCCTTTGAAGGTAACATTGCCGTCTTGGCTGGTGACACAGGAGGTGTCATTAGCTCTGAGGGGTGCGCGACTGGTGTCCTCGGAGCCGCTGTCGCAGAAGCTTGGGGCCATCAACTCTGAGACCTCTGTTCCTCTTGCGCCGGCAGTTTTATCCATCTTGAAAATGTAAGGTTTGTTGGCCTCTATCTTGGTAGCTTCCTTAAAGAAAAGGTAGATTGTGCCAGTATCAGCGTCGTAGCCTGTCATATGATTGTCGTACGTTGACTCGATATCGAGTTCCATCAACGTTCCTCCTTCAAAGGGACTTCCTTCAATCGTCGCGTCGAAGGGCAAACAGAGCGTGTTCCAATACCCGTCTGTGTTTATAGCGGAGGCTCTTTTCTTTGTAAGGCTACGCAGTTCACTCTCAGAGCTGGTAGAACTGTTTTGAGCCCACGCCGTCATCGTCGTGAGCACGCTCAGGAGCAGCGTCATGGCTGCCCTGGAAAACATTTTGGTAGGTTTTTGTTTCATATCTTTTTTTTTAATTCTAAGGAGTTTAGGAGTTTAGGAGTTTTTTTTCTTTAGCTCCAGTACTCCTTGACTCCTTAGAGATTATATTATTCCTTAGGGGATTACGACCTTCTTTGACCTAAAGGTGCAAAGTGTGGCGTTGCAATGAGCTTCGCTCGAGTTCGTTCCCGTTCTCTGACCTAAGGGTGCAGAGTGTGGCGTTGCGAGCGGAAGAACTCGAGCAAGCTCGGTTCTTCTCTCACTTAATCACGACCTTACGGCCTCCGTGGATATAGACGCCCTTCTTGGTGGGCTTGCTGTCGAGCTTGCGGCCACTGAGGTCGAACCACGCGCCAGCCTGGCTCCCCTCCCTTTGGAGGGGCTGGGGGAGGCTGGTTGTTTCTTCGTTGAAGTTCAGCACGAACTCGCGGGCCTCTTGGCCGCCGCCCAGCTCGAAGTATGCGCGGCAGGCGCCGATGCTGGGATACGTGTCGCCGTCGGGCTTGGGCCAGTACAGCGTGTTCTCTGTGCCGAGGAGGAGTATGCTCTTGTTCTCCTGGGTGTACTCCTGCCAGGCGTAGGTGCCCTTGAATGCGCCGCCAGGGAAGATGATGTCGTTCAGGCCGTCCTCTACGGTAACGCCGGTGAAGCACGGGTTCTCCACGAAGTCGGGTGTCGTGGCGGGCCATTTCACGATGTAGGGCACGCCGGCCTCAATGCTGGTGGCGTCCTTGAAGTACAGGTAGAGCGTGGTGCCGTCGAGCCCCGTCTTCTTACCGCTATCATAGGTATCTTCCGTGTCCAGTTCCATGACGGTGGCGCCTTCCAGTGGTGTGTTCGTCAACGAAGCAAGACTGAACGGCAGGCAGAGCGTGTTCCAGTCGCCGTCCTTCCAGAGCTTGCGGCCGCTCAGTGTCACGTCGGCCACCTGCTTGTTGACGATGGCAGTGCTGTTGTCGCCATTGTCGGCGAGGTTGACGCTGGCTTTCACAAGGTAGAACTTGCCGTTTCGCTTCAGGCCGGTGGCGTAGGCTGTGATGCCGCTAACGTCGTATGCCGTACCCTCCGCACCAACATTAGCGGGAACGAAATCGGTAGTGGCGGGGGTATATACGTAGGCAGCATTGCCCTGCGCCGTGCCGAGGGCCTCGGTATAGAAGCTGTTGGTGGGCGTAATGTTGCCGCCGCCGTTGTAGTAGAACGTGCCGCCGCTGATGCTGGAGCCGTCCTTCGGGGCGAAGAGGCTGTTGATAATCTTGAGCGCGCTATTGCTGTAGCCCACAAAGCCGCCACTGAGGCTGCTGCCGTTGATTTTACCATTGAACACGCAGCCCTCTATCTCCACGTTTCCGCCGATGCTGAAGCCGCCCGTATAGCGTCCGCCGCTGATGGTAAGGCTGCTCACGCAGTTGGTGATGTGGCTCGTGGTCGTGCCAGTCTCGCCGATGACTCCGGCGGCACGAAAGCCGGTGTCGTTGATGCTGCCGTCAATGATGAGGTTCTGGATGGTGGCGCCATCGACATAGGCGAACGGTGCTGTCATGGTATTGTTGCCCGAGTCTTCGTAGCCGACGGTCAAGGTGTAGCCACCGCCATTGAACTTGCCGGTGAAGTCTTTGCCGCTGCTACCTGCCATGCGGGTGACGGCAGTAGTGCCGGCGGCTTTCTCCTCGGCTGTCGGGATGTCGTTGCCCAGCGTCACGGTCTTGCCGGTGAAGTAGCCCTTGGCGTTGTTGGCCAGCTGGTCGCAGAACACGTTCCAGCCCGTGGAGGTCTTGATGGTGTACTCGTTGCCGCTCACGGCAAGGTGCGCCGGGTCGGGGGTGAAGGTGGCGTTGACGGTGACGTCGGCATCGGGCATGGTGAGTGTCCAGCCGTCGGTGGCGTTGCCGCTGACGGTGCCGCCGTTACTGGCAGTGTAGCCGCTGGCGACATAGCCCGTGCGGCTGGCGCTGAGCGTGACGCTCACCTCCTCGCCGCTGCCGGCATAGTAGGTATTGCCGTACTTCAGGCCGGGATCAGACGAATAAATACTTCCATAATTAGTGATGTCACTGACCTCGTAATATTTTGCAGGGCTGTCATTGAGTCCGACGGTGACGTCCGTGCCAGGCGTGATGCTGCGCATCCGGTGGCCCTGACCGGTGTAGTGCTCGCCGTCGTTGATGTCCTCTGTGTAGTAGCAGCGGAAGTAGTCGTTGATACCGTTGCGGATGAAGGTGGCACTTTCAGTCTTCTTGATTTCAAGCGCAGTGGGGGCGAAGATGCTATGATACATATAGATATAGCCATTATTACGATAGCCCACGAAGCCGCCCCATTTGGTGGTATTGGTACCGTGAAACTCGCCGTCGAAGAGACAGCCTTGGATATAGAGGGTATAATAACCATTACGTCTTGCCACGAAGCCGCCGTGGGTGCCGTCGCCATCGACGCTGCTTCGGATGACCACGCTCGAACGGCAGTTCTCTAAGGAGATGTAGCCGTTGGTATTGTTAAAGCCCACAAAGCCAGCGGCAAACTGTGCCGAGGTGTAAATGGTGCCCGCCACGCGCAGGTTCTTGATGGTGCATGAATGAGAATCGTTATCATAAATGCCACCGGCATAGCGGAACGGTGCGGCATACTGCTCGCTGATGGGTTGATTGGCCGAGCCGTAGCTGACGGTCAGCGTGTACTTCTGTCCGTCGAACGTGCCGGTGAACTCGTGGCCCTCGCTGCCAGCCATGCGGGTGACGCTGATGTTGGCACCCAGCTTGATGAACTTGTCGGTGAAGCGGTTCCACACCGTGTTGTCTTCAAGGGCGTCGCAGAACTGGTTCCAGCCCGCCGTGGTGCTGATGACGTAGGGATGCTGCTCAGAGCCGTCCACCAGCGGATCGTCGTTCCTGCCGAAGAGGGCGAGGTCGTACAACGTGACCGTGACGGTGACGGCCTTGGCGGGCATGGTGAACGAATACACGCCGTTGTCGTCGGCTGTCAGCGTGTGGTCGCTGCCGTCGTTATACTTCACTGTACCAAGCAAAAGGCCCCCTGCCGGGTTGACGGTGAAGCTGATGGTCTCGCCACTGACGGCGTATGCGGGATGCGCCACGTTAGGGTAGCCCTGGATGCTGCCGAGCGTTACCTCGGCGGGCTTCGCGATGGCGTAGCCCGGCACGGCGCCATTGTTGGCCGTGATGTCTTGCTGCGGCGCATCGCCGATGTGCACATAGTTTGCAACCCCTTTCACCGTGCAGGCACCGTAGTAATAGTTGTTTTTCAGAATATATGTACTATTATCATAATATCCCACGATGCCGCCGGCGTGGTTAATGTTTCCATTAGAGGCCGTCACGGCGCCGCCGTTGGTATTGCCTATGCAGATGGCGTATTTGCTATTATCTATCCACCCCGCCACGCCGCCGGCAACGTTGGAGGCATTCGTAACTATGGCGCTCACGCTGCCCGTGTTGGAGCAGCCGCTGACGATGCCGCGGTAAAGTTCGCCCACGATGCCGCCACACACAAACTCGGTTCCGTCTTTTGCCCCGCTGATGCTGACGCTGCCCGTGTTGGTACAGTCCTTGACAGTACCGCTGCCGCTTAAGCCCACGATACCGCCGGCATAAGACACATGTGTACCGGCCGTAAAGCTGACGGCTGCGCTGTTGGTGCAGCCCGTGATGGTGCCGTCATTATCGCCCGCAATGCCGCCAACCTCGTCTCCTGATGTAGCGCTGACGGTGCCGCCCGTGACGTGGCAGCCCGTAATAGTGCCTTGGTTACTGCCCACAATGCCGCCCGTGTAATCCGTGTCGCTCTCATTGCCCTCGATGGTGCAGTTGGCAAGCGTCAGGTTGCTGATGGTTCCATCTGTCATTCCAAAAAGGGCGGTGTATAATGATACTTTCCCGCTGATGTGCAGGTTGCTGATGGTGTGGCCGTTGCCGTTGAAATGGCCTTTAAACCAACCGCTATTATTTTCCCCGATGGGAACCATTGGGGTATTGCCCATCGTAATGTCGTTCTCCAAGCGGAAGTATTTGTCATTGTATCTGTCTGCTTTCGACAAATCCGACAGTAGCCGCAGGTCGTCCTCGTTGAAAATAAGGTAAGGCTCGGCCTGGGTTCCCTGGCCCGTCAACTGGCCGCTGACGGAGCAGACCACCGTGACGAAGGCATCGGTGCCGGACATGGTGAAGGTGCGCGTGTTGCCGCTGCCCGATACTGTCAGGTAGTACCCATCATCATCCCTCACGTTGATGTAATGCAGGGTGGCGCCAGCGTCGGGCGTGATGCTGAGGGTCACCGTCTGTCCCACAGTGGCGGGATTGGGCGTGGCTGTGACCGTGCATTTGTAGGTTGTGACATGCACAGTATGTTGAATCAGGGCAAACGTCGCGTTAACGGTGACATTCTCGCCGGGCATGGTGAAGGTGCGCGTCAGGCCGCTGCCGCTGAGGGCGACGGGTTGACCACTGGCAGTAGTGACAGTCAGCGTCTGTAGGCTGTAGCCAGCAGCGGGCGTGGCGGTCAGCGTCACCTCATCGCCATAGTGGGCGGTGCCCGGGCCGCTGATGCTGCCGCCCGTCGTGCTGCCCAGTCCGCTAATAGTGTAGTTGACGGCGTTGAAGGTGGCCGTGATGCTGACATCGTTGGCGGGTATGGTCAGTGTGTATTGCCCGTAGCCGGTCTTCGTGGCGGTGGTGCCAGTGAAGGTGACGTCGGTCATTATCTGCGTGTTGTCGTGGGGGGTGACGGTCAGCGCCAGCGCCGTGTTGGCCGTATAGCAGGCCGTGCCCGCAACGGTCAAGGCGGCAGGCGTGGTGGTAAGGCTGACGGGTGACGTGGTCAACAGGCGGTAATAGGTGTTGCAGTTAGTCACGGTGCCGGGGGGATTAGAAGTGAGGCGGTTAGTGCCGACAACAGGTTGTCCGGCAATGCCCGTACAGTCTTTCACCTTACCAGGACTGTAGTTGCAGCCCACGACAGCACCCACATCGTACTGGTTGTCGTAGTTGCCGACGGTACCGATGACGGTACAGTTCTGGATGGTGCCGTAGTTGACACCGGCAATACCACCCACCGAAACATAATTCTGGGTACCCGTGTAGCGCACGTCGCAGTCCTTCAGGGTCAGGTTCTTCACGGTTGCCGAAGAGGCGATTTGGCCGAACAGACCGTAGTTACCGCCAGCTCCACGCACCAGGCTCAGGTTCTTGATGGCGTGGTAGTTGCCATCGAACACGGCGTAGAAGTATTTATTGCTGTTGGCAGATGCGATGGGCAGGAAACTGGTGTTGACGCCAGCCATGTCGATATCCTGCATCATCTTGAACACCTTGCTGTCGCTGCTGTAAGAGTAGTTGCAGTAATTGGCTATCGCCTCCAGGTCGGCCGCGGACCACATTTCGTAGTATCCTCCCGCCGTGTTGTAGGTCAGATTATCCAACTGTGCCCACGCCGTGGCCGTGGTGAGCAGCATGAGGAGCATTGTCACACTCAGGCGCTGGAGTGCGCCCTTCAGTGTCCGTAGCCCCAAGAGCCTCGGGGTTGTCCTGTTTGATTCTTGTGTCATTGTTTTCATTATCATGTCTTTTATTGTTTCTATTGTTAGAACACACCTACCCAGCCAAATCTGCGAACTATTTCACGAAGCAGATTGCGGTCTCCAATAGGAATGGTGATTGCGACAGTCTCTTTCCCATTGCTGTCTCTTGTAGCTTTTGCTGATTCCAGCTCATACTGCGTCTGTGCAGACAACAACACATTAGCAGGCAGGCCAATAGCTGACTCTATCTTTACGGCCAAGTCTGTGGTTAGTGCACGCTTGCCGTTCAGCACCTCACTCAGATGTGAAGCCTGAGTACCAACCATCTTGGCGAAATCCTTCTGACTGATTCCGCGCTCCTCCAATTCTGGTTTAATCATCATACCAGGATGCACTGCCATGAAGGGTGCAGGGTTCTCATTTTTTGTTGCCATAATGTGTATCGTCTAAACTTAATACCGTTATACTTATTCCACCATCAAATTCTCTAAAAAGGATGCGCTCCACCATTCCGTTGACCACTCGGATGGAACTCATTCCATTGGTTCCTGCCAGTTGTTCGTAATGAAGGAACGAGATAGCTCGCAGGTCGCTTGCCACATCAACCAGTCGCATATAGTTATATGCAGTAGCGAGCGCCTTCATGAACTTTGCATTACGGGTGTATTTCTTATATTTGCTATTACGTCCCGTTGTGATCAGTTCTTCCAAGTCCGTGTCTTCAAAGACTATTTTCATCTTAATATCGAGATTATGCTTGCAAAAATAAAGCAAAATTCCCAGATACGGGAATATTTTGACGAATAATTATCACTTTTTAACTCATGACATCTTTTTTATTGTTTCTACTGTTGTTCTCGTTTACGGTCGGGCGGGGTCGTAATAAGTCTCCGTGTTGGGGGTTATAGTGCCACTTTGCCTATACCTTTCATCTCCAATGCCACTTGTACGCCGAGGGCACGAAAGGCTCGCATCATGGAAGCAAGGGTAATGCTCTTGCCGCTCTCTAAACGGCATACCTGTGCCCGCTGAACACCCATTTTCTCGCCAAGTTCGGCCTGTGTGAGTTTCTGGGCCTCTCTTGCCTGCTTGATAGCCTCGCCGACGCGATAAGCCTGAACAGATTCATCTACACGGCGCTCAAATTCGTCGCGCTCTGGCGTTCCGACCTTGCCGTAATCCTCTTCCAACATTTCCTCGAAGCTATAAAGCTTCATGTCTCCTACCTGTTTCATATCTTCTTGTTTTTATTTTCAAAGTACTGTTTTCTAATTCCTTCTGCTTTTGTTATGTCGCTCTTAGGTGTCTTTTGCGACTTCTTGACAATGCCATGAGTGGCAACGAC
>JAEEVT010000065.1 GCA_016291005.1 Prevotella sp. | reverse complement strand
TTGGCGTTTAAGTATCGCAACCCTGCCATGATTCTGAGCGATGGTGTGATTGGTCAGATGATGGAGAAGGTGGTATTGCCTCCGTTCAAGCCCCGTCGTACGGACGAGGAGGTGATTAAGCAGTGTCCTTGGGCTTCTACTGGTAAGCCAAAGAACAGAGAGCGTGTGGTTATCACATCGCTGGAGCTGAAGCCTGAAATCATGGAGCAGCGCAACTTGGCACTGCAGGAGAAATATCGCAAGATTCAGGAGAACGAGGTTCGCTTTGAAGAGCAGCAGATGGACGATGCTGAGTATGCTATCGTAGCATTTGGTAGTGCCGCCCGTATCGCTGAGAAGAGCGTAGAGATTGCCCGCGAGCAGGGTATCAAGGTCGGCTTGTTCCGTCCTATCACGCTGTTCCCATTCCCTGAGAAGCAGATTGCTGCACTCTCGAAGAAGGTGAAGGGTATTCTGGTAGCCGAAATCAACGCTGGACAGATGGTACAGGATGTGCGCCTGGCTGTCAACGGTGCTGTGCCCGTAGAGCAGTTCGGACGTCTGGGTGGTATCGTGCCTGATCCTGAGGAAATTGTTGAAGCACTTAAAAAGGTAATGTAAGATTATGGATAGAAATCAAATAGTTCAACCAGAGAACATCGTCTGCAAAAAGCCGACGCTGATGAACGACAACAACATGCACTACTGCCCAGGCTGTAGTCACGGTGTGGTGCATAAGCTCATTGCCGAAGTCATCGAAGAGATGGGTATGGAAGACAAGGCCGTAGGTGTATCGCCCGTAGGCTGTGCCGTCTTCGCGTACAATTATATAGATATAGACTGGCAGGAGGCTGCCCACGGTCGCGCTCCCGCACTGGCTACTGGTATCAAGCGCTGCTGGCCCGACCGCCTGGTGTTCACCTATCAGGGTGACGGCGACCTGGCATGTATCGGTACCTGTGAGACCATCCACGCACTGAACCGTGGCGAGAACATCGTGATTATCTTCGTCAACAATGCCATCTATGGCATGACGGGTGGTCAGATGGCTCCTACGACGCTGATTGGTCAGAAGACCTCTACCTGTCCTTACGGCCGTGATCCGCAGTTGCACGGCTATCCCCTGAAGATGGCTGATATCGCTGCTGGCTTGGAGGGCACTTGCTACGTGACGCGCCAGAGCGTTGAGTCCGTTGGTGCCATTAACAAGGCCAAGAAGGCTCTGCGTAAGGCTTTCGAGGCTTCTATGGCAGGCAAGGGTTCGAGTCTTGTTGAGTTCGTCTCTACCTGTAATAGCGGTTGGAAACTCACTCCCGCCCAGGCCAACGAATGGATGAAGGAGAACATGTTCCCCTTCTATCCCAAAGGCGATCTCAAAGACACCACTAACCAATAACCAACAGATAAAGTTATGAAGAAATTCTTTGCAACTATTTTGACCAGCCTCTTTGTATTGTCTGGTTTTGCGCAATCGTCAAAGATTGAAGGCACTTGGGTACAGATGAATGCCGAGGGTACAAAAATCATCCCAAACGTCAAATGTATTTTACCCGACGGAAAGATCCTGGGCCTCAGTTTCAGCGAAGACTTAAAAAACAAGGCCCCATGGTTCTTAGGAACCTACGAGGTTTTGGATGACTCCACATACATAGAGCATCTCACCTTCCATTCAAGTATAGCCTTTCAGCGCGACATTAAGCAAACATACCAAAGGTTAAACGACAGTATTCTCATCACCTCTTACATCAACAGGTTTGCCAATGGTGTAGACGTTCCAGCCGTTGAGGGATGGAAGAAGATGGATTTCCCCGCTCAAGAGTATGCCGAGCACTGGGATGAGATACAACAGCAGGCTCTTACCATGTTTGAGCGCATTCCCCCACAGGGAAAGACGGTTGAGCAGTATGGTGACGAACTGTATAAAGCATTCGAGCAGTCCAAGGACAAAAATCTGGACCGAGCACACGACATATTGCTGGTACGGGCAGAGTTGGACACCACTAATCTGAGTTGGCAACGCGACATGTTAAAGTTCTATATGGACACAAAGGGGCTGCCTGCCATTGCAGACAAGATAGCCAACCGCTACGTCAGACTTACAGAGCAGCAGGCACCAACGCCCACCGACACAGCCGTCGTCAATGCGTATCTTATGAGGGGAACTTTGTATTCCAACTTCGGAAATTCATTTTTAGAGAAGAGCAAGAGCGATTTCTTAAAATCTATAAAACTGACAGAGGCCTCCGGCCGTCCATACGGCAAGGGGGAGGGCGTAGCATTCTTCTTCCTGGCATTCTCCAGTCTGTCACAGCAAGATCATGCAAAAGTGGTGGAATACTGCGACAAGGCTCTTGATATCTTTGAGAAGGCTCCTGATGTGAGCAAAGCTCAAAAAGGTGAATGTTACTTCCTGAAAGGAATAACGTTGTCGAGGTTGAACAAATTCAAAGAGGCCATTGACGTGATGCTCCACAAGGCTGCACCCCTCTTCATGGATGAACAGGGCAAGCCATCTCCAAAGATTGAGAACGAGATCTATCCGTATACCTTCTTTAGCTTTGGCGAAGCACTGTGTCAGAATCCTAAAGACAAACAGCTTGCCAATGACTATCAGCAGTTCATGGCAGACAAGCTGCTCTGTGGAATCACCGATGGCCAGAACGAGAAACTGCCTAAAGGTGAGTACTACATTGTGGAAATGAACGACTGGACCATCGATGGTGTAAACTGTTTCAAAGCTGAAAACAGCCATTACGTCATGCAGAAAGACGGCAATCATTTAGTGATTGACCTTAACAATGGCGAAAGGTTAGGCGGTCAGATCATTCTGAAAGCGGTAGACCCATCCTCAAAGCAGCAAGTCGTCAAGAATTGGAAAAACTACAAGAAGAAATAATAAAACGACAGATTATGAAAAAGGAAATCATCATATCAGGTTTTGGCGGGCAGGGCGTACTCTCGATGGGTAAGATTCTGGCCTATAGTGGACTGATGGAGGATAAGGAAGTCACATGGATGCCTGCCTACGGTCCTGAGCAGCGTGGTGGTACGGCTAACGTAACCGTCATTGTCAGCGACGAGCGCATCTCTTCGCCCATCCTCAGCAAGTATGATGTCGCCATCGTGCTGAACCAGCCTTCGTTAGAGAAGTTCGAACCGAAGATCAAACCTGGTGGTATCTTGATTTACGACGGCTTTGGCATTATCAATCCTCCGACGCGTAAGGACATCACCGTCTATCGCATCGATGCTATGGATAAGGCTGCCGAGATGAAGAACGGTAAGGTCTTCAACATGATTGTGCTGGGTGGACTGCTGAAGGTTTGTCCCGTAGTAGGTACTACCGGTGTGGAGAAGGCCCTGAAGAAGACGCTGCCCGAACGCCATCATGCCCTCATCCCCCTGAACATGCAGGCCATCGAAGAGGGTGGAAAGATTATTGAAGAAGTTTAGAGATAGAAACAGCAGCTGGCAGCCAATAGGGTTGCCAGTTCTGTTATCAGACAGACGGCACCACAACAGTCGCCGGTATATCCCTGTAGACGATGCCAGATGAGCCGGTAGAGGAAATACATGATGATGGCTGGCGTGAAAATCAACATCTGCCAGTTGATGTGCCCATACATATAATAAATGTAGAGACCAATAGGCATCAGTCCCTGTAAAGCGAGGCTGATGCCTGCTTTTATGTCGAACTTACGGTAAACGGTTTTGTTCTTTGCCTCTGCCTCAGTCCGGGCATAGGGCATCATCTGAACCATCTGGGCTGTTACCATCTTGGCATAGGGGTCGGCTGCAGCTACCAGCAGGGCAGCATTCAGCGGTGACATGCTGACCAGCGTGAAGAAGAACAGCAGAAAATAGACGATAAGCCCGAGTACGCCATAAGTGCCAATGTGCGAGTCTTTCATGATGTCGAGGATGCACTGGCGATCGTGCCCGCCGCCACCGAAACCATCCATGAAGTCGGCCAGCCCGTCTTCATGCAGAGCTCCCGTAATGAGCAGTCGCGTGACGATGGCCAGTAGGATGCTGACGGAGTAGGGGAGCACCATGCTTCCGAAGTAGATGACTGCCGCCATGCTGCCACCAGTCAGCCAGCCTACCAAAGGCCAGTGTTCGACAACGGTCTTGTAGCAGTTCTTATCGGGCTGGTGGAGTCGCCAGAAAGGCAGGCGGGTAAAGAAGATGAATGCTGCCCAGATGCGGTCGTACCAGCGGGTTTGGTCTATTGGCAATTCCATAGTTCAGTAGTTTTTGGAGTAACTCCGTTTAGTAGTTTGTTGCTTGCTTCAGAAATATTTCGTGATGTTGGCATTGTCGAAATTGTTCATCTCGTTCATCATGCGTACGGCAGAGTCAACAATGGGGAAGGCACAGAGTGCTCCGGTTCCCTCACCCAAGCGTAATCCCAGTTGCAGCAGAGGCTTAGCTTCTAAATAGTCAAGCATGCGCTTGTGGCCACTTTCGTCGCCGCAGTGGGTGAATATCATGTAGTCCTTGGCGGCGGGGTACAACTGACAGGCTGCCAATGCACAGGCCGTCATGATGAAGCCGTCTATTAATATAATAAGGTGTCGTTCGGCAGCCCGCAACATGGCACCGATGGCCGCCACCATCTCGAAACCACCGAAGTAGGCTATTAGATGTTTGCTATTTGCTTTTAGCTTTGGATTTGAGCTAACTAACAATTGCCAATTGCCAACAGCCTGACTGAGCACCTCGTACTTATGGCGGATGCCGTCGGTGTTAAGACCAGCGCCGGCACCGATGCACTCCTGCAGGGGGATACCCGTAATGAGGTGCATCCAGATGCTGCTGGGCGACGTATTACCGATGCCCATTTCTCCGATGCTGAGGATGCGGCAGCCCTTGTCGCAGCAAGCATCGACCAAGTCGATGCCTACCGTCAAGGTCTGATTGAACTGCTCTTCTGTCATGGCTGGCTCATGGAGAAAGTTCCGAGTGCCACGGGCTATTTTGCGGTCGATGATTACAGATCTCGCCTCCGATTCCACCCCTTGATGGGAGGGGACCGTGGTGAAGTCGTAGTCCACACCGACGTCAACGATGCTCAGGTCGAAGCCGTGTTGGCGGCAGAACATGTTGACGCCGCCTCCGCCACGAGTGAAATTAATCATCTGTTGCCAGGTGACCTCGCGGGGTGACACGCTGACCCCCTCACGCTCTATGCCGTGGTCACCACCCAACAGCAGGTGACAAGGGTGAGCCAACGACGGTTCTAAGGTATGCTGAATCAGGCAAATCTGCATGGCCAGCGTTTCAAGCCGGCCCAACGAACCCTTGGGTTTGTTCAGGTTGTCAATCTTGGCCTGTATCGCGGGACGCATCGTCTCGTCTAAAGGCCATATGTCAAATTGCCTCATGCTTCTTAATTCTTAATTCTTCATTCTTAATTGCCGTCAGGCAACAACTCGTCATTCTTAACTCTTAACTCTTAATTCTTACAGCTATTCCGCTCACCATCAGTATGACTTCGTCAGCTTTCGCTGCCACATATTGGTTCATCCATCCTTGTAGGTCGGTAAAGCGGCGCTGGACAGCATCAGGACTGACACCGCCGGAACCTATCTCGTTGGTGACGAAGATATAGGTGGCATCCTTCGACGTAAACCGGTCAAATTCTGCCTTCAATGCTTCCAAGGCTTCTTTAACGGTAGGCTGTTCGCTGTCAGACTTGTTGTAGTCGAAGAAGAAATTCGTACACCACAGGGTAATGCAGTCGATGAGGACTACCCGCCCCGTCAAATCGTGGCGGCTCAAAAGTCGCTCCTCCTCAATGTTTGTCCATTGAGGCCCCCGGCGCTGCTGGTGGGTAAGTACCCGCTGGCGGAATTCTTCGTCCCAGACGTGAGCCGTCGCCAGATAGACGGGATGGTTGCTCAGACTCAGTGCAAGCTGTTCGGCATATTCACTCTTGCCTGAACGCTGCCCTCCGGTAATCATTATTATTTTTTTCATTTTTCGATGCAAATTTAGCCTTTTTTTAGAAGAAAATAGCTGTTTTAGGCAAAAAAACCATGTTTTTTCACACTTTTATACGTTTTTATTTGGTATTTGTCAATTTATTTCGTTACTTTGCACCCGAATTCAGAGAAAAGATCGTTCATAAGGATATATATTTTAATTTCAAATAATTAGTTTAAACAACAATGAAGAAATTATTTTTAGTGCTTGCTGCTGGCATGATGGCAGCTACAGTGAATGCACAGAACACTGCAATCACTTCTAACAAAGCTGGTGATAACTGGTATTTTGGAATCAACGCTGGTGTTGGTTTTACCGCTGGTTTTGATAACGACGGTTATTTCAAGAACACTAAGTTCAAGGGTATTGCTCCTAATGCAGGTCTGCGTATTGGTAAGAACCTGACTACTGTATTCGGTCTCGCTGCTGAAGCTTCTGCTTATGGTCTCACCAACGAGAAGTCAAATCTTAATAGTAAGACTTTCATTAACGCTACAAACATCAGCCTTCTGGGTACTTTCAATCTGAGCAACCTGTTCTCTGGTTATCCTGGTGAGCCCCGTGCTTTCGAGGTTATCGCTCTCGGCGGTTTCGGTTGGATGCATCAGTATGGTAATGCTTTTGATAAGGTGAATGCTCTCACCTCTAAGGTTGCTCTTGATTTCGCCTTTAATCTGGGTGCTGACAAGGCCTGGCAGTTCTATGTTGAGCCCAACATCGTCTATGCTCTTGATGGATGGGCAAATGGTGTCAACGCCAACCATGGCATGAAGTACAACTTCAACGACGCTGTCCTGGGTATTAACCTTGGTCTGAACTACAAGTTCGGCAACAGCAACGGTTCTCACAACTTCGTGAAGGCCCAGCTGCGCGACCAGGCTGAGATTGACGGTCTGAACGCCAAGATCAATGAGCTGCGTGCCGACAACGACGCTAAGAGTGGTCAGCTCTCAGCTAAGGATCAGCAGATTGCTGACCTGCAGAAGAAGCTTGCTGACTGCGAGGCTCGCCCCGTTCAGATTGTTGAGAACGTGAAGAAGGAGACTGTCCTGCAGCCTATCGTTATCTTCCGTCAGGGCAAGAGCACTATCGATCCCGCTCAGTATGCAAGTGTTGAGATGGTTGCCAAGTACATGAGAAATCATCCTGAGGCTAAGGTGCTCGTTCGTGGCTATGCTTCTCCCGAGGGTGACGCTGAGCTCAACCAGAGACTCTCTGTTGCTCGTGCAGAGGCTGTGCAGACTGCCCTCATCAACCGTTACAAGATTGCTGCAGACCGCATCACCACTGAGGGTCTCGGTGCTACTGACAAGCTGTCTGAGGAGATTGACTTCAACCGCGTTGCCATGTTCGTTGACACTACGAAGTAATTAAAATTCTAAAAAAAACAATAGAAAGGTCCCCGCAGATTTTGTTCTGCGGGGATTTTTTCGTACATTTGTGGCCAAACTAATCACCTAAGAGAAGACATGAGACAAATTCTACTGCTTTTAGCTGCGATGCTTGGCCTGGTGGCCTCTGCACAGACAAGACGTGAGATAAACCTGAAGACGTGGGAGTTCTCCCGTGATAATAAGACCTGGCAACAGGTGCAGATTCCACACGACTGGGCCATAGCGGGTCCTTTCGACAAGAAATGGGACCTGCAATGTGTGGCCATTACCCAGAATGGTGAGACGGAGGCCACCGAGAAGACAGGACGCTCTGGCTCTCTGCCGTGGATTGGGGAAGGCTGGTACCGTACCACCGTCAGCGTTCCTGCTGGCTATGAGGCTGCCGAACTGGTCTTCGACGGTGCCATGTCGGAACCCCGCGTCAGCGTCAATGGCCAGGAGGCGGGTTTCTGGGCATACGGCTACAATGCCTTCCGCATCGATGTCACGCCCTGGCTTTCTGGAAACAATGGAAAAATGGACGTCGCCGTCCATCTGCAGAACCTTGAGGAGAGTTCGCGCTGGTATCCTGGCGCAGGTCTCTATCGTCCCGTCAAGCTGGTGCTGACTCAGAAGACTCATATTGACGACTGGAGCATCGTTGTGCGTACCATGAGCGTTGCCGATGGAAAGGCTATGGTGGAGGCTGAGGCTAAGGTCATCAATCCCGAAAAGGACATGGTGGGAACGATGTCGCTGGTATCGCCTGACGGTAAAGTCCTTTCCAACCAAGACCTCCGTATAGAGCCAGATGGCAAGTTCTATGCCAAGTTTACCATCGACAACGCCAAGCTGTGGTCGCCTGAGACACCTTATTTATATATAGTAAAGACTGGGGTGAAGAAGCAAGGTTCAGGGCAACCTGTGCTGGTGGACAGCAAGGAAATCAAGACTGGTATCCGTACTGTCCGCGTCAGCCGTGAGCATGGTTTCCAGCTGAATGGCCAGACACGTAAACTGAAGGGCGTCTGTCTGCACCACGACTTAGGACCCCTCGGGGCCGCCATCAATAAGTCGGCCTTGGCTCGCCAGATCAAGATGCTGAAGGCGATGGGCTGCGATGCCATCCGTACCTCGCACAACATGCCATCGACGTGGCAGATGGAGCTGTGCGACTCGTTGGGTATGATGGTGATGGCTGAGTCGTTCGACATGTGGATCTATCCTAAGTGCAAGAACGGCTATTCACGTTTCTTCAACGAGTGGAGCGAGCGCGATATTACCAACCTCGTGCTGAACCACCGTAACCACCCCAGTATCGTCATGTGGTCTATAGGTAACGAGATTCCTGACCAGAGCAGTGAGCTGGGTCGTCAGCACAGCATCCGCCTGCAGGGTCTCTGTCATGCCCTGGATCCTACACGCCCTGTCACTCAAGGTCTCGACAATGCTGAAGGTGCGCTGGCCAGTGGCGTAGCCCAGGCCATGGATGTGCCGGGCTTCAACTACCGTGTCTATAAATATGCCAAAAACCTGAAGCAGTTGCCGCAGGGCTTCCTGTTGGGTTCCGAGACGGCGTCTTCCGTCAGCAGCCGTGGCGTGTATAAGTTCCCCGCTGAACTAAACGACTATGCACGTTTCTCGCCGTGGATGCCTGGCTATGATCCGACGGCTGTCAAGGGTTCTGACGGACAGTGTTCTGCCTACGAATTGGAGTACTGTGCCTGGGCTAACCTGCCTGACGACGACTGGCGCTGGCAGGATGACTATCCCTGGGTCATTGGTGAGTTTGTGTGGACTGGCTACGACTACTTAGGCGAACCGTCACCCTACGATGAGTACTGGCCTTCGCGCTCCAGCTATTTCGGCATCTGCGACTTGGCTGGTCTGCCCAAGGACCGCTATTTCCTCTACAAGAGCCATTGGAACAAGAAGGGACATACCGTCCATCTGCTGCCACACTGGACTTGGCCTGGCCGCAAGGGGCAGGTGACGCCCGTCTATTGCTTTACAGACGGTGTGGAAGCTGAGCTTTTCATCAACGGCAAGAGTCAGGGTCGCAGGAAGAAGCTGGATGCTAAGGATGATAAGTTTAACATGGAAGAGGCTCCATTGAATATCAAGGAAGAGAATGGCCGTCTCGATCGCTACCGCCTGCGCTGGAACGATGTGAAGTACGAACCCGGCGAGCTTCGCGTGGTGGCCTATGACGAAAAGGGCAATAAGATTGGTGAGGATGTGCGCCGTACTGCCGGCAAGGCTGTACAAATAGTGGCACAGCCTGAAACGACGACGTGGAAAGCCGATGGTGACGACCTCCTCTTTGTCCGCATCTCCGTTCAGGACAAGCAGGGCACTCCAGTACCTACCTGTCAGGACGAATTGCTGTTTACTGTCAGCGGCGAGGCCAGCTTTGAGGCCGCCTGCAATGGTGATGCCACTTCGTTGGAGTCGTTCAAGCAGCCTCACATGCGTCTCTTCAACGGCGAACTGGTAGTCATCCTGCGCTCCACGACAAAAGCAGGACAGGTGACTCTTACCGTCAAGGATAAGCGTGGTCGCATGAAACCCGCTATACTCTCTGTCAATACTCAACACAAATAAAGTTATGAAAAGAATCTTGTTTACTGCAATTGCCATTTGCTTTGCCTTCGCTTTGCAAGCACAGGATGGCGAAACCGCTTCTGTCACCCTCCGTGTGGGTGATGCCACGATGACCGTTGACCCTGCCAAGGGTGGGAAAATCCTTTCGTTGAAGTATCAGGACCGCGAGGTGGTTTCTCAGTCACGCTGGCCGGAGTCCTTTGGCAGCACGTTCTGGACCAGTCCGCAGAAGGAATGGAACTGGCCGCCTGTGGCAGAATTCGATAAGCAAGCCTACCAGGTGAAGCAAAACGACGCCAACCATCTCGTCATCGCGAGTCCCGTGTCGCAGCGCTTGGGACTCAGCGTTGGCAAGGATTTCTCCGTCGATACAGCAGACGGGGCTTTCGTCGTGACCTACTCCATCAAGAATGAAGGTAAGGAGGCGCGCCGTGTGGCTCCCTGGGAGATTACACGTGTGCCTAATGGCGATGGACAAATCTTTTTTGCTGCTGCCGACAGCATCTGGCCTGCCGGACTGATGGACTTCGAAACTACTGACGGCATCGCATGGTACAAGACGGACGAGGCACCTCAAAACCGCAAGGTGAATGCCGACGGACAAGGCTGGTTGGCTTATACTGCCGACGGTCTGCTGCTCGTGAAGCGATTCCCGGACCTGTCGCCAGACCAGCCTGCTCCTGGTGAGGCAGAAGTGCAAATCTACGTGAACCGCGGAAAAACCTACATTGAGCTGGAGAGCCAGGGAGCCTATACCCAGCTGTCGCCAGGCGAGACGCTTCAATGGACAGTACGCTGGTATCTGAAGCCCGTCGATAAGACCCTCTCGCGAAGGGCGCTGTCCACTCTCGTCTTACGCCATTAAAAACAAGCAGAACGCCAGACGCGTTCTGCTTGACTTTTAATAAACGGTTCACGCGTTGCTTGAATCCTGTTTGACGGATTCAAGTATTATTTGAAAATCTTCTGGGCGAACATGGTGAGGTAAACGCGCCAGTTGCGCCAGATGTGCCCGCCGTCCGTTTCAACGTACTCATACTTGTAGCCCTTCGAATCCCAGTAGTTGCGCAGGTCAACAGTGCTCTGATAGAGGAAGTCGGTCTTGCCCATACCCATCCAGTAGAGCTTGGGCTTGCTGCCGAAGAGCTTGGCACTCTGCTGTGCAAAGTCGGGGTCTGCCTTGATCTGCTCGGAGAAAGGCTGCTGCAAGTTGAAGTCCTTGCCTAAATGCAGACCAGCGGAGAAGAGTCCGTAGTAGTCGAATGTGGTAGGGTAGAGCAAACTGATGGCAAAGGTGTGGCCACCACCCATTGAGAGACCGCAGACGGCGCGCCCGGAACGGTTCTTGATGGTGCGATAGTTAGCATCCACGTAGTTCACGATGTCCATGAAGCTGGCAGGAATGGTAGCAGCGGCAGGTGCAGTAGGTCCAGTACCTCCATCGCGGAATCCCGGCGTGTACATACCGAACGACCATTCACCCGGTGCTGCCTGACAGTTGGGGTTGCCGTTTGGCATCACGACAATCATGGGTTTGGCCTTGCCAGTAGCAATCAGGTTGTCGAGAATCTGGGCAGCTCGGCCCAGCTCACTCCAGGCATTCTCGTCGCCTCCGGCACCATGCAGCAGATAGAGCACTGGATATTTACCGCCCTTGTTGTAACCAGCAGGTGTATAGACCGTCATGCGGCGCTGCATCTTCAGCGTGGGACTGTTATACCACACCTTGCTCAGGTTGCCGTGCGGCACCTCGTTCACCTTATATAAATCACCCTTGTCATCCTTCTCGTTGCTGACGATGAAGATGTTGGTGAACGACACAATGTCGCGATTGACATAGATGTTGGCGGGGTCTTTCACACCCGTCATGCCGTCGATGTTGAAGGTGTAGCTATACATCTCCGGTGCGAGCTTGTCGGTGGTATAGCTCCATACGCCGTTCTTGCCTTCTGACAACTCGGCCACTCCTGGAGCATCATACTTGCCGTAGCCAGGCACGTCGATGGGCCGTGTGGGCAGGAAGTCGCCAGTCACTTCGACCTTGACGGCCTTGGGGGCGTAGAGGTTGAACGTTACTGTGCCGTCGCTATTGACGACAGGTGACTGCACGCTGGCACTATTGAAGAGCTTCTCCTGTGCCGAGGCACTCAGGCAGCAAACCGCTGCGAGGGCAAATGTAATGATGGCTTGTTTCATAGTTTAATTCTTATTTCACAGCGCAAAGTTACAAAAAAACGAGTGAAATGCAAAAGAAAAGGCCTTTTCTTTTCATTTCCGAGTGCATAATAAGTTCGGCGAAGCCAAAGTTACGAAAAAAACGAGTGAAATGCAAAAGAAAAGGCCTTTTCTTTTCATTTCCGAGTGCATAATAAGTTCGGCGAAGCCAAAGTTACGAAAAAAGTCTGTAACAAAAGACGGATTTTGGAAGATTAACGCAGAAACCTCGTAAATAAAAGGCAAGACGGGAAAAAACGTATTCTGCGAAAAATGCCGATATACGAATCGGCAGTTGGCTTACAGCAACGGATTACGCCAAGAAGAAACTGAAGAAAGATTGCACCTGCCGAATGAAAAACGCATTAACTCTCACACCAAAACAACTTGTTTTGGTCTGCTCGGACAGGCACTTTCTATAGGAAATCACGGCACTTTCCTGACCAAAACAACTTGTTTTGGTATGAGTGACTGCAAGTGACAGCAAACCATTTGCCGTCACTACGCATAACTTTCTCGTACACAAGGTGTTAATATTAAAAGTGAACGCAAAATGAAAAATCAGATTTTAATCTCCATATTATTTAGATAGAAGTGACGTAGTCTGCGCACTTTTATGGCAAGTGCCGCAAAAGAATCGGAGTTAATGAAATGAACGACGAGCAAACTCAAGGTGAAAAAGAATAGGTTATATTTGGCTAATCCGAAAGAAAAGACTACCTTTGCACCCGATAATAAGCCAAAGAAGAACATAGTTATAACAGTTATTATGAACAAGTTTTTTAGTTGGGTGTATGCCGTCATTCTCACCCTCTGCTGCGCCAGTGTGTTTACGGCGTGTTCGTCGGACGATGACACTCCCGTTGTCCCACCGGAGTATAAGGGCATGCCATTGATAATCCTCGATACCGACATCGGTTCCTCCACCGATGACCTCTTCACGTTGGAGATGCTCTATTACTATCAGCAGCTGGGACGCTGCAAGCTGCTCGGCGTGGTGGTGGACCGCGAGGGCGAGGACTGTGCTGCCTGTGCCGATGTGATGAACACCTATTTTGGAGGTCTCGACCGAATGGGCGCAATCCAAAAAATAGGCACCGTTCCCGTTGGCTTGGTGCGCGATGGCATCAAGAACTCGAAGGTATGGATCAACTATAAGGCTCTGCCCACCTACACGAAGGCCGATGGTATGCCTATGTTCGCCCGTAGCATCGACGACTACTCGGCGCTCCCCGACGGCTGGCAACTCTACCGCCGTCTGCTCGCCGCGCAGCCAGACCACTCGGTGAGCATCTGCTCCATCGGCTTTACTGCCTGCATCGCCCAGTTACTGGAGTCCGTCGGCGACGAATATTCCCCACTGTCGGGCGTGGAGCTGGTGCGACGCAAGGTAAAGTGCCTCTACATTCAGGGCGGCTCTTTCGGCCAGTCCCCCGAACCCGACTACAATTTCCTTCAGGGCATGGGCTTTGCCAAGACTTTCTTCCGCCTCTGGCCCTCCGACGTCGACATCATCTTCGCCCCCATGGAGACGGGCAACGGCATCGAGTACCTGCCTGAGCAGGTCATCAGCGATGTCTCATGGACGGACTATCACCCCGTCAAGCAGGTCTATATGACCTGCGACTGCGACACCGGCCAGAAAATGTGGGACCCGCTGACCGTCATCAACGCCGTGGAGGGCGATGACCTCTTCACGCTGAGTGAGCGTGGCACCGTGGTGCTCAATGACGACGGTGCGGTCAACTTCACCCCTTCGGCTACGGGTAACTGCCGCTCCCAAATGCCCGGTGACGATGCTTGGTGCTTCGCCATGCTGGAGAAAATCCGCAACGTGAACAAGAGGCATTAAGAAAAGGCTCGGCTTTTCAGTGAATTGAATAAGAAATCAGTTGCCTTGATAAAAATCATTAAAAGTGGTTTAATTTAAATATCTGTAGGTTTTTATAAGAGTCACATGTGGCAGAGTATGCCATGAATGCTGTATATTTGCAGCGTCAATGTATGATACAAAAGGTATACGACGATGAGCCAACAGAGAACCATTATATGTTTACTGCTTCAGGCGATAACCCTTGCAGGATGGGCTCAGACGACGGACGACAAACGGTCGATTCATCTGCCCGATTCTGCCAAGAACGATTTTGAGGAATGGTTGCGTAACGAGCCGGCAAAGACGATAGTCCGTGATAGTTCCATCCTGCAACCATTGCCCCCAGAGTTGCCCGTCGCCGATCCACAGAAACTGACACAGCAACATCCCCCTGTTTCTATTAACTTCATGACGCCTGCTCTGCGTCAGGACATGCGGCTGGCATATCAAAGCCACTGGTTAGAGGAACAGCAAAAGGAACAGAAGGGTGGGGCAATGATGATTGGCGTCAATCCTCTTTCCTTCATTGCATGGGCTGTCCACAAGATCTTTCCCAAGCGTAAGTCAAAGAAGCAACGCCAGCGCGAAAAGCTGCAACAGGTGCTGGATAACTATTAATATCTGGACTGAATAACACACAATGATGCTTTTTTTTAGTATTATTGGTGATAATTCAAGAAAATAGTGTAACTTTGCGCTTTCAAGCGCGAAGTTACTCCGTCTCGGCAAAAAAACAAATGAATTTGTTTTGTTTTACTCTCGACTTTTCGTAACTTTGTAAGAATTCTCAGCTTTTCTTTGTATAAAGGCAGTCTGGGGGATTGAGGAAAAACTGGGTTACGATTTGGTAACCGTACTCAATTCCACACTCTGCTATGAATTGCTTTCAATGAACACCTGACGCTGAGCCAGCAACCATTTATGACTCATCATCGAGTGCAAAGGTAATCATTTCTTTGGATACGACCAAATGTTATGCTACTTTTTTATGGGTTTTGTATTATTCATAGATGTATAAGGCATTCGATGGAATGAAGCGAACAGATGGAACATAATACCCATCCGTCCACTTCATTCCCCTGCCGATGCAAAGGTAGCACGGGCTTTATACGAAACAGACGATACTTGCATGGAAAATCTTCCTCACAGTAGGCTGTGAGCGTATTTCCCACACAAGCCCCGCCCGTTTCAAGCCCATGCTCTTTTCCAAGCATCAGCAGAGGGGATGAGTGACGGACGGAATGCACATCATAAAAAAGCAGAAAGACGGGAGCAATGATTGATTTCGATTTCCCGTCTTTCTGCTTCTACTCCCATTGTGAAGGGGAATCACTCTGGCTGGAATATCACTTGTCCGTTATCCGATAGGCTGGGTGATAGAATCTCTCCAAGAGTTCTTCCAGGTCCCGCTCACGATAGAGCACCTTGCCACCCAACAGGATATAAGGCAGAATGCCGTCGTTGCGGTACTCCTGCAGTGTCCGTCGACTGACCTTCAGAATCTCCGAGACTTCTCTATCCGTCAGGTATCGTTCACCATCGAGCATCGGACGATAATTGCCAGTAACCTTCTTGTAAAGCGCAAGTACTTCTTTCATGCTATCCAGCACATTCTTCACTCCAACATTATGCGGCATGATCAGTTCGTTCATAGGCACTGCGTTTTAAGTTCATACACTGAGAATTCTTCCTGTCCTCTACTACGGTGAAAATACTTTTCACGTCCTCCGGCTTATAGTAAACCTTGTGGTTGATTTGTGAAAAGGCCAATGTTCCGTTGTCACGGAGCGTCTGTAATGTTCTCGGACTGATGTTCAGTATCTGGCACACGTCCTGGTTGTCGAGCCATTCGTCCAACTTTTTGTCGTTGCCTCTGCTGGCCATCTCCTTCATCTGCGCGACGAAGCTGTTGAAGCTCGTCAGCAGCTCCTCATAGGTGCTGCGTTCAATTGATATAACTTCCATTGTCTGTATAATTTTTGTGTTGTATTTTATTTTGGCGGCAAAGGTAACACATCTGGACGAGACAGACCGTATGCGAAAATGTTATTTTCAAATTTAACATATACGAAAACTTGGCAGGAGACTGTTATGCTGAAATTCCATGAAAGATGAACGTTGTTATTTTTCTCAACGGAGTCGTGGAAAGTGTTAAAAAACAAAACATAATTTTTCGTGGCCCGCCATGTCACGGAAAAGTTGTTACTTCGCAGCCAAAATTGAAATACTGGTAGACGTGCTGTCAACTGCTTGCAGGGAGGGAATGGGCTTGCCCATGATGTAGCCCACTATAACTACAAGCGTAGTTAGTGGGCTCTCCGAGGGCAAAGGCGCTGCCCTTGACCCGTTCAAGGCTCTGCCCCGAAACCCCGCTCAGGCGTTTCACTCCTGAGAACCTGGACCATAGAGTTACCCCCTCTCTGGACTCTCCGATCAGGGTTCACACCCCGATACCCCCATTAGGGCACCTACTTACATCGTAAATTAAGCATTAGACAAAAACTAAAACAGATAATGAAAGAAAACGGAAATTTAGCATGCGACCATATCGAGCCATGCAATATCGAACAGAGTGAGCGCCATAACAGGCGTGATCCAGAGTACATCGCGTTTCTCGACCCTCGTACCATTTATGTACGTCTGGAACTGACACATAATAATAATGTGTATGTTGCACCTGACATGGAGGGCAAGACCCTTCAAGAAGTCTACGATGAAATCAAGGTGATAGTAAAGCAGAAGACAGGTCGGCGTATGCAGGAACGGATAGTCGAAGTTACCGACAAGAAAGGCCGGAAGAAGAAACGCAATGGCAGTAGCCCCCTCCGTGAGAGTGTTGTACGTATCAAGCCCGACACCACGATGGATGACCTGATGAGATACACGCAGAAGGTTCATGAGAGGTGGGGTGTAAGAGCTATCCAAATCCACATCCATAGGGACGAAGGACACTACGCAGATCCAGACAACCCTGAGACCTGGATTCCCAATCTCCATGCACACATTATTTGGGACTGGATGAACCATGATACAGGCAAGTCTTATAAGCTCAACAGCAATGATTGTATGCAAATACAGGATATGGTTGCTGAGTCATTGGGCATGGAGCGAGGTACGAGCAAGGATGAAACAGGAGCCGAGCACCTGAATCGTAACGACTATATCCTTCTGAAGCAGAAGAAGGAACTCAATGAACTGAAAGAGCAGACTGAGGAAGCGCAAAACGACCTCCAATCCACCATAGATGACTGCAATCTCCTTCAGGCAGAGAAAGAATATGCCAGAGAGACCTTACAGGATTTGCGTCAGGAAGCAGCCGATGAACAGCAAAGACTTTACGAAGAGTTCGAGAAGAAACGCAAAGAACTTGACGAATCACTTGCGGAAAATCGTAAAGAGTACAATATGCTTAACGCTTGCAACAAGCTAAGAAGCAAGCGTAACTCCGAGCTTGACGATGAGATTACCAAGAAAACTGCGCAGGCCACGCAACTTGATGATGAAATCACCGCGAAGAACAATAAGATGACAGAACTCAACACCCAGATCAGTAAGGCGATAGAAGAAAAGTATGAGATAAAGAGCCGTGGCGACTGGCAGGAACCGATGTTCACAGGCATGGGGAAGTACCTCTATGCAGTTGATGAGATGATAAAGTCCTGTGTCGACGCCATTATTGACTTTGCGAAATCCGGCTCTGGCTGTCGTGGCGGCAATCATGGGTCGTACTTCTATGATGAAGAATCCTCAGCTATCAAGGTCCTGATGTTCAAGTTCGCCAGACTCGCTGCTACCAGCATCGAGCATGTGGCTCAGTGGCTCGTCTGGCTTGCTAAGGAGTTAGGACAGCTGACAAACATGGAATTGCATCGTGCCGACACTGAGGTCAGGGATATTGTCGAAGGTAAATACGACTGGCGCATTGAGAGATTTGAAAATCATCGTGGAGATGGACTATCAGTTTAGTTGCAACGAAAACAGAGCTGTTTAGTGGATAAATGAATAATTTATTCGATAAAATCATGTTAAACTATTATTATCCTGCAATATTATTGAAAAAAATGCGTATCTTTGCCCTCGAATTCATATTAATAGCTATTGCAATGAACAATGTAAGTTTCCCAAAAATCACGACCACCGTCCAGGCTGAGCCTTGGGCAGAGGGACACGTCGCACGTTTCACGTCGACCCGGGTCGTGCCGCAGACACCACGTCCGCATCGTAACATCACAGCAAACGTACTGCCACGATGAGCGTACTTAAAAAGAATTTCGGCTGTCGGCAAGATGCCATCATCACCGACTGCTTTGTGGTCATGCCCGACGGTGTGACCGATGCTAACAGCAACCGCCGCTACTGCAAGATTGAGAACGCTGCGTGGGACACTGGTGCCACAAACACGGTTATAACGCCCGAAATTGTCGATGCCCTAGGTCTTGAACCGAGCGAAAAGCACGCTGTCTCTACGCTCAACGGCATTATCGAGGTGAACACCTACCTCATAGACCTCTGTTTCGAGAATGGCTATCGCATAGCCAACCTCCGCGTGCTGAGTGGCGAGGACTACAGCGACTTTGACTATGATGTGCTTATTGGCATGGATGTCATCACACAGGGCGACTTTATTGTCTCGACCCTTAACAGCGAAACGTCTTTCTCGTTCCGAATGCCCGCACAAGGAATCACGATAGAATAACATTTAATTAAAAGCAAACATGAGCGGATAGACCGACAGACATAGAACAACATAAGGAAGCGTTGACTTTTTGATTCTTGATTCAGAAATTTCGCCAAAATATCTCGTGAGAAGAAAAGAGTCGATGCTCGCGTTTAGGCGCGGGCTGAGACTTGTATCTACGAGAACGGCGTTTG
>JAEEVT010000064.1 GCA_016291005.1 Prevotella sp. | reverse complement strand
CGCTGGACTCGCAACCTAAGTAGAAGCCATTGAACCACACACGGGCATTGCGAAAGATGCCATCGAACTGCAGGGCGATGTGCTTGCCTTCGTCCTCCTTGCTTAAAGTCATCACCTTGCGATACCAGCCCACGCTGGTCTCAGGATATTTATAACCAACGGTCTTGTAGCCGTGGGAATGGCTGGCCTCTGGGGCATAGGGCAACGTGGTCACCCAGTCGTGGGGGATGCGCACCGCCTGCCACGTGGAATCATTAAACTTCATGGCATACGGACCCTCGTTATGGATAGAGGCGGCCTTCGTCAGGTAGTTGAAGTACTCCGTACCGCAGCCGAAGTCCTTCGCGGGGTCAGAAGCATTTCCAAACGCAAACTTCCAGCCGTCGTCCAAACGAATGACTTCTCGCACACTTTGAGCGCTCACGCCAAGCGCCGAGAGCCATGTTGCCACCACGATGATCCACCGCGCGCTACGCGCTAATGAATAGTGAATAGTGAATAGTGAAAATATAGACTTCATAATTCTTCCATCTTTTATTCTTTTCTTCTTCGTGTGGCAAAGATACAACAAACTTTGAACTTAAAACTTTGAACTTTGAACTTTGTGGGTACTTATTAGAGTTATTTAACGCTTATACAAATCATAAAGTTCAAAGAATAAAGGTCAAAGTTCAAAGAAAAAGTATTACCTTTGCACATTGAAAACTTAAAACTAAAAATAATTGTCTCATGAAAAAGCTATTATCCACAGTCCTCTTAGCGCTCTGCGTACTGACAGTCAGCGCACAAGCCGGTGACGAAACACAAAAGCCCAACTTTCCGACAAACGCTCCCCAGCTGGAGTTTGCCCTGCAACTGAAAGTCACTCTGGGCGAGGCTTTCGGCATCGACAACACCCAGCATGGCCGTCGAACCGTCATCCCCATCACAGGCGGAACCTTTGAAGGACCAAACATCAAGGGAACCATCATCAACGGTGGTGCCGACTACCAGCTGAATGGTGCCAACGGCCGTTCGGAACTGGAAGCCATCTACTGCATCAAGACCGACGACGGCATCTATATCCATGTCCGCAACCGTGGCATCATTGCCAGCGGAAAGGATGCCAACGACAATCCGTCATTCTACTTCAAGGCCGCACCACAGTTCGAGGCACCCGCCGATAGTAAATATGGCTGGCTGAACAACTCCCTCTTTATTTGTGAACCAGAGTGGTCACAAGGTTTCAAGGGAATCGTCCTCAACGTCTGGCGCGTGAAATAAAAAGGGAGGGCTCTTTTCAGACCTTACTGAAGATCGTCTTTATCCGAATAACGCAAAAAACGGGGGAACTCAACGTTCTCCCGTTTTTTAGCTTCTTTCAATCTTTTACCTAAGTAGAATACCTTCTTTTCTGAAATACGTCTGCCAGCAATGTACCGCAACTAAATTCGTCTGTTGCGCAGAGTCGTTAACAGTATGCGCATGTAAGCACCGAACTGTTTCTCGTTAAGTACGCTCTTCATCTGGCGAGCCTCCTTCCTGACAGCCTCATGGATCATGTGTCTCTGCTTGGGGCCTTTCACCGAGGCTAACGACTTCATCTCGTCGCTGAACTTGTCGTGAATCTCCTCTACAGCATCCATCTGTTTCTCGTCTAAGTCAAGCACCTCCGAAAGGCGGTAAATGTCACAACTCATGTCAAAACGTTTGTCAGACTTTGTTCCTGCAAAACTGAACGTCACTGCCATTGCGGCAACCAGTGTTAATACAATCTTTTTCATAATCTAAAACTTTTTTCTTTAATTGTTGTTATCCTTGTTTTGTTAATTGATTTCAGAATGTTATTTGCTATCCTGTTGTCTGTTCTTATGACGCCAAGAATTGTAGAAGGTTTAAAACAAATCCTCTTTTTTTTCTATTTTTCATCTTTTACTTCGTAACTTTTTTCAAGAAGTTCGAAAAAGCAAAAAACATTATTTGGCATTTTGCTCACTTATTCGTACCTTTGCAGCATCAATTAAAAACCCATTAGTAATATGGCACTTACTCCTTTGATAAAAAGACTACTTAAACCAATAACTCTTTGGCTGGCTACACTTGTTGTGGTGGCGGCAGTCTTACTGTTCTTCGAGGCCGACCTGCTGTGGAAAGTACAGCAGCATAATGTTTTCCTCGACACGACGATGTTCTTCCAACAGATGATGGCGATGCCGGGCGGCATGCTTGAATGGTTAGCAACGTACTTCTCGCAACATTTCTATTACCCCTGGGTGGGCGTCATCATACTCTGCGGCTGGTGGCTGCTACTGATGTGGCTGACGAAACGGGCGTTCAACATTCCAGACCGATGGACAGTGCTGACGTTAGTGCCTGTGGCTATTCTGATTGTCGCCAACATGTGTCTGGGCTATTGGATCTACGTCATCAAACTGCCTGGCTATTTCTATGTGGCCACCATTGGCACGACGGCGCTGGCAGCTTTGTTGTGGGCGTACAGAATACTAAATGAGAAATTGGAAATGAAAGGAACGAGACTCATTCCTCTTTTATCATTCCTCATTTTGGGCTGTGTGGTGGGCTATCCGTTGATGGGTGTCTATGCGTTGGCTGCCGTAGCGCTGATGGCCGTCATGGCGTGGCGAAAGGACTCATTAACCCTTAACAATAAAGTCCTCATTAGTATTGTCGCTTTGGTGAGCATCGTGGCCGTCCCGTTGTTCTATTATCACTACGTCTATTGTGGTACGAACATCATAGACCTTTGGCGGACAGGCATTCCCGTCTTCGAGGTAGCCGATAGCTATCCCATGTACTATCTGCCGTACTACGCTCTGGGGCTCTGCTTCCTTTTGTTGGCCGCTACGTATCGGGAAAGAAAACTTAAAACCCCTTCAAGCGCTGAACCAAAGCCAAACGCCAAGAAGCAGCACAAAACCCAGAAGGCAAAGGGTACAACGATTACTTCTTATATCCTACCTCTTACCTCATACATCGTCATCGCAGGTGCCGTCTATTATTTCTGGTACAAAGACGCCAACTTCCACCACGAACTGCGCATGCAACGCTGTGTGGAACAAGCCGACTGGGAAGGCGTCGTCGCAGAAGGCACAAAGCAGGAGGGCGAACCCACCCGTGCTATCGTGATGATGCACAACCTGGCGCTGAGCCGATTGGGGCGCCAATGCGACGAGATGTATAGATTCCCTAAGGGTTCGAAGAAGAGCAACACACCACTGCCCATCTTTATGTATAACGTCGCTGGCCGCATGATGCTCTATCAGTATGGTTCCATGAACGAGTGTCACCGCGTATGTATGGAAGAAGGTGTGGAGTACGGCTGGAACGTGGAACAGCTGCAATACCTGGCGCGCGCCGCCATCTTCAATAAGGAGCCACAGGCTGCTCGGAAATTCCTCGACATCCTACGACAGACCAGCTACTACGGTGATTGGGCCGACCACATGGAGGCGCTGCTCAACGACCCAAAACAGTTGGCTCAAGACAGCGAGACGGGACCTATCACCCACATGATGCACTATACCGACCGCCTGGATGCCGTAGAAGGCTATGTGGAGAAAACGCTGATGAACAACTTGGCCAGTCAGGACGCCGACGACATCTACTTCCAAGAACAAGCCGTGCTGGCTGCGATGTGGACCAGGAATCCTGACCTTTTCTGGCCCCGCTTCGAACACTACGTCAAGCTAAACGGCGAAGAAATAATGCCGCCCCGTATCTTCCAGGAAGCCGCCTGGCTCTTCGCCAACATGCAGGGTCAGCAGGGTCTGGACGAATGGGTGCTTGAGCCTGGTGTCAAAGAGGGCCTCAACGGTTTCATGAAGCAGATGCAGCGCTTCAGGAAGACTCCCAGTTCAAATGCCAAAAGTTACATGTTAGCCTATTTCGGCACAACCTACTATTTCGAATACTTCTTCCTAAAAGATATTACCTACTATTAATTGAGTTATATGAAACATAGAAGACAGCCGGAAGGTTTATTCACTATTATTTATTCATTATTATTTAGCATGATGCTCGCATCATGCGCTGGACACAAGATACCCGAGAATTTCTGGGAGAAGGACGAACTGCCAACCATCTATCCTGACTACTGCGACGTCACGGTGCCCATCAATATAGCACCGTTGACCTTCCAGTTCGACGGCAAAGCCGATGACCTTGTAGCACGTCTGACGGCAGGCAACGAGGAAGTCGTTTGTGGTGGTGACAAGGTTCAGCCCGATGCCGACGACTGGCAGAGTCTGGCAGAGGCAGCCAAAGGCAACGCCATCAAGGTGGAAGTCTTTGTGGAACAGAACGACAACTGGACGCGCTACAAGCCCTTCAACATCTTCGTCTCGCCTGACTCGATAGACCCCTACATCAGCTATCGACTCATCCCACCCTCCTACGTCACTTACGAGGAACTGACCATCAACCAGCGCTGCTTAGAAAACTACGACGAGAGTATTATCTACGACAACCTGCTTTGTACGGAAGGCGCCAAGGGACAATGCATCAACTGCCACAACTACCAGCAGTACAACCCCAATCGCATGCAGTTCCACGCACGTCAGAACCTCGGCGGAACCATCATTGCCTACGACGGCAAACTCAAGAAGGTGAACATGCGCAACGACTCCATCCTCTCTGCTGGCGTCTATCCCACGTGGCATCCTACCCTTCCACTCATCGTCTACTCGACAAACATGACGGGACAGATATTCCACAGCGTCAATCCTAACAAGATTGAGGTGTTCGACTCGGAGAGCGACCTCATTGCCTACGACGTGGAACGCAACGAGGTAACGAACATTGAAAATGATCCGAACGAGATGGAATGCTTCCCATTCTGGGCACCCAACGGCAAGACACTTTACTACTGCAGCGCCCACTTCGAATACAGCGACTCCGTTACCGATAAGGGCAAGGAGTTTATCACACGTACTCAGGAAGCAAAATACAACCTATATAAGAAGAGCTTTGACCCCAATACCAAGCAGTTCGGACAACGTGAATTAGTCTTCGCAGCCGACAGCCTCAACAAAAGTGCAACCCTACCCCGCATCTCGCCCGACGGCCACTACCTGATGTTCGCCCTCGCCCCGTATGGCATCTTCCACATCTGGCACCACGATGCCGATCTCTGGATGCTCGATTTGCAGACAGGGGAAGTTAGAAACATGGAAGAAATTAACTCCGCTGACACCGAGAGCTATCACTCCTGGTCAAGCAACGGTCGCTGGGTCGTCTTCAGCAGCCGCCGTTATGACGGTAACTACACTCGCCCCTTCATTGCCCACATCGATGCTAACGGTCGCGGCAGCAAGCCCTTTGAACTGCCTTGTGCCGACCCGGACTATCATCGCCAGCTACTGAAGAGCTACAACGTCCCCGAGTTCATGAGCGGCCCTGTCACCATCAAGCCCCAAGAGTTTGCCGATGCCCTCAAACAAGAAGCAGAACCCGTGAAGTACGTTATTAAAAGGTAAAAAAGTAAAAAGGTAAAAAAGTAAAAAAGTAAAAAAACGATGGAAACGATGATAACAAATATAACACATTATAAGTTGCAAAGGTTGTTAAAGGGTGTTTTTCCTTTTTACTTTCTTACCTTTTTAGCTTTATTTATGGTCTGCCTGACTACAATGCCACTTAAAGCGCAGAACCCCATTATCTGCGACCGTTATACACCAGACCCAGCACCCTATGTGCACGGCGACACCCTCTATCTCTTTGTTGACCACGACGAGAACGAGACACTCAATAACTATTTCACCATGAAGGACTGGCTGCTCTATAGTACGGTTGATATGGTGAACTGGACTTACCGTGGTACGCCACTGACGTCTGCCACTTTCTCTGCTTGGGCCAAACAAGACAACGACTGCTGGGCCAGCCAGTGCATTGAGCGCAACGGCAAGTGGTACTGGTATGTCACCGCTACCATTAAGGGTGAGGCCTATCCTGGCATTGGCGTCGCTGTGGCCGACAACCCTGCAGGACCTTATATAGACCCCATCAGAAAACCGTTAGTAAAAGGATGGTTCAAGATTGACCCCACCGTGTTTATCGACGACAACGGACAGGCCTATCTCTATTATGGCAACAACAACCTATGGTATGTGAAACTAAATAGTAACATGACATCATTCACTGGCAGCGAGGTTTCCGTGAATGTCAAAAATGAAACAGCCTTCGGACCCCACAAGAACGACAATGGCGACCCGAACTTTGAGGAAGCATCATGGCTTTACAAGCGCGACGGGATGTATTATCTGGAGTATGCTGCCGGCGGCGTGCCTGAGCACTGGGCATACTCTACGGCCAATAAAGCCACAGGTCCGTGGACTTATCAAGGTAAGATCTTGGGAGAGGCAGAGAACAGCTTCACCATTCACGGCGGCAGCGTGGAGTACAAAGGTCACCACTATATGTTCTACCATAACGGCAAATTACCCAACGGTGGTGGCTATAAGCGCTCTACCTGTGTGGAAGAATTCACACCCAACGCAGACGGTACCATCCCGTTTATCAACTTCACCAGCAAAGGCGTAGAACCCCTTCAGACGCTGAATCCCTTTGTCCTACAAGAGGCCGAGACCATCAACCAGTGTCAAGGCGTACTGTGTGAAGGCGACTATAACGGCTGCTATGTCTCCCACCTCAGCCGTAGCAATTATATGAAGGTGCATAACGTAGATTTCGGCGAAGCGGGTGCCAAGTCGTTCAAGGCACGCATCAAGTCGGATGGCAACATAACGCTCGTCGTTCGCACAGAAAGCAAGTCGGCTGACGCCAAGGGCAGACTGACCATTGAGCCAACCAACGGCGAGTGGGTTGAACTGAGCTGTGAACTGACGCAACCTATAACGGGCATTCAAGACCTGTTCTTTTCCATTACTGGTACGCCCACATCACAGTTCAAGTTCGACAAATGGCAATTCTCTGAAGAGACCACAGGTATCAAGGAAATTGTTAGACCTGAAAGTCAAAGCGACCATGCCCAAGGCAAAGATCATAGTTCTTCGACCAAGGTCGAAGCGAGCGAGCTCAAGACAAAGTTCTACGACCTGCAAGGCCGCCAGATAAAAGGTTCACAGTCCCACCATTCCATACAAATAGTGGGCGGAAAGAAAATCATCAAATAACTTTGAAAGACTTCTTTACTTTTTCAATTCTATCAAGCGGTAGTTGCCGCTGAGGTGCATGAAGGCGAAAAGGCGTAGCAGTCCATCATAGTAGGCATCGAAATAGCCATCCTCAAAGGGTTCGTGGCGTGCCTTCCACAGGGCATCAACGAACTCTTTCTTTTTCTCGTGCTGACAGAGAATGGAAGCAGCTGCCAACGTGCTGACAAGGCCAATGCTATGGCGCAGTTTGCGGAAGCCGCCTGCCTGAAGAATCTCGTTGCCCTCAGGCAACGTACCGTCGACGCGATACTGATCTACAAAGGTATCGATACCCTGACTATAGAAGAAGTTCTGAATCGTCTCACCATACTGCCGTTGCCAAAGGCTGTCCTTGCCACTCCATTCGTAGTCAAGCGTGATGTTCATGGGCACACGCCAAGAGTCGTAGCGGAAGTTATTGTTACCGTTCCTGCGAGGAGCTGCGCCTTCAGGACGCTGGGGCATGCCAGGGAAACGTGGCATCTGCATCTCACTACCGTCATACTGACATTGGTCACCATTCAAGCCGGTCTTCTCGTTGATGCACTTATGCAGAAATTCGCGGCTCTTCTGCGCACACTGGTTCCAATAGTCGCTGCGTCCGTCATCGGCATACTTCGCCCATACCTCATAGAAAGCCGGGATGTGATAAGAAGGATCGGTAAAACGCTGGCCGAATCCATCAGGCGTAAAGGTGATGAGCTGTGTCTCAGGGTCGATAAGAAACATCTTCTGGGGACCCGTCTCCCTTGGACCAAAGCCAGGGAAACCACCCTGACGAGGTTCGGGGGTATATTCCTTAGGCTGGATGCAGTCGAGGATAAACTGAGCCTCCTTTTTATAGTTGATGCCCGTATTATCGCCCCAACGGTTAGAGGCGAACAGTAGCGCAGTAATGAAATACAGCTCACCATCGCTGGCAGCACCCTCGGCATTACGCGTGCCGTCCGTCTTACAACTCCATGCAAAGTAGCCCTTGCGCGATCCGTCCTGATGTTGCATATATTTCTTGCTCCAGCGCCACAGGCGGTCGAAGATGTCCTTCTCACCAAACTGCACAGCAATCATCATGCCGTACGACATACCCTCAGTACGGGCATCGTGGTTCTTGACGTCAGAGACGTATCCCATTGTGTCGCCGACCTCGAAATACACTTTGTTGGGGCCACGGAATACATCGTTGAAAACTTCCTTCAGTTTGGCATCGACCTCAGCAGGCTGATAACCCATCTCAACAAACACATTCCGATAATTACCTGCTTCAGAAGGAATACATACTGCACAGGTTGCAAGCAGCATAAAAAGTAAAGCTTTCATATACTGTTTATCGTCTATATTATTATCTATTTTCAATTGCTACATGAATCTTCAAATGAAGATCTTCCTCTCTATTTGAATATCAGCTGAGCAAACTCATGAAGGCTGCGACGCCAAGTCTGCCACTCATGTGCCGTTTCAGGAGAGACATAGCTATGGGCATTGAATCCCAAGGCCTTCAGGTTCTCGGCGGCTTTACCTACACTACCATCTCCTTCGGCCATACGGGTCTCCTTGCCACCAGCGCTCATGAAGAGCACCTTGTTGGTCTTCTTGAAGTCAGCCGCATCTTTCAGGTCGTCGACGCTGAACGTACCACCACTGAACATACCGACATAGGCGAACGTCGTGGGATTAGCCAGTGTGATGCCACGCGTCTGCATGCCACCCATTGACAGACCAGCCATAGCACGGTGCTCAGTGTCCGCAATCACACGGTAGTTTTTCTCGACCATCGGAATGATGTCTGTCAACAGTATCTGCTGGAACGCTTCGAAGAAATTACCAAAGCCTCCAGGACGAGGACCACCAGGACGCGGACCGTCGGGACGCTGTCCTTGAGGACCACCAGCACGCGGACTACCAAAGCCAGGCCTACGCATCTCTGCGGGATCAGGGTCACCTGGACGACGTGTGTCAAGTCCGTTGTCCATAAAGATGATAAAAGGCACTGCCTTACCCTCCGCAATCAGGTTGTCCATGATGATGCCCGTCTTGCCTTGAGCTGACCAACCTGTCTCGTTCTCACCCATACCATGCTGCAGGTAGAGAACAGGAAACTTTTTCGTGGGATTCGTATAATACTCATTGGGCAGGTAGATGTATCCGTGACGCATCTTCTCCTGAACGGTCGACCAGTAGTACACCTCATTGATGGAGCCCTGAGGCACGTTCTTTACGGTATAGAAAGACTCGTCGGCAGCAGGAATATCAATACCACTGCCCCAACGACTGGCACCATAGTAATACTTGCTTCCCGGATCAGGCACAGAAGCACCGTCGATATTCAGCTGATAGTAGTGGAAACCTTCGTCCTGTGGAGCAGAAGTACCAGTCCACACTCCGTTCTCGTCCTTCGTCATCTCATAGATCTTGCCAGCAATGTCAAGTCCGACGAAAGTGGCCTTAGGCGCTGAGATCTGTGCACGCACCATGCGCTGTGAGTTGACCATCGGGTATTGTTTACCACCCTGATTCGTTGTAGCAGGCTTAAAGTCCTCAACCTCTGCTACTACTGAAGGAACTGTAGGATTCTCTCTGGGAACACCAAACTGGGCAGATGCCGTCATTGCCGCAAAGGCAGCAACCATAGTAAGAAGCTTTCTCATGTTGTTAAGTCGTACTAAAATTCTTAATTATATAATCTATAATTTTAAATCTTCAATTATAATTTAGATGCTGGTTTCATCTAAAAGTCAATTCTTATCTCGACTTGTTAAGCAAGATTAACACTTTCCTCTTTTCCTGTCTGCCAGAAACATGCCCAACAGAATAAGTATTGAGCCAAGGAGAAACCACAACGTTATGGGCTCGCCAAGAAGAAACCAGGCAAAGATAATGGTTGTAACAGGATTCAAGTAAACGTAGTTGGTGGCAACGACAGCCCCTAACTTCTTCAACACCCAGTTCCACGTCAAGAAGCACAACATGGAAGCTACGCACCCCAAGAACAGCAAGTTCCACAACAGTTGGAGCTGTTCAAAAAGCAGATGAAGGTTCATATCAGGATACAATATATAATAAGGTGTCATCGATAGCAATCCGTAGAAAAACACCTTACGGGTGACGAACACCGTGTCGTAGCGCGCATTGGCAGGAATCATCAGCAGACTGTAGAGTGCCCAACAGAGACAGGCAGCAAAAGCCAGCAAATCGCCTCGTGGAGAAAGATGGAGCACGAAGTGTCCGTTCATAACCACCACAATGACACCTAACGCAGCCATCAGCGTGCCTAAGGTCTGCAAGCCACTCAGCCGTTCCGTCTTATAGAAAAGCCCGATGATAGCCGAGGCGAAGAGCGGACACAGACTGACAATGATGCTGGTATTGGTCGTCGTGGTGTAGTTCATGGAAGAGTTCTCTGTCAGGAAATAGAGCGAGCCTCCCGTTACACCTAATGCTGCCATGAGCAGTTCGTCGCGCCAGGAATCTGATAGCCAGCGGATACCTCTCATCAGACAGTATACCAGCAACAGCACGTAGGCAATGATGAAACGTAGAATAAAAATCTGAGCAGCACTCAGTCCACCAAGCAACAAGAGCTTGGTAAACACGAACGTGGAGCCCCAAATGGCAATCACCACGAACGCTACAAGATGAAAAAGATATCGGTTCAACATCTCAGAAATAAACCTGCATCATGCGGTTATGCCATATTTAGCCATTGGGCATAACGCCTATAATACAGCTTTCTTCTTAAACATGCTGGACATGCTGTGTACATAATCCGTCGGCGTGATGCCGAAAGCGAATTTGAAGGCGCTGTTGAATGCTGCTGAATTACTGAAGCCACACTTGCTGGGCATTTCATCCATCGAGCAGTCCGAGTGCTCCATAAGTATCTTTGCAGCATATTCAGCCCGTAGGGAGTTGATGTAGTCAAGTGTCCTATCAGGATCCTTATAGCGTGGAACCAGCTGGCAGAACGTCTCGAGATCGACTTCCATAAAATCAGCAAGCGCCTGCTGGTTGAAATCAGGATTCGTAAAAGGTTTCTCCTTGTTCACACGGGCATCCATCTTCACGTAGAAAGCCTGACTGCCATCCGTCTGGACTGCCTTGGCAGCCTTCGACTTAGACCGGCTCTTCTTCATCACCTCTTCCTGCTCGTCAAGTGTCAATGCCCCGTTGGCCACAATGGCACGGTAGTCATCCAAAGCATTGAGTATTCGGATGAGCTGTTGGTTTCGCCGACTGATAACCCTATTATAATGGATGCCAAAGCCAACCAGCACAAGTAGCCCGATAACGACAATTACCAGTACCCAGATGATGGAGTCGGCCTCGGCCAACGTCAACGCACTTGCATGGCAGAACGAAGTAGCTAGTAATAGCAACGAGGTGGTTACGGCGGTTCTCTTTCTCATATTTACAAATATTTGGTTGCAAAGTTAAGAAAATTTTTCCATACTTCCAAATCTAAAGTACTCTTTTGAGCACACTGCCCATCTTTTTTCTTAACTTTGCACCAAATATCTGCTCCATGCGGCGCTATCCGTTCAGTATTTGCTCTGCATGCTCTTTGGTCTTCACCTGCTTGCCGGCGAATATCTGTTCGATAATGCCCTCCTCATTAATAATAAAGGTGGTGCGGATAGTCCCCTCCGTCTTCTTGCCGTACATCACCTTCTCGCCCCAGGCACCCATAGCCTGCAACAACGTCTTGTCAACGTCAGCAATCAGCGGGAAGGGCAGTTCGTGCTTCTCCTTGAACTTGACATGCGAGGCTGCAGAGTCTTTGCTGACGCCCACCACTTCGTAGCCTGCGCCTTGCAGTTCAGTATAGTGGTCTCTCAGACTGCAAGCCTCAGCCGTACACCCGCTGGTATTGTCCTTCGGATAGAAATACAGCACCAGCTTACGTCCCTTGTAATCACTCAGACGGATGTCCCGTCCCTGTTCGTCCTTGCCCAGAATCTCGGGCGCCTTGTCTCCAATGTTCATAGTCATTATTCTTTAATTCTCTGTCGTTAGGTCTTCTATCTGGTCAATAATGTCCTGATACTGGCGCTGGGTCTTGAGGTGGGTGCAGACGCCGCCAATAGTACCGATAATGGCTCCTATGCAGCCGCCCCATAAGCCGGGATTGTTCAGCAGGTCGTGATCCTGCTTGTACAACTCATAAACGAACCAGCCCAACCAGAGGAGCACCATCGGGATGCCGATGAGCAGCCAGTCGCTGTCGAACTTCTTGGCGCGTGCCATCTTGCGGCGTACATCCACCAGGTTGTTTGTCATCAGGTTCGAATCGCTCACGTTCCTCTTATTATAAAAGGTGGCGCCGCCGCACACCAGCATCATGATACATGTGGCAATCCAATAGATGAAGGAGAATCCCCACAGTTTTATGAATGCCCAGTAGCTATAGGGTATTACCAGAATGCAGAGGATTATCAGCCAGTAGTATGTGCGGTTAATCATGCCTGCGGTCTTTTCCATTGAGTGACGGATGAAGCGATCGTTCACTATCTCCTGCTGCTCCAGCTTCTTCTTCAGGGTTTCCATCTGCTGGTGCATATTCTCTAATTCAAAAGTCTCGTTGTTCATAATGGGTTCCTTTCAATTTTTTAAGTTTTACATTTTCTTTAGCTGTTCTCTGATTCTAAACAGACGTACACTGACGTTCTTGGCAGTGATGCCGACAATCTGTCCGATCTCCTCGTAGCTGAGGTTCTCGAGCCAGAGCAGGACGATAGCTCTATCGAAGGGCTGGAGCTTGGAGATACGCTTGTGGAGCATAGCCACTTGGCGAGTGTCCTCGTCACGGTCTTCAAAGAGGTTGATGTCCATTGTCAGCCGGACTTCGGATTGGCGTCGCTTCTTTTTCCGATCTATAGAGATACAGGTATTCAGGGCGACGCGATAAACCCACGTCTTGATGTCACTGCGATGCTCGAAGCTCTCGAAACCTTTCCAAAGATTGACTAGTACCTCCTGGAACAGGTCGTTCACTTCGTCAGCATCCTGCGAGAACATGTAGCACACAGTATAGATGGTGCTCTTCTGTTCTGCCACGGTTTGCGCAAACTGTCTTTCTAATGTCGTCATTGTCTCATCTGTTTTTTTATCGACCTTGGTCGCATTGTACCTTCAGGTCAAAGAATCATTTCACCCATTAGACGCAGCAAAGTTACGAAAAACTACACGATAATCCAACAATTTTTCGTATCTTTGCACCTGAATATGGAGAAAATAGGATTGCTGCCTCGCATCATCATCGCCATCGTGCTGGGCGTATTGATAGGAAACGTGCTGCCAGAAGGCGCGGTGCGCGTGTTTGTAACGTTCAACTCAGTATTCAGCCAGTTCCTGGGATTCCTCATCCCGCTCATCATCATCGGACTGGTGACTCCTGCCATTGCCGACATTGGACGGTCGGCAGGCAGATTGCTGTTGCTGACAGTAGGACTGGCCTATGCAGACACCATCCTTGCGGGACTCTTGGCTTTCTTTACTGGCACGGCTATTTTCCCAGCGCTGATAGACGCGCAGCCGTCGATAACGGTAGAAAACGTACCAAAGCTACAGCCCTATTTCCTCTTGGAGATACCACCCATACTCGACGTGATGGCTGCGCTGGTGAGTTCGTTCGTAATAGGCATCGGTATCGCCTATACCGACTCACCAACGCTGAAGAAAGGCTGTTCAGAGTTTCGCAACATCATCGAAAAGACCATCGCGAAGGCCATCATCCCACTCCTGCCACTATATATCTTTGGCATCTTCCTCAGCATGACCTATGTGGGCGAAGCATATCATATCATCGTTGTATTTGGCAAAATCATCTGCATCATCTTCGTACTGCACATCGTCATCCTCCTCTATGAGTTCCTCATTGCCGGCGGAGTGGCCAGTAAGAATCCGCTACGGCTGCTGGCGAATATGCTACCAGCTTATATGACGGCCCTGGGTACCTCGTCGAGTGCTGCCACGATACCAGTCACCCTTCGACAGACCAAAAAGAACGGCGTAAGCGATGACATTGCCAGTTTCTGCGTTCCACTCTGCGCCACCATCCATCTTTCTGGCTCGATGATGAAGATTACCTGCTGCGCTCTCACCGTCTGTCTCATCGGCGGATTGCCACACGACCTGCCGCTTTTCCTCCATTTCATCGTGCTTTTAGGCATTTGTATGGTAGCAGCCCCTGGCGTGCCAGGAGGAGCGGTGATGGCTGCCTTAGGGCCGATGGCAGGCGTATTGGGCTTCAATCCTGACGCCCAGGCGCTGATGATTGCCCTCTACATCGCAATGGACTCCTTCGGCACCGCCTGCAACGTGACTGGTGATGGCGCCCTCGCCGTCATTATCGACAGACTGCATAAGAAACACACTACATGATTGGTTCATTCTCCTCTTCAAACTCGCGGATGCGCTTCCTGATGGCGTCGAAGTTCGGTTGAGAAAATCCTTAGGATAACCTTCGGAAAAGTACTGGATAACTGACAGAAATCGTAAGCGTATCCGCTTTGACGCCTTGCGGGCTATTTGGTTTTTGTATACCTTTGCACCATCAACTTAAATATCAGAATGATGTATTACAGTGCAGTAGGTATCCGCTATTCGAAAATCTGGGATGAATATCTGTCAGGTCTGGCCAAGGATCCTCATCTCCGGATTCGCAGTTTGTTACGTAAACACAATGTTGGTTTTCACTGTTATGAGAATTGGATGAGCCGTAATGGGCATAGTATCCGCCAGGCAAAAGCTCATGCAGCCAGTCTGCAGCCAGAGCCCTTAAAGAAAGAGACGGCTTTAGTGCCTGAGGCATCTTTTGTTCCTGTAGTTGTTCATGAAGCATCCTGTGTTGAGCCTCATTCCTGCGATATTCTTACAGGCATCAGCCTGACACTCCCTGACGGGACGGTGATCAATATCCGTCGCGGCAGTGCAGAGGCCGTCGTTTCATTCCTTAAGCTTTATTCCGGGGAGGGCGTGCCATGTTCGGATTAGAGGAAAGCAGGCGGTATTACGTGTGCCAGCGCTATGTGCGGATGAACCTTGGCATCAACGGACTCTCGAAACTGGTGAGCCAGGAACTGAAGCGTCCGTTGCTGAACGGTGACGTTTTCATCTTTTTCGGCAAGAGCCGCCAGATGGTGAAGCTCCTTTGCTGGGACGGTGACGGATTCCTTCTCTATCAGAAGCGGTTGGAGCGAGGTACCTTCGAGCTACCCCGTTTCAGGCCTGGCCAGAAGGCCGTAGAGATGCCCTACAGGACGCTTTCCGCTATTATGCGGGGCGTGAGTCTCAGGAGCGTGAAATATCGCAAGAGACTGAGAATCGGTAATTCGATGATTTTACAACCGCCTGATTATCAATAAAATAAATCAAAAATAACTTGATTTTTATTTGGTGGTCTCGTTCTTTTTTTGTACCTTTGCAGTATGAAAAAGGACGAGATTATCAGTATGCTCCAGCAGCAGATTGCCTTCCTCCAACAACAGCTTAAGGATGCCCTGTGCCAGTTGGGGGAGTCCAACCGCAAGGTGGATGAGCTTCTGCGTGAAGTATCCGATCTGCGCGAGCTGCTCGTCCGAAAGAATGCGGAGGAACAGAAGCAGCGCAACATCATCAAGGGACTGACGAAGATACAGCAGAACAAGTCTGAGAAGCAGACTCCGCCTGTCGCCGTTTCCAATGAATCCTCTCCTGACTCCAATGACGGGCAGGCAACTCCTGAGCCGAAGCCGAGGGAGAAGACCAACTACGGTGCCAGGCGCAAGGAACACTACGAAGTAGAGATAGAGGAAGAAGACGTCTATCCCACAGATTCCCGTTTCGATGAGATGAAGGCACGCCTGATTGATACTCGTGACGTGGTACGCTATATCCTCGTGCCCATGCGCTTTATCAAGAAAATATATCACGTGCATGTCTACACTCAGGATGGCACTGTTATGGAGGGCAAGGCTCCCCTTGCTCCTCTGCAGGGCTCCAACTACGACGGCTCCTTCATCGCAGGCATCGCCCAGCTGCGCTACATCTACTCCATGCCGGTGGAGCGTATCGTGAAGTACTTCTCGGAGAACGGCTTCGACATGGACAAGGGTACGGCCCACGGGCTGCTGCGCAAGACGGAGGCCATATTCGAGAACCTGTACAAGGCGATGGGGCTGGCTGTCAAGGAGGACGACTATCTGGCTGGCGACGAGACCTATCATCGCGTACTGGTCAAGATGCCTGACGGGAAGGGCTCGAAGAAGGGCTACATCTGGGTAGTGACAGCCATACATACAGGCCTTGTCTATTACTTCTATCACGACGGATCAAGAGGGCAGGATGTCATCCTTAACTATATAGGTGACTATGGAGGAACCTTCCAGTCGGACGGATTCTCTCCCTACAGGAAGATGGCGGCACAGCTTACGAGACTGTCCTGCCTGCAGCATGTGAAGAGGAAATTCCTCGACTGCGGCGACGATGACGAAGAGGCACAGGCCATAGTCAGGCTCATCAATGAGCTCTATCAGATGGAGCATCAGCACAAGATCGGCATAGACGGATGGACGGTAGAGAAGAACCTACGCTGGAGGAGGAAGTATGCCCCAAGGATACTGAAGAAGATACGCGAGAAACTCGACCGGCTTGCTGCCGATCCGGAGATGCTGCCCAAGTCGGACAGGTATAATGCCGTGCACTATATGCTCAATGAATGGGACGCCATCGAGAATATCTTCACCAGAGGCGACTACAATCTGGATAACAACCTTGTAGAAAGGCTCAACAGGTACATCTCGCTCTCAAGAAGGAACTCGCTCTTCTTCGGATCCCACAAGGGAGCGGAGCGTGCAGCCATGTTCTACTCGCTGGCATGCTCGTGCAGACTCCAAAACATCAATTTCTTCGAGTACATCTCTGATGTCATCAACAGGGCTGCAGCAATACCGCCAAAGAAACCAATAGACATACAGGAATACAGAGAACTATTGCCTGACAGATGGAAGAAACGATAAACGACAAGGCGTCAAAGCGGATACGCTTACACGTGACGGGAGAGATGAGGGAGAGATATGGGAGGGATGAAAACAATCCCTCCCGTGCTCAAACCCCTTTGTAGAAAGGCGATCCCAAAGATTTAGGGAGAGATGAGAGATTCTTTTTGCCTTTTCATGCTATAGCAGCATTTCCTTTGGCATCTTGTTAGCATAGTCTTCTTGACGTAGCCCGCTACGGCTTCAAAGCCTATACCACCAATCTGCTCAAAACAAATACTACTCTGACATAAAATCTAATGACCGATTTGGGTTCAAACAACTGTTTTTCGAGTCGTTTTTAGGTGTTTTTGAGGATCATCCTCCATCTTCCACCAATCATCCTCCATCCGTAATGTAGTTATTGAAAGCAAGTTATGCTAAAAGATGGAGGATGGAGGATATTTCGCGAAAACAATTTATCTTGCGTTCTGGCGTATGAAGGATATGAAGGAACTTTTTGCAACTTTTCTTATAGGAAATTATTTAGTCCGCCACTAAATGTTTTCCTTTATATAAAAGTTATGTTTTTATCCTTCATAGTGATATCTCTCTAATGATCATCGATGACGGACAGTCGTACATCACTCGGGCATGGTTGGTGCGGATGAGCTGGCTTTCGAGACGCTGGCCGGAGGCGCGGTCGATGATGTCGCGATAAACCTCTCCGTTGCGATAGACCACCCCACCCTCTCGCGAGAAGAACTCGTTCTCGGCATGGATGTGGAAGGTGTGGGACTGCTGTTCCGTGGCCCGCAGTTCGCCGCACAGGTATTCGTCGTCTGTCCAAAGTCGGAGCTGATAGGTATTCCGGGTGTCGTTACGGAAACGGTAGTCGATGTAGTTGTACGAGATGCTGGTGCCAGTTCCGAAGGGTATCTGGCGACCGAAGTCTGGAAAGAGGTCGAGTCCGTCGTGGTGGTGATGCTCCGTGATTGTCAGTTCGCTATGCAGCACGAGCCAATGGATGAGGTTCGACAGCTGGCACATGCCGCCGCCGATGCCCTGCGAGGGTTTGCCCTTGGCGATGGTCAGTCCCTCCTTGTAGCCCTTGTGCTTGGTAGTGCGTCCTATGAGTTTCCAGATGGAGAAGGTCTCTCCTGGACGAATCATCAGCCCGTCGATGTGCTTCACCGCCAGGGCGAGGTTCGTCGCCTTGTTCTCCTGCAGCTGCATGTCGACATTACCAAGCCGCCGACGGATGAGCGAGTTGTGGCGATAGACGACAACAGGCAACGACTCCTCCGTCCGTTCCTTGGCAAACCGCGTCTTCCGCAACATGTCCTGAACATGGCGCTTCAGTATTTCCTTCTCCATCGACAGCCTATAGGTAAAAGGCGAAATCTCGCAAAACAGTTTCCGTTCCATATACATTACATTCCTTAACGACACGACAAAGGTAGGAATTAATTTGGAAACTGCCAAACTTTTTGCAAGGTTTGTCCGCAAACGTTAACGTCTAAAATTAGGTAAAAAAGAGAACACGTTACAAAAATATTCGCTACCTTTGCAGCACAATTAAAACAAGCTATTTATATTAAGAATAAGAATTATGTTAAAGCCGTTAAACAAACACTTCGCTCCTAAGAGCGTGATGCCTGAAAAAGTGATTCAGTTTGGTGAGGGTAACTTCCTCCGTGCGTTCGTTGATTGGATTATCTGGAACATGGACCAGAAGACCAACTTCAATGGTAGTGTCGTTGTCGTACAGCCCATCGACAAGGGTATGGTCGAGTGGTTGAACGGTCAGGACTGCCTTTACCACGTGAACCTTCAGGGCCGCGAGAACGGCAAGCCCGTGAACACGCTGGAGCGCATCGACGTCATCAGCCGTGCGCTGAACCCCTACTCTCAGAATGACGCCTTCATGGCTCTGGCCGACCAGCCCGAAATCCGTTTCGTCATCTCGAACACGACGGAGGCC
>JAEEVT010000185.1 GCA_016291005.1 Prevotella sp. | reverse complement strand
GACAGCCACAACGAGGAGCACAAGAACACCGACGAGTTCATGGAGCCGCTCGTCAACGGCAACATCGACGGCCGCATCCAGGAGGGCGACGTCGTCATCTTCTTCAACTTCCGCAGCGACCGCGCCAAGGAGCTGACCATCGTGCTCACGCAGCAGGATATGCCGGAGCAGGGCATGACGACTATTCCCAACCTTCAGTACTACTGCATGACACCCTACGACGACACCTTCACGGGCGTGCACATCCTCTTCCCCAAGGATAACCTGACCAATACCCTCGGCGAATATATCGCCAGCAAAGGCCTGAAGCAGTTGCACATCGCCGAGACCGAGAAATACGCCCACGTGACCTCCTTCATCAATGGCGGGCGCGAGGAGCCGTTCGCGGGCGAAGACCGCATCCTGGTTGCCTCACCCAAGGTGGCCACCTACGACCTGAAGCCCGAGATGGCGGCCTTCGAAATCAAGGACAAACTCGTGGCGGCCATCAACGAAAATAAGTACGATTTCATCGTCGCCAATTTCGCCAACGCTGACATGGTGGGGCACACGGGCGTCTATACCGCCATTCAGACAGCCGTGAAGACCATCGACCAATGCCTGAACGAGATTGTGGAGGTGGCCAAGGCGATGGGCTATGAGACCATCATCACCGCTGACCACGGCAACGCCGACCATGCCCTTAATGCCGACGGCACGCCCAACACGGCCCACTCCACCAACCCCGTTCCCTTCATCTACGTGACCGCGAACCAGAAGGCGCAGGTACACAACGGCGCCCTGGCCGACGTGGCCCCCTCCATCCTCCACATCATGGGCCTGCAGCAGCCCAAGGAAATGACGGGTCAGTACCTGATTAAGGAATAACCTATAAATAACCTGAGTTCGGGATAAGCAGAGGTGAGATTAAAAATGTAACTTTGCAAACGAAATATGACGACTGAGGATAAAGAGTTAGAAATCAATGAGCCACGAATCGTAAAAAAGTTGCTCCAAAATTTGGAAGTTTCGATAAAACTTCCTATCTTTGCAGCGTCAGAAATGACTAATCCGGTACTTTCCGCGTGGGGGTAAGCCCGTATCGACCCTGCCCCAATTTTTAAAGCCACCCACTGAGGCGGCTTTTTTATTTCACATACTTTCGCTGGAACAGTATTAGGAAGAGTGGGTTCTGGGCTATACGCCGAGTCACAACTATCATCTTCTTGCCTTTGTAAACAAGAACCTCTATGGCAGTAGGGTTCACTTGAAAGTAGTTCCTGATTTGTGTGGCCATCAATCGAGGGTTGTACTGGCTGCAAACATTTATAAGGACGTGATTGGTCTGACCTATAGACTCCATCAGTCTATTTTCCAATGAAGCCTTTCCTGATATGGTTTTCAGGTCGTACATCTTGAAGATACCCTTGTTCTCAAAGATAAAGTCGGCTGTCCTTATGCCTTTGGGATTAGGGAGAATATATACTTTGTTTCCATGCGCAACAGCCTTGCGTGCCGCATCAAGCAGTAGTGGCATATCGTCACGATGACTACCTTCTGCTGCATAGATGTTCCTCTCGTTGTCAACAGGTTTGAAGATGTTATATTGAGCCAGCATCTTCAGCTGACGAACAAAGTCTGCTCCAGTCAAAATGTGCAGACGTGCAAGTTCCAGTGCTATATCGTATTCAGGCATAAAATTGCGCATATAAAATCCACCCTGGTACGCTGGTTAACGGGAAGCGTGGTGGACTCTGACTCTGCAAAAATACGAACTAAATCTGAATCTTCCATAAATTTTTGATCAAAATTGAATTTTTCTTGCGTTTCTCCCCAAAGTTAATGTTTTTGTATCTTTGCACGCATATAGATGGCAAAGGAATGGCAAAGGACAGATGATTTTTTAGTTTTTTCATGCTTAGTGCAATATTTTGGAGATTGAGGTCGTATATATAAGTAGATAAGAACAAAAAACGAATGGCTGAAATAGACATAGACCTGACAAGGGGACTGCGTGAACAGAGTCCCAAAGCCCAACGACAGGCGCTCGAACGCTATGGTAACGAGGTCTTCGCAATGGTAGCGAGGATGTTGCCAGCGACAGAGGATGCCGAGGAGGTGTATCAGGATGTGTTTGTGAAAGTGTTCAGAAACATCGCGACATACGACGCCGAGAAGTCAGCACTCCGTACGTGGATATCACGCATAGCCTACAACGAGGCCGTCACGTGGCTGAGGCATAAGCGCCAACCGGTGATTTACTTCGAAGACCGCGAGGGTAGGGCCGAGCAACTGTCGGATGCGGAAGTGGAAGAGACACTGGGACATGCCAACGAAGAAATGGTACAGTTGATTCGTGCAGCGTTGAAGCATCTGCCACCTGAGGAACGAGCCATCGTCACGATGTTCTACTACGAAGAGATGAGCCTGAAAGAGATAGCCTACGTCACAGAGTCGATACCTACGACGGTGGCTTCGAAGCTCAGCAGAACGAGAAAGAAAATATGTAAAATCATCAAAATGTTGCAATCATGACAGAGGAGAAAATCAATGCCTTCAGACAGACGGACGCGAACCTGCGCAACGCCCTCGAAATGGACGAAGCAGAACGCCCGCAGATGCCTGCCGACCTCAACGAACGACTGATGCAGCGCATGGCCAAAGAAGATAAGCAGCCACGTCGCATCGTCTGGCCTTGGATTGCTGCTGCTTGTGTGGCTGGCATCATGGTGATATGGCTCATGCCGCCCAAGGAGACAACAACGGATGTCGTTGCGGAGAATGTTACTGATTGTCGATTCAAGAATAATGAGGTGGAAGAAATCGTTGCGGCAAAGGTGGAAACGGAACCCCCAGCGCCAATACCCACTCCTGTCAAGGTGCAGAAATCCAAGGTGAAAACCACCGTCGTGAAACGCGACGCTGCCCTCCTGGCACAGGATGCGAAGACGGCTCAGACTCCAACAGCCGAAACCACAACGCAGCCTGCTGTCGAAGAAGTCAACAAGGAGTTGGCTGTTGCCGAAACCGCAAAGCCTCAGGAAAAGATGGTAACGCTGACCGAACGCGACATCCCGATAACCCGTCCAAAGAACTATCAGTACACCCCCGAGGAGATAGCCCTCATGAAGAAACAAGCCAACGAGGCCTATCTGAAGTGGGCAGAACTGGAACTCGAGATTTCAAAATATAATTTAGAACAAGCATCATCGAAATAAAAACAATTATAACTATGAAACGAATAATAATCATGCTGCTCATCGCTTGCAGCGCCCTTACAACCATTAGTGCCGATCCGTCGGCAGCACCCCAGAAGAAGCCTGAGACCGTCATTTTCACGCTGAACACCATCATCCAGAAGTTTGGTCTGAACGAGGGACAGGTATATTCCGTCAATCGCAATCCCAACACGGGCATCATCGAGTCGAGCATAAAAATTGTGCCGTTCCACTGTTCGGCAAACCACATACAAAATGACAACGTGATGAATGCTGTGGCCATCAACTTCCCGAAAGAGGAACCCCTGGCCTATCAGTTCCTGCATATCCAGCCAGGCAGCAACGAGATGTTCTCGCTGAAGGTCATTACCAACAACGGGATGGATCAAAGCACGCAGCGTATTCGCACCAACAGAGA
>JAEEVT010000184.1 GCA_016291005.1 Prevotella sp. | reverse complement strand
CATGGCGCTCCTTCAATGAGTGGCAGACAGCTGTTACTGCCCACGGAGAATCCACAGCAGACAGGAATCTCCAAGTCGTGAAGATGGGTTAGCAACATCTGCTCGACACAGCCATACTGCAGGTCGTACTTGATGGAATTGAACGATCCGAAGATGATGCCCTTGACACGTTCGAAATCCAGTTGCAGGCGCAAAGTATAGAACAGTCTGTCAATGGCGTGCAACGATTCTTCCACTTCTTCAACAAAGAGAATGATGTCTTGTTTTGGGGAGTGATGGTATTTGGTACCTGTGATAGCCGCGTAACTTGACAGGTTTCCTCCAATCAGGATGCCTTCTGCATGGCCGCACCGATTATAGGGATTGCTGGATGTCTTGTATTGAGGCAACGTGCCAAAGAGTATGTTGCGAACGACAGAGCAGGCGGGTTCCTGATTGCCGGCTATCTGGAATGCCATAGGCCCGTGAAGACACATTACCCCTGCTCCGGCAACGGCATAGAGCAATGTCGTGATGTCACCATGGCCTAACAGCCATTTCGGATGTTGCTGATAACATTCCATGGGAATGCGGTTCAGCAAGTGTATAGAACCATAGCCGCCTCGCGAACAGACAATAGCCTTGATGCTGTCGTCTTCGAGTGCCCAGAGCATATCGGCTGCCCGTTCGTCGGCGGTTCCTGAGTAGGCGTCGACTTCCAGACTGGTGGTGTGTGGGCCTATCACTGGGCGCAATCCCCAGCTTCTGATAACTTCTGCCGCCAGCAGAATAGCCTCCTCAGGCACCCAATAGGCAGGGGACACAAGAGCCACTTTGTCCCCTGCTTTCAAATAGGGTGGTTTTACAATCTTCTTACCTTGATACATCTATTTAGAAATCTATTATTCAGTACAAAAGTCCAATGTGATGAATTCGTTTTTTATCGTCGTGTGACAATTAGTGGGGGAATGTCACGGCGGATAGAGAGTACCCAACCGTCGTCGGTACCATCGGAATGATAGTCCACGCGGTCGGTATGGTCGCCCATGACCCACACCATGCGAGAATCGATAGGACGCCCCTTGTGACGCAACGTCACCTTCATCCGTTTCTCCGTGACTTGGGCGCTGATGTCGTAGGGACGGCCCTTCAGCTCGCCCACGGCAATCTCCACCAACTGTTCCACGATGCGCAACGGTTCCCGGTCCTCCTGCTCGGAAATGACACGATGGACGAAATCCTTTGCTTCCTCGTCGTGTTCTGGTTTATATATCTTCTCCTCGTTTGTCATTTTGTTTACTATTTATTTTCAGCATCAAGCACACTCATTTATTGATCTTTCATCCAGGCTGCTACCGTCTGTCCAGTGAATTGCTTGAAGACGGTGGCAAACGTCGTGTAACTATGGTAACCACTCTGTTGGGATAGCTGTTTGGCGGTAGAGCTGAGTCCTTTGCTAAGTGTCTCCTGGTAGAGTTGTTTAAAGTGGTCGATACGCAGGCGATTGATGTAGGAGTTGTACGTCTCACCCCTTGCGGCGAAATAAGCTCCCAGATAGGTGCGGTTGGTGCCAATGGTTTGAGCCAGTTGTGCTAATGTCAGGTCATGCTGTAGGTAGAGCTTTGGTGTCTCGCAATGCTGTACCAGTAATGATTTAATCGGCAAATCCTCATTGTCATCTTCTATTTCCGTTTCTTCTATCGTCAACAACTGTAGCGTCTCTACCCGCCATACTACAAAGCCAATGATGACCAGCGTCAGCACCTGGGCCAGATACTCAATGGCGAGGGCACCCTCATTGGTGGTATAGACCACGTAAACCAGCAGGATACACGCTAATAGCAACAGACTCTGCCACACTTCCTTGTGCTCCAAATCGGCAAAATTGTCGTGTAGCCAACGGCCATAGATTCTTAGCGCGTGTACATAATAAATAATAAAGGTTAGTCCTAACAGCAGACTGTAGCCCTCGATATACCACTCGAACATGTCGTAGTGCATGACGATGCTTACTATGGCTATTACTATGAAGGGCACCATCGCTGCGGCTACGGGCCAAAGCGGTCTCCTGCGGTCTTGCAACATACGCAGCAAGACACACATCATCAAAGGTACGAAGGTCACGCGGTCTAATGTGATAGCTACGATGTTACGGACGACCCGATCCTCCGTCAGCCACACCGTGCCAAGCAGCGACCACCACACATGGCTGGCAGCCACCGATGCCAGGAATACCGCCGCCCAGAGACGCAGTTCCTTGAGCGACTCTACCTCGCGATTCACGGCATTGCCGCTCCTCAGCCAGAGGTACAGTGCTGCTACCAATGCCATCATCGTTGCCCCGCCATAGAGCATGATGAAAAACATATCGCGCAGTCCTTCGTATTCGTACATGTTTATTTCTTCTCTTTGTAATCTTCCGGATGTCCTGTAATCGGTTTGCAAAGTTAGTCAAAAAAACGGAAACGGAAGAAAATAGGTGCACGTATTTGGCTTTTGGTGAGTGCGTTTTTGTAAATTCCGTAACTTTTTTGTAAATTCTGTAACTTTTTGTAATTTTTGCAACTCGTTAGGAAGCCTTTTCGCTCGGAAAAGCTCCAATATATTTGGCTTTTCGCTCGCTTATTCGTACCTTTGTCCCCCAGTTATGAAACAGAAATACGCTTTATTCTTTGACATCGACGGAACGTTGGTGAGTTTTCAGACGCACGAGATTCCTGCATCGACCATCTTTGCGTTGACGCAAGCCAAGGCCAACGGTTCGCGGGTGTATATCGCCACGGGCCGGCCACCGTTGATTATCACTAATATGGGCGCTATTGAGCACTTGATTGACGGCTATATTACCACCAACGGCGCATTGTGCTATGTAGGAAATGAGATGGTTACGTGCCAACCTATTCCTAAGGAGGATGTGATGACCTGCGTGGAAGATGCACAGACGAATGCCTATGGCCTTATTGTCATCGGCCGGAAGGATGTGGCGGTACTCGATCCCAAGGGCGACGTCGACCGCATCTTCCGCCTGATGCTGGCCGTAAAGAACCTCGACAAAGCCTCGCCGTTAGATGTCGTACTCCAACAGGATATTCTCCAGTTGACGGCTTTCTTTTCTGCTGACTACGAGCCAGGACTGATGGCTCGTATGCCGCAATGTGTGTCTGGTCGCTGGCATCCGGAGTTTACGGACATCACCGCCAACGGTGCCGATAAGGGCAAGGGCATTCTGGCGATAGCCCGCCACGAAGGCTTTGACCCTAACCGTACGATGGCCTTTGGCGATGGTGGCAATGACACCTCGATGATTCTTCAGGCCGGCATCGGTGTCGCGATGGGCAACGCCATCGACGCCCTAAAGCAACAGGCCGACTACGTCACTACCTCCGTTGACGACGACGGCATTCTCAATGCCCTACGGCACTTTAACGTAATATAAGGAACAATGGCGTCAGCGTTAGCCATACTACCGCTTGATAGCGATAATGATGCGGCGGTAGGCGACGAGGTGGAAGGGACCGTCGTCGTGAACCTCGCAGATGAGATGGATGGTGTCGTCCTTTGTGTCTGCGGGAATGCGAAGGGTGGCTATCGACTGGTTGGACTGGTCGATTGTTACCTTTGTTTTGCCTATCTCAGGCTGTTGCC
>JAEEVT010000063.1 GCA_016291005.1 Prevotella sp. | reverse complement strand
CGTAGGCACAGCCTTAAAACTCGTATTGAACCACACCGTGCCTTCGTAGAAGAACAGACGTTCGTCCTGCGTGTTCCAGTCGCCAGGAATGTGCATCGTCGGCGACTTGTCGAAGTCGTACTCGACAAGATCCTCAGGCCGCTGGGGCTTTGCGTTGACAAAGAATCCCCAGGGCGTCACGTTCATACGATAGTCGTAGTAGCCCTCCTCCTGAACATCCACGATGTAGTTCCACTCTCCGTTGAGCGACATGGTCTCGTAGGCATCGACATTCTGGATGAGGGGTACCTCCAAACCTTCTGCTGAGGCCGACAGCAGACAGCCCAGAACAAACAATGTCGTCAGTATTTTGTTCATAAGTCGGCTATAGAGGCTCACTTATTCACGACCATTCTGCCGTTACGGATCAGTATGCCCTTTGTGTTCGGGCTGACGCGCTGGCCTTGCAGGTTAAAGTATGTTCCATCAGCAGACGTCGTTTCCGTGCCGACGACCTCAATGCCACTAACGGGGGCGGATACCTCTACAAGCTCTTTTACTCTATAGAGCTCATCAATGACTTCTCCATTCTGGACATCTGTACCATAGATAGCTTCCACATCGTAATACTTGTTCTTAAAGTTCATCATGCCAAAGCCCTGCAAGGCGAAAGGATTCCCCAACAGTATACGTTTATCTTGATCTATGACCCATACGCCATTGTTCCTTTCCAACTGTACAGCACGCAAGACAACATATTCCGAATAGTCTACCTCTGACAGGTTATCGAGTTTGACCTCCACAGGCTTCACCTCATTACCACTCTTTATGGTCAGTCCACCGTTATTCGTCGAAGCGCCAACACCAGCAGCCTCTATCATCTTGTTTTCATGTTTTGCCCTCACATAGACAGTACCATTAACACGGTCGTTCTTCTTCAGACCAAGATCAGCATTTTTGAACATGAAGGCACCACCCTTGGCATCACGGACATAGGCATCGTTTTCATAGACATAAAGTACTTCAGCATCTGTCAATGTCAACAATACCTCCTGACCATCCTCCAGACTTTTGAACTCAGCCACATCGATAGCACTCATCTCTTCTACTGTGACATGACAGGTGGCTGTCAGGTCATTGTTAGTCTTTACAGTAATGTCGGTCTCGCCCACCTTAACACCCTTTATAACACCATCTTTGTCAACGGTAGCGATAGTTTCATCTTGAGAACTCCATGTCAGGGTGTACTCTGCGTAGTCCGGCTCTACCACGGCCGTCAGCTGGGTTGTCAGGCCAACGCCTACACTTGCCGTTTCGGGCAGGCTCACACTATTCACCACGTATGTATTTCCCACATCGAACGTTATGACGCCATTCGCCATCTTGATATTGGTCAGTCCCCACTTGGTGTTCTTACCAGACCATGTCTTCAGGTTAGCCGGCTCAGTATTGTTATGCAATGCCGTCACATGAGCTGAACCGGGGAACACGTCGTATGCACTACCAGCGCTATTATGTCCATCACCGCCGGCTCTCACTATCTCATAATAGTTACGTGAGGGGTTGGCGTTTACCGAATTACCATATGTCCACACATCATTCCTTGTCTGATCCACACGATGTACCAGCATGCCGCTGCCCGGCAGATATTTATCCCACTTGAAGGCTGTCTTTTGGCGGTTTTCAAACAGGAAGAACTCTTTGTTGACAGGCGTATTGATGCGATAGCCCTTACCGTTCAGGTAGAGAGGTTCCAGTACATAGGCTCCTTCAGCATCTATCACCTCCGGCTCGTCGTAGAAGCCCACGGCATAACGCTCATAGAGCGAGTAGCCGGCAGGAGTACGAGAATAATTAAGGTAACTGCCACCCGACATTACCGACCAGTCGCCAGGATGTAGGCTCTCTCCACCACTCTTTTCATAGTCAGTATCGTAGAAGTCAGGCAAGCCCAACACGTGGCTGAACTCGTGGCAGATGGTGCCAATTCCGTCCAGAATGCTGGAGCTTTCAGCGCCCAACAACTCCGTAGAACAAGCATAGCGAGCCAACCGTTTACCGTCCTTCTTCAGATTGTTATAATAAGTAAAGTCATATGCGTATGGCCAAAGCAGCCCCTCATCGTTCCCCTCATAATTCGAACTCAGTCCTGCATAGACGAAATAGACCATATCCACCTTGCCATCGCCATCAGTATCGTAGTCTGCAAAATTCACCAACTCATCGGCAGCATCAACGGCTGCCTTCGCTAACGTCTCACCGTTTTCGGTTCCATTAGCATCAAGTTTGCTATAATTAATCTTGACAGGTCCCACAATGTCGAACTGCGGCTGGAACTTCCCACCAGAATTGTCGGAGTAATAATCGCGCACACTACCCGTGAAACGGCCGTAGCCACTATTACTATAACCCGTATAGCCCTCCTTGTTCACCATATCGGTAAACACCTCCTTATAGTCTTCGCGTGAGAAAGTCTGATCCTTATATTCTACTAGGATAATGAGTCCCTTGAACTTACTATAGTCGAACACAGCAGCCCTGTTCGAACCAGCACGACGTGCCTGATGGGCAGACAGCGTCTTGGCACGTGCCTCCACCTCACGGGCTTTCATGCCACGTACGGTTTCCGACATCTCAGGAACCCGATACTTCTTGACACTCGCCAGGAAAGCCTGCTCTTGTGCAGAGCGCTCATCCAGGTCGTGAGCCACCTGAGCAGTAGCCGCCAGTCTTCCGTCCTTCAGTTCGGCATAGCGATAATAGCCGCTATCGTCCTTTACCACGGTATATCCGTCAGCCGTCGTATTGAAGTGCAACCACTCATCGCCATGCAGACGGATGGTCACATACGAACCGTCAGGCTGTTGTACCTTCACGGGTTTGTTATAAGCAGGCATAGCCGTGCTGCTGACTATGGCCGACAGCAGTACTGTCAGCAACAAACAGAATCTCTTCATATCAGTTTATTATCTATTGCAATAGGTTTGAGTTTGCAAAGTTACGCATTATTTCTCATACCTCCAAACTTTCCCGTCTTAAATAAACTAAAGACCCGCAAAGACGTTTCAATGCAAAAGATAAGCATCCTTCACGTAACATCCAAACAATTTAGCAAGAAAATCGGGAGAGCCGCATGCAACTCTCCCGATTAAACGATATTAAAAACTGAGAAATTACTTAATCACAACCTTACGGCCGTCCTTGATGACGATACCCTTCTGAGTGTCACTGACACGCTGGCCTGCGAGGTTATAGGTAACACCGTCGAACTTACTATTCTTTTCCGAAGTAACAGTCTTAATGCCAGTTTCGATGGGTTCGTAAGTGATAACGATGGTCTGGTGCATTGCCTCATACATTCCACCCTTATAAGGCTCATCCACAAAGACATAGTCACCATAAACCGTATTGTTTGTGTTTTCTATTTTGGTTGTCTCCTCAGTGGTATCTGAGATCTTATAGCTTGAAGAATAATCTTCTTCTGAGTTAAATGCGGTCAACTCACCACCTTCTTGCAGAAGACCTACTGTAACAACAATACCAGGATGAGTGTCGGTTCTCGTATCGTCATTATAGAAATTGAATGTACCACAATACTGGTTTTCAGAAACTACAGCGATAGATTCGTCGTTTTCATCAACTTCATACTCTACCCATGCATCAGTATTTCCACTACCATCAGCGCCTTTTACACAATAGTAGTCGCCACCAAGAAGGATCAAACACTCGCCTTCCATGTTATATTCTGCGCCATAATAGCTGGTACCTGTGAACGTACCTTTCGAGATATATTGATTATAGGTTTCCTGCGGCATCAAGTCAAGCATACGGGCAACATAATATTCATCGAAGATTTCCCTCTCTGTGCCTCCGCTAACAAAAAGAGCCAAAGTTACGTCTGAAGGAATATATAGTTCATTGTCTTCAGCGATATAATAAGCATTGAACGTGGTCTCACCAGAACGATAGGGAGTATAGTCCTCTATCACGCAGGGCTCCACCGACAGCTCTATCTCTTCACTTGTCTCAGGATCAGTGTACTTTGCAATCACACCGCAGGTAAAGGTATAGACTTCTGCACCATATTGTGCAAACGGGTTTTCTGCCTCATCATTCTTCTCGCCCACAACAATGCCAAGGTTAGCAAAGGGAGCCAGATAAGCCTTGCCGTCTTTGACAAGATACTGGACTTGGTCTTCCATAATCTTGGGGATAAAACCGCCCATGATGGTAGAATAGAAATAAGTCCACTGAGAATAGGCGGGAATCAGTTCTAATTCCTCTTCCTCTTCTGCACGAAGTGAAGCCTTCTTGACATATTTTGCCTTGCTAAGAGTCGGCTGATAGTCAGAGTAGAATGCATTCATTGCCTGCTGCTTGGCAGCAATACTCTTGAAAGCACCAGGTGTGAACATTGCGGCTTTCTTTTCATTAACCAACATACCCTTTGGGGCACGAGTACGGTTTACTGCCGATGCACTGAGGGTCATCAATGCTATAACGGCTACGAGTAAAAATCTTTTCATAATTGTCGTTGTTAAGTTATTAATGTATTGAGTTTCTAAAATATTTTACTTAAGTATAAGACCTATTGTATTTCCACCGCCTATTGGTTTCAGGTCAGCATAAGAAGGACAGAAGAAGTCATTAGGAGCAATGTCATAGGTGCCCCACGTAGTCTTTGCAAACTGTTTACACATGTTCTTCAAATCTGTACCATTGAACATCGCCATAGCAGAATAGGTTGTGTCATCCGAAGATTCCGAAAAACGAACCTGTCCGAATTGAGTTCTATCGATATTCATGACAACATAAGGTTTGTATTGAGGAATACGTCCCATTCTCGCTGGTCCATGAACGCACAACACCAAACCTGGGACAGCGACCTTAGACTTATCGGCCATGGTTTCTACCGTCCTGCCTATTGCAATACTATCTAAAACATAATTTGAATTAACCTTCTTCACTTCAGCCTCCATCTGAGCGTAGAGTGTGGCCTGTTCCTGCGTAAACTTACTGGGATCAATTCTCCAATATGAGGGGCAGTCCACTACATAGTTGTCCCAGCAGGCGATGACCTGGGTCTTACCGTCTTCAGACAAAAGTTTTGTCTTGTCATCAGCGAGGAAGAACTCATGGAAAGCATTGTCGCCTATTGAGTCAACATGATTGATGCGGAAACCATTCGGAGTGAACACACAAGAGAGGGTCTTCTTCTTCAGCGGGTCGACTAAACGTTCACCATAGATGAAAACGCCCTTGTTAAGACCTGAGAAGTACAAGGTGTCGACGCCATTGGTGACATAGTAAGACGGCAACTGAGAAGTTGCAATGTGGTTCTTATTCTCAGTGACGGCAGCCATATAGTCTGTCCAAGGACGGTCACAGGGAATGAAACGAATCTCAGCACGGTGGCGCTCACCACGGAAGAGAACCTCATCGTCCTTGAAGGCAGAGAGCACTAAGTTGTGGTCGCCAAACATACCCTCACCATTATTTGTTATCGTGCCGGGAGCAGCAGAAGGATCTACGGGATCCTCGAAAACGGTGAGAATGTCGTTCCAAGTGTCGAACGACAACACAGGACCTTCCTCGGCCAACATCTTAAAGGTGCTGGTGTGTTCCGTGTACTTGTTGGCATTACCATTGCGCAGGAAGCGGTGGTTACTGGCCAGCGTCACCTTGTTGTTGTCATAGAAACGACCAAAGAGGTTGAAGCCCTCGAAGTCATAGTCGTCTGTACCAGAAACGAAGTACTGGATAACCCAGCCATACTTGCCTTCGGCACTTTGGTCGACAAGCTGTTTCTTGATGGAATTGTTGATGTGGGTAACACGCAACGCGGCGGTCTCGTCAAAATAGTCGTCCTGTTCGAAAGTACAAGACGTCAGCAGCAGAGAAGCAGCTGAGATGCATAATGCAAGATGCATCGCGTTCGTGATCTTCTTTACTATCTTATTTCTTTTCATACCTTATTTATTATTATGAATGATGCATGATGAATAATGCATTATTTCAAGTCGTAGATAATCACGTTGTTACGGGTGTACTCATTAATCTCTTCCTGACGCTTACGAACCTCGCGACGGATTTTGAACAGATAGAGTCCCCAACTGTCAGTGTACCACTTGGTGGCAATGTCGAACTTTTTCAGGATGGCATTCATACCGGCTGCTTCTGCTGTAGCATGGCTTTCAGCCCAGTCTAAATAGCTGCGGAAGGATTTGAAGTCTGCCACCTTGGTATAGGTCGGTGCTGACTCACCCTTAGCAGAATACTCCTGACGGGCATCAGCCTGATGGAAGCTGGGAACAAAGCGCTTTTCTGTCTCGCCAGTAGCGCTGCTGACATGCGACTCCTCATAGATAGTGAAGTTGTTCCATCCTTTGTCAGGATCGTCAAGGTCCTTAATCTCAAGTGAGTCAATGAGCGTGAGCACCTGCTCTTTGTCACCAACCTTCAGCCCGCCGTTAGCACAAGCATCGATGATGGTGTTCATCCAACGGGTGTCCGTATCGGTAATCGTGCAGGAAAGAAGCTCTACAAAGTCCTCATAGGTTGCACTGGAACCATACTGCGTCAGGAAGCCCAGGCTATGGCTCTTTACGGAGTCGCGCTCCTGCCAGGTAATGGGGTCGTAGCTACCCGGCGTCACCTGTCCATAGGCGACGGGGTACGACTTAGTCTGGTGCAGGATGTGAGAGAACTCGTGGTGCATGGTGTGGAACTGGTCCTTGTTAAGCAGTTCCATATCGGCTAACGTGTACTCATTCTCAGGAGTCCAGAACTTCATGTTATTGACATTGATGAGCGTAATCTTCACACCTGCCGAAGCATAGCCTAACGTCTCGGTTCCCGTGGTGGGCGAGTAGGCTGCTGAGCCGATGAAATGGAAGATGCGCGGACCATACTTCTTCATGAAGTCTTGGCCACCATGAAGGGTATAGACATCGTAGAAGAGGTACTTGATATACTGTGCCAGCAACTGCGACTTATTGTAGTCGGCAGGGGTCAACTGAAAGTCGAGGTTAGATGCCGGAAAGTTGAACTTGTACTGAATCTCAGTATTGTAAGGCAGCACGAAGTTGTCGTAAAGCCATTGGTCGAAAGGGGCGGTAGCCTGCGAGTCGTCGACGGCTGCAATATCGGTATCGAAGATGCTGGCATCGAAGTCATCATCTTTTCCGCACGAAGCCAACGTGAAGGCCAGTGCTGCGGCTATGATAAACTGAAAAGTCTTTTTCATCGCTTCTCTGTATTTTATTCATTCATATTATTTGGAGCTATAGGGTACGGGCTGGCTGGCCAGAGGCTTCGACATATAGCCGCCACCACCACTAGAGGCATTGGAACCAGTCAGACGGCTACCGGGCATACCGGCATCGATGACGTTCTTAGGCAACTGTAATACACGGCGCGGGTCGTTCCAAGTCAGCGAGTCGGTATGGATTTCGTCCTCCTGGGGACCGCGGTAGTGGTGATAGACGGTAATACCGTAGCGCTTGATATCAAACCAGCGCTCGCCTTCATAAAGAGACTCTATACGGCGGAAGTGCAGGATGCAGTCCAGCACGCTCTGGTCGTCGCCCTCAAGCACTTTCTGGAAACCCATCTCCTGCGGATGCAGGTCGCTGACATAGATATTGCCGCCACGGGCCTGACGGTTGTACTTGTTCTTGATACCAGCAAGTGTCAACGGCTCGGTCACCATGTGTGAAGCAGTCCAGTAACCCAAATCCTGGATAGCACCGTCGCGGTCGCCCTTGTAAAGTTTAGCCTCGGCACGGTCAAGCAATGTCTTGTCAGCAGTGAACGGCTGATAGAGCATGTGGACGAAGCCAATACCGGCAATCTTATCGGTGTACTCGAAGTATTCGTAGACGCGGAACATCCATACGCCATACTCCTGACCACCCCATATAAAGAGGTTACCATCGTAGCAGGGGAACCAGCCCGACCAGTTGGGGCCACCACCGGTAATAAGGATATTCAGCGTAGAGGGTACCGTCCAAGTCTTGCCGTTAGAAGTAAAGGTCGTACCGTTATTTGTGGCATAACGGCAGGCCGACAGCATACGGTCCTGTAACGAGAAGGTAGACTGGATGAGGAAGTTACAAGGTGCCGTGTGGTCGTTGTAGTCGTTCAGGCGTGAATCGATGGTATTCTGATTGATGGCCTCCCACTTGCGCAGTATTGACGAAGGAGACGTGCCCAGACACTCATTGGCATACTGGATGACTTTGTCATAGTCGCGCTTAAAGAGATAGAAGCGGGCGGCAAAGGCATTGGCAGCATTCCTGTTGAAGTGGTAGGCAGGAACCTTCATTCTCGAATCGTCAATGTATTGAATACCCTCTAACAAGTCCTTCTCAATAAGGTCATAGGTTTCCTTGACACTATGCAGGAACTCCGACTGGCTATAGTCAACATGCACCACCGATTCTGACTTGGTAACGTATGGCACTCCAACATCGGACATACTCTTCTGTTCGTCCTTATAATTCTCAGCAAACACGTTAACCAGGACAAAGTGCAGGTAGGCACGCAGCACATGAGCCTCACCCCAGGCATGCGACAGCTCTGGGTCGGTGGCAGGGTTCGAACTCATTTCTAACATAGACTCGATGGCATGGTTACAAACCGAGATGCCAGAATAGTAGGCTTCCCAAACCTGATAGGGAGTATCGTCCGAATTGATGGAATAGTCATCAATATCGACCCACTTGTATGCCTGTTCGTGGAAACGTTCGTAGGCATCGTTGTGGGTGGCGGGTACTACGACATTGTCATCAACATAGTTATCACCGCTGAGCTCGCAAATGACGGCAGGGGTAGCCACCGGATAGGCCGAGGTCAGCAGACGGAGCACCTTTGACGGTTCATCAATCTCAGTACGGTTGTCGGGCACTTCGTCCAACTTGTCGGTACAGGCAGCGAAGGTGGCGGCTAAGCCGCAGCAGACCAATCCTGCGGACAGAAAAGTATATATATTCTTCAGCTTCATCTTATTTTCTTTTTTACCTTTTTACTTTTTTACCTTTATACCTTTATCAGAACCCTAACCTCAGTGTTGCGGTAATCTGCTTGGAAATAGGCGAAGCCACACCACCAGAATTGATAAACTCAGGATCCTGTCCGTTGAGGTCCTTGTCAGCATAGAGCAGGGCAATGTTCGTACCAGCCAGCTTCAGCGAAGCACTGGTCAGGAACTTAGTCTTAGCCACCAGTTCGGAAGGCAACGTATATGTCAGGGCCAGCTCCTTCAGGCGGACAAAGTCGCCCTTAGCCGAGCGGGCAGTAGAATAGTTGTAGGCATTATAGGCTGTCGACAGTGAAGTCGAGCCGTAGCGGTCACGCTGGTTGAGCGAGGCTATCGTCGGAATGTTAGTGACTTCCTCGTCACCAGGAATCATCCAACGGTTCTTGAACTCCTTGGGCAGTGCCGACAAGTCGCTGTAATGGGAGCTGAACACCGGGTCAAGGCGTACCCTATTACCCCCACTATAGGTGATAAATACCTCGAAGTTCAGTTTTCCAGCCTTGGGGAAAGTGTACTGGAAGTTGTTGCCGAATGAGCCGTACCATGTCGGATCCATAGGACCTTCATAGACCAAAAAGTCTGTCAGGTTCTCCGTCTCCTGGAAGTTGACGTCACCTACGGTTTTCACGCCCTCTTCGTTGTATACCATGGGCAAGCCTTCGGAGTTAAGGCCAGCATACTTATAGCTAAACAGCGGGTTTACGGGATAACCTTCAATACCATAACCGGCACCCGTTACCAGGTCAACCGCACGGTCACCGGTATTCAGACGGGTAATCTCGTTTACGACATGAGAGTAAATCAGGTCAGTGCTCCATGAGAATCGATTGGTATGGATGTTTTCAGTATGGAGGCTGAACTCGACACCATGTGACTCCATGTCTGCTACGTTGGCCCACTTACGGTTGACACCACCGGCACCCTGGGTAAATACCAGACCGATTTCATCGAAGTTGTCACGCCAGAACAAATCGGTCGTGAGAGTGATACGGTTAGAAAGGAAACCGAGATCGACACCGACGTTCCACTCATACTTCTTCTCGTAAGTCAGCTCAGTGTTGGCAATCTGGTCGATAAAAATCTCCGACTCAGCAGCTCCTGTAGTCGGACGCCACTTGTTCTGGGTCTTATAAATGGTCGTAGCATTGGTGACAGTGCTCGGACCAGGGGCGGCCGTCAGTGAACGGCTACCACGAATTAAGAACATAGAGAGCCAGCTGGCTGTAGGCTGCATGAAAGGTTCACTGCCCAAGTCGTACTTGAAACCGACATTCCACGTCGGCAACCAACGGCTTGAGGTAGCCTTACCCAAACGGTTAGAACCTTCATATCGCATAGTGGCATTGACGGTATAACGCTTCATGAACGAGTAGTCAATCTGCCCATAGTAGGCCAGAGAGTTGTACTGTGTGAAGTATTCACCGAAATACTCTGTATTTTCTTCGTTCATCTGCTTCAGCCATAGATACGGCGTATAGGTTAGACCACCATTATCATATTGATAGCCCCATCCTGTCCACTGGGTACTGGTGATTCGACGAGTCGACAACTCCGAACCTGCCAGCAAGTTGAGGGTATTGTTCTCGTTGAAGTCGGAACGGTACTGTGCCGTGATACGGTAGAAGTTGGAACGCGTCACGTGACTGTCCTCATACTTGATACCACCTTCGGGCAATACCGTCTCTGGCAAGGCCAAGTCATTGTCCGGGTCAGTATACAGCAGGGGGTTGCTGTCGCGGACGGTAGAGTTGTCGTCAGTAGCATCCACACCGGCACGGTATGCATTGGCCTGATTTGACTTGTCCTTGACATTGTGGACGCTCTTGGTATTTGACATACGGGTCGAGATCAGTCCTGCGAAAGACAACGAATTTTTCTCTGTCTGGATGGGCTTGTACTCCAATTCAGCACGGAACATCAGTTCGCTGACGTTGATGTCGTTGTAGTTATTCTCCAGCTCATCAAAGATGTTGAACGGCGAATAGAAGCGTGTATAACTGGTATTCGGATCCAGACAACGGCTGGTATTCATGGAATAGCTGAACGGGTTGATATCAAAGTCGCGCTTCACCTCACCCGTCACAACATCGGTAGTACGGTTCAGAGAACCAGGAGCTTCCTGGTCACGATAGCTGCCCTGTCCTGCCAAACGGATAGTCAGGTTCTTCAGAAGGTCGTACGAAACATTGGCATTCATCGTATAACGCTTCACACTACTACGCTTGACATACTGTCCAGGATCATCCATCAGAGAAAGAGAGAAATAGCTCTGCGCCTTCTCTGTACCATTTGATACACTCATAGAGTGAGTTTGGGAGATAGATGTTGAAAACAGCAAGTCGAACCAGTCGGTATTGCGGAACTCTGCCTCCTGAAGGTATTTGTTGCGAGCTGCCTCGGTATTCTGAAGACCATACTGACCTGTATAAGGATTGTAGTTGCGCAGCTGTTGGAACATATAGCCATAGACACCAGAATTCTGGGCATTAGCCAGATTCTCTAACTGCAGCCAGCCTTTGTCTGCCATCTCCTTGTACACACCCATCATCTCCTGAGAATTCATGATGTTGTAGTCGCGGTATGAGGGCTTCAGACGAGTGGTAAACTCACCGGTATAGTTGATGGAAGCGCGGCCCTTAGTACCTTTCTTGGTAGTGATAACAATCACACCTGCCATCGCGCGCGCGCCATAAATAGAGGTAGCAGAACCATCCTTCAAAATGGTAAACGACTCAATATCATCGGAGTTCAAACCAGCTACAGCGCTGGAAATCAACGTCTTGGCATCACCAGAAGCCAATTCGTCAGCACTGACGTCGACATTGTCTTCATAAATCACACCGTCTACCACCCAAAGGGGTTTCGAGTTACCATAGATAGACGTAGCACCACGGACTCGGATCTTAGGAGCGGCACCGAACGTTCCACTAACGTTTGTCACCTGCACACCAGCAGCACGACCTTCCAACGAGCGGCTCACGTCGGCCATACCCGAGAGCTTGGCTTTATCGGCATCAATCTTGGTGGCAGAACCAGTAAACAGGCGTTTATCCTGTTTAACAACACCCGTCACCACAACCTCATCAACAGTGTGAGCATCTGTGGCAAGAGTGATTTTCATGCCGTCCTTGGGCTTGACAGTCTGAGTAATCATACCGACATAACTTACTACCAGTTTCTTCCCTGAAGGAACAACTATCGTAAAGTGACCGTCTATGTCGGTCTTAGTACCCTGCTTGGTACCTTGAATCATTACAGTGGCACCGATACACGGTTCACCATTGTCTTCAAAGACAGTACCTGTAATTTTGTCCTGAGCCAGACCGATTCCCATACTGAGAATGAGCCCAAACAAAATCAGCGTAAACTTCTTTCTCATATAAATACTCTCTTAATCTATTATTATTTGATAGTTTGTCAAAAGACGCAATAAAGCAAGGTGCAAAGTTACTACATCTTTTTTTGAAAAAAGAATAAATTTATAAAAAACATACATTTTGACGCCAAAATTTAACTTTTTAGCGTTTTTTCTTCCAAAAATGCATGTTTTATCAACAAAAGATTTCAGTTTGTTCGCAGGAGAACAACATGCTTTCCTGCTAACGGACAACCTTCACAACTTTATTCCCTTGGCGAACAATGCTAATGCCGCGTTGATGGCTGTCAGTGCGGCGACCATCCAAGGTATATGAGACCGCAGGTTCATCGCCGGCAGACCATGTTTCCGGCTTTGCCGTACTGGAGGTTGCTGGCTGCACGCCGATAATCATGGTCTGGGCGTGCGTCAGGTCAATACCAGCCAGTATTAAGGTGTCGATGGAGAAAAAGCCATCGTAACGGCCGTCCTGTCCCCAGTTGACATACACCCTACCCTCTTCATCCATGCCACAAAGCAGGAAAGCATGGCCGTTAAGTCCATCAGGCAGATAGCCACTATAGAAGATAGGACGGCGTGCCTGCAACTCACCATATACCATCTGGAGCCATTGGGCAGGGCTATACTTATCACGTTCACAGAAACGCATGGTCTGGCGGTCGTACTGGAAGTTGTCAGCCATAGCCGACAGTTGGCTGTTTTCTGCAGCAGCACTGGCACCTGCGTAATAGAAAGTATGGCAAGCCTTTCCACAGTCGTACATCAGTATAGCAACAGCTTGCTGGGCTTCCTCAGGAGCATTTGCCATATAAGGATAGTCCATATTAGCCCAATCGTAGATACCGTTGACTGCTTCCGAATGGAAATAGGCCGAGCCCCACCCTCCCAAATAGTAACCGCCTTGGCCTTTGCCATGCTCCGGCCAGTGATAGTAACGCATGACCTGTGCCATAGCAGTAGCCATGCAACCTGTTTTGCTGGGATAGTTATTAATCTTGGGGCAACACAAATTATAGGGAGAATCCTGTCCCCATGCCGTTTCCAAGAAATCGGGGATGTCTGCTGCCGCACGGCTGACCACCTGACGTAAAGCACGACGGTCGGCTTGTCGAGAGCCATTGCCAGTATCAGTGGCAGACACTTGTAAGGCCTCATCGGTAGCCGACAACCACCACTGTAAACCACATGGTAAACTGTCGGCGTCAAAGGGTGTTGGTGAATAGGCTAATATAGAAGGTTCGGTGCCGTCCGGCTCTTTTGTCACGACTACAAAGCCACCGTCAGTTGCCTTACAGACAGCATACGTCGATGTTTCGGCCAGCGGTCGAGAGACATCGAACCTGCTGGTGGTCACCGTCTTTGCAGTGGCCATCAACAGGTTCATCACCATTAGAAGCACCGTTATCCGCCTCACTTCACCAGAATAACCAGATACTTGCTGGTAGACCAGAAGTCCTGTGGATTGGTAATGCGCAGTACGTACTGTTTGTTGGCATCACGCTCAAGGATGTAGCTTGAAGCGGGATGGTGTGTAAGCACCTTAGCCGAACGAGAGTAAAGCTTGATTTCCTTGTCGACACGGATATCAATCTTGGTGAAATAATCGCGGTTGAAGTTCGAGCGAAGAATCTCACCGTCCTCAATGATGCGTTGTTCCTTCAGTTCCGACTTGGTACCGAAGACAAACCAAGCCGAATGCAGCTGCTTGTCCTGCGTCGAAATAGTTTCCGACTTCTGAGTGGTTTCTTCCTTCAGCGTGCTGACATTGGTAGTCAAATCGCTAACCTGCTCAGTGAGTTCACCAATCTGGATGTTCTTGGCCTGAAGTTCAGCCTGCAAGGCTTTCAACTGACTATCCTTCTCCTCTAACTGCTGAGTGAAGTTCTCGAGCATACGGCGCAACTCATCGCTCTTCACCGAACTCTGGCGCAGCTGGTTGCGCAGTTTGCTGATGAGTTCGCGGTTCTGCTGCATGGTCTGCTTAATGAACTGCATGTTCTCACGAATGCGCTCTGCAGAACTGGCACCTTCGCCCTGACGGGCTACGCTTACACGGTCTTCAGCAGCGCTGATGGCGCGGAAGCCCTCCTCGATGTCATTCATCGTACTCATCATGTCGTTAATCTCGTTGTCCTTCTGAGCGATGATACGGTTCAGCGAGTCGGCCTGTTGTGTCAAGCGCAGGTCTACCGCGTTCGTTTTCTTCTCGTTGCAGGCGACCAAAGCCGTCATACACAACATCAAAACTAATAGTTTTTTCATTTTTTCTTTTCGTTATCTCGTTTTTTCGTTGTTATATTATTTCGATATCACGTTTTACGACTTTTCTTTTCCTGCGACGACGATGACGAACTCGCCACGCGGCTCATGATCCGTGAAATGGGCAATGACTTCATCCAAAGTGCCGCGGACGCTCTCTTCATGCACCTTTGATATTTCGCGGCAGACACTGACCTGACGGTCGGCACCAAATACCTCGCGAAACAGTTGTAACGTCTTCACCACGCGGTAGGGTGACTCATAGAACACCATGGTGCGTTCCTCGTCGCGAAGTGCCTCCACCTTTGACTGGCGCCCCTTCTTCTGAGGTAGAAAACCTTCAAAGCAGAAGCGGTCGCAGGGCAATCCACTACTCACCAAAGCCGGCACAAAAGCCGTAGCACCAGGCAATGTCTGTACCTCGACACCTGCCCGCACAGCCTCGCGCACTAAGAAGAACCCAGGATCCGAAATCCCCGGCGTACCGGCATCACTGACAAGTGCTACCGTTTGTCCTGCCTGCAGGCGCTCAACAATGGCCGCCGACGTGCCATGCTCGTTGAACTTATGGTGAGACAACAGGTGCTGCTTAATCTCGAAGTGCTTCAGCAGGATACCCGACGTGCGGGTGTCCTCAGCCAACACCACATCCGCTTCCTTCAGAATTCGGATGGCGCGCAGCGTCATGTCTTCCATATTCCCCACAGGCGTGGGTACTACATACAGTATGCCCATACTGGCTTATGCAGCCTTCTTGATGAAGCGACCCTTCTCGTCACGGGCGGGAGTTGACTTCTTCTCCTTCTTTTCCTTCGTGTCCGTAATTTTCTTTTCCGCGGCCTTCTTGGTCTCCTTTACCTTTTTCTCAGAAGTCTTCTTGGTCTCATTCACCTTCTTCTCGGCAGTCTTCTTCTCGGTGTCGGCCTTCTTAATGAAACGTCCCTTCTCGTCACGGGCAGGAGTAGACTTCTTGGCCTCAGTGGTCTTCTTTTCAACAGTCGTCTTGGTCTCCTTTACCTTCTTCTCGGTAGTCTTTTTCTCAGTATCGGCCTTCTTGATGAAGCGGCCCTTCTCGTCGCGGGCAGGACTATTCTTCGTTACAGTTTCCTTTTTGGTTACCTCCTTCTTAGTGGAAGAGGCAGCAGCAGAACCAAAGCAGCGTGCACAGGCATGGCGACCCATATTCTTGGCTTCTGAGGTCGACACGCTCTTCACGTCCTTCGACTTGGTCAGATAGCTACAATCCTTACTCTTGTGATAGGCTACGGCACCACTACCTGAGGAGATGTAGACTGTCTGTGCGTCAGCAGTGACGGCTATAGCCATCAGGGCGACAAGGGTCAAAAGAAACTTTTTCATAATCGTTCGTTTTTAGTTGTTAAACATATTATTTTGTATCTTATAACTTAGCTAATTCAAGAACCCTGTCGACTGCAGCAGAGAGACCGTCGACGTTCTTGCCACCAGCCTGGGCGAAGTGGGGCTGACCACCACCACCTCCTTGAATCAGTTTAGCGGCTTCGCGCACCAACTGACCGGCATTCAGGCCGTGGTCACTGACCATGTCGTCGCTCATCATGATGGACAGCTGGGGTTTGTTATTGTCGTGCGAACCGATAACGCAGAGCAGTGAGCCATCTACTGCGGCGCGAACCTTAAAGGCGAGGTCCTTGGCAGCCGCAGGAGCCATGGGTATTACGGCGGTAATGACTTTTACACCATTCACCTCACGGGCTTTCTCAACCAGACGCTGTGCAGCGCGCTCGACAGCCTGAGCCTGGAAGCCTTCTATCTCCTTCCTCATGCTGTCGTGTTCCTCAATGTACTTGCGGATAACGCCTTGCAAATCCTTGGCGTTATTGAAGAACGACTTGATGTTCTTCAGGATGTCTTCCATCTGATATAGACGTTCCTCACAGTCGCGCCCTGTAGTGGCCTCGATGCGACGGATGCCAGCGGCAACACTGCTCTCGGAGAGAATCTTGAAGAATCCGATACGCCCCGTCGAGGTGGCATGGATACCACCGCAGAACTCGCAAGACGGTCCGAAGCGTACCACGCGAACCTTATCGCCGTACTTCTCGCCGAAGAGGGCAATGGCACCGAGCTTCTTGGCCTCATCGAATGGTACGTCACGGTGCTCGTCGATGTGGATGTCCTGACGGATCATGTCATTCACCATGCGCTCTACCTCTCGCAACTGCTCGTCGCTGACCTTCTCGAAATGCGAGAAGTCAAAACGCAGCGTGTCAGATGAAACAAACGAGCCCTTCTGCTCCACATGGTCACCCAGAATCTGTTTCAGAGCATAGTCCAAGAGGTGAGTTGCAGTGTGGTTAGCCGCAGAAGCGTAGCGCTTATCGGTGTCCACACAAGCCATAAACTCTGCCGTCGGTTCCTTAGGCAGTTGTTTGACAATATGTACGGTCTGGTTGTTTTCGCGCTTGGCGTCGATGATGTCTATCGTCTCGTTTTCATTGCAAAGCACGCCACAGTCGCCTACCTGTCCACCCATCTCGCCATAGAACGGCGTATAGTCGAGGACCAGTTCGTAGAACTCGTTCTTTTTCTGGGTCACTTTGCGGTAACGCAGGACATGGCAGTTGTATTCCGTGTAGTCGTAACCAACAAACTGCTGTTCGCCTAACTGTAGTTCCGTCCAGTCTGAATTTTCTACGGCAGCAGCATTACGGGCACGCTCCTTCTGCTTCTGCATCTCGACGTTGAACTGCTCCTCATTGACCGTATAGCCATTCTCACGGCAAATAAGTTCAGTAAGGTCAAGGGGGAATCCGTAAGTGTCGAACAGGCGGAAAGCCTGAACGCCGTCAAGTTCAGTCTTGCCTTCGGCCTTCATCTTGTCCATAGCGTCGTTCAGCATGCCAATTCCTTTATCGAGGGTACGCAGGAAGCTGTCCTCCTCTTCCTTGATAACCTTGGTAATCAGCTGCTGCTGGGCCTTCAGTTCAGGGAAGGCATCACCCATCTCGTGAACCAGCGTAGGTACAAGTTTATAGAGGAAGCCGTCCTTCTGACCAAGGAAGGTGTAAGCATAGCGCACGGCACGACGCAGGATGCGGCGGATGACATAGCCGGCCTTGGCGTTCGACGGCAGCTGACCGTCAGCTATCGAGAACGACACGGCACGCAGATGGTCTGCACAGACGCGCATGGCAACGTTGATGTCATCTTGGCTCTTGGCAATTGGCTGTTGGCTCTCTTCCTCAAAGGTATAATACTTCAGTCCCGTGATGTCCTGCTCAGCCTTGATGATGGGCTGAAAGACATCAGTATCGTAATTGGAGTGTTTGCCCTGCATCATGCGAACCAGTCGTTCGAAGCCCATGCCCGTGTCAATGACGTTCATAGAAAGCTTCTCAAGGCTACCGTCGGCCTTGCGGTTGAACTGCATGAATACAAGGTTCCAAATCTCGATGACCTGCGGGTCGTCCTGGTTTACCAGTTCGCGACCAGTCTTACTGCTGGCAGCCTTCTGCTCAGGAGTACGCGAGTCAACATGGATTTCAGAACAAGGACCACAGGGACCTGTGTCGCCCATCTCCCAGAAGTTGTCGTGCTTGTTGCCGTTAATGATGTGGTCCTCAGGCACGTGCTTGGCCCAATACTTTGCGGCCTCGTCGTCGCGAGGGATGTTTTCTTCGGGGGAACCCTCAAAGACAGTGACATACAGGTCCTCAGGATTCAGCTTCAGGACGTCCACTAAATATTCCCAGGCCATGTCGATGGCACCTTCCTTGAAGTAGTCGCCAAACGACCAGTTGCCCAACATCTCGAACATGGTGTGGTGGTAGGTGTCATGACCTACCTCTTCCAGGTCGTTGTGTTTACCGCTGACGCGGAGACACTTCTGTGTGTCGGCCCGGCGACGTGGTTCAGGGTCGCGCGTACCTAATATTATATCCTTCCACTGGTTCATGCCTGCATTGGTGAACATCAGTGTAGGGTCATCTTTAATCACCATGGGAGCGGAAGGCACAATGGCGTGCTGTTTCTGCTCGAAAAACTTCTTGAACGATTCGCGAATCTCGTTGGCTGTCATCATTTCAATTAACTATTTGACAATTTACTATTTGACAATTTTGGTGCAAAGGTACGAATAAGCGAGAACAATACAAAACAAAAACACACTTTTTTATTGATAATATCGTGTGGAAATGCTGAAAGTTAAGAAAAGAAGAGAAGGAAAAGTGCACAAAACCCACCTTATTGTGCACAAAAAGACGGTTTTTGTGCATTTTATTTGGCTGTGTGCGCAAAAAGTCGTACCTTTGCAGGCGTTTTTGAAATATAGGTACAGTATATTATTTGACATAGGAACATAGAAACATATTTATTTTTTAAGAAATGGCTTTAAAGATTGTTGTTCTGGCCAAGCAAGTGCCAGACACCCGTAACGTGGGTAAGGACGCAATGACTGCCGAAGGTACAGTAAACCGCGCTGCCCTACCCGCCATCTTCAATCCAGAAGATTTGAACGCCTTGGAGCAGGCCCTTCGTCTGAAGGAGCAGAACCCAGGCTCAACAGTAGGAATCCTCACGATGGGTCCTCCACGTGCAGGTGAGATTATCCGTCAGGGACGTTGTCGTGGCGCTGTT
>JAEEVT010000183.1 GCA_016291005.1 Prevotella sp. | reverse complement strand
CCGTGCTATATGTACCTAAAGGGACTAAGAGAAGATATGAAGAAAATGGATGGGCACAATATTTTAGCCAAGTAATAGAAGAAGAAAGTCCTACACATAGTACTTATTCATTAAGCATAACGACATCTGGTAATGGAAGTGCAACATTTAGCGGCACAAGCGTAAGAAACAAAACTCAAACATTTACAATTGATGAAGGTGTATCGGTGACTGTATCTTTCACTCCTGATAGTGGCAATCGCATTGCCAGCGTGAAGGTGAATAACCAGGATGTGACGGCGAGTGTTGCAAACTATCAATATACGATTAGTAGCATTGCTGCAGACACTAAACTGGAAGTGACGTTTGAGGAGATTGTCAATGCACTGGTGAATGATGACGTGAACTATAGCGTGGTGTCTCAGGACGACAAGACGGTAAGGGTTTCAGCGGGTAAGTACGGACAGGTTCTGACTGTGCCGGAGTCATTCGTTAAGAACGGAGTGACATGGACTGTGACAGGCATTGAGACGGATGCGCTAAAAGACAATGCTGACTTGGCGGCCATCGTCTGGAATCCGAATGCTGCATTTACTGCAACGGTGAGCAATCCGAACCTTCTGCTGTATGTGAAGGATGCGCAGTATGCGCCAGGGGCTGTCAAGAACGTGGTGGTAAACGGTACTGCCAACAGCATCACGTTGGTAGATGCTGAGAGCGGTAATAACTTCTACTGTCCGCAACAGTTCATAGCACGAAACATCAGCTATATCCACCATTACGGCATGGCGACAGGCATCGGCGAGTCGCGAGGCTGGGAGACCATCAGCCTGCCCTTCGATGTGCAGAGCGTCACCCATGCCACGAAGGGTGCCATCGTACCGTTTAAAAAATGGACAAGCGGCGACACGGAGCATCCGTTCTGGCTGTACGAGTTGAACGGCACAGGCTGGACTGAGGCGCAGGGCATCAAGGCCTACACACCTTATATTATCAGTATGCCCAACAATTCGAAGTACAAGAGCCAGTTCCAGTTAGCGGGTAACGTGACGTTTGCTGCCGCGAATGTGACGGTGGGAAAGTCAGAGGACTTGCATACCGCAACGTATAGCGGCCGTACGTTTACACCGACCTTCAGCATGAGGGAGAACGGCGAAGGACTTTATGCGCTGAATGTCAACAACGACTTTATTGTGGACAACAGCGGCATGACAGAGGGAAGCCGCTTCGTGCTGAACATGCGCAAGGTGCATCCCTTTGAGGCTTTCATGACGACGGCATCGCAGGCACGCCAGTTCTTCGAGGTGTTCGAGACTGGAACAGAGGAATTGGAAAAGTTGAATGTCCAGCAGTTGGACTACTGCTACGACCTCGCCGGAAGGAAAATCGTCAATAGTAAATCCCCGAACAGTAAAATGCCCAAGGGCGTTTATATCATGAACGGAAAGAAAATCATTGTCAAGTAAAGAAACGATTATGAAGAAGATCATTATAGCGTTATTGCTGACAGTTGCAGCAAATGTGATAAAAGCTCAAGACATCGAGATAAGTAAGTTCGAAAGGAACTATACGAGTCTGATTGGCAGTATGAATCCTGTCTATGACAATACTGGTGAGGCTTGTGCTGTGATTCGATTTTTCGTGAGGGATGGAAGATTTATCATAGAACCTAACATGGGTATGATGAAATTGGAAACCTTACCAGGTGAAATCAGAATCTGGGTTCCCAAGGGGACAAAGCGCCTGACAATAAGACGGGAAGGGTTGCTCCCTCTGTCAGGCTATGTGATACCTGTTACCATCGAACCTAAGGTGACGTATGATGCTGAAATAACTGTCGATGTCGGGCCTAATAAAAATCATAATGTCTATGCAGGTGTAGGATATAATGCCGTCTCTATCTCAGGTCCTTCAGTGGCATTGGGATTCGACGTTAATCACCACAACATTGAGGTGGGAGCTGTGTTGGGCCTAAACAAGACTGACGCCATGTATTTCTACAACAGCAACGGGGATTTGACAGGCGCTTTCGAATATAAGGCTATCAGGGTTCAGCTGAGATATGGATATGATTTTAGCATTACCGACTTCTTTAGCATTATGCCTCAAGTAGGTGCTGCCTATAACATATTTACGAGCAATGAGGTAGTAAAGAGTAATAGCAAATTCGATTCAGCAAACTCGCTCTCTGGTATTGTGGCAGCGAGACTGGTGACGTCGTTTAACAAACGCTTCAAACTGCATATAACACCTGAGTATAATTTCAGCTTGAATAAAAATGATAATTGTAAAATCCTGGCTGACTTTGATTCGAAGTTCAAGAGTTGGACAGAGGGATTTAACATGAACATTGGATTGATTTATTTCTTCTAAAACAGAATGGCAATGAAAAAGAGCATATTATATTTCCTGATTCTAATGGTCTTTGTGGCTTGTGGAGGAGGTGACGATACAGGAGAGACTCCTCATATGAGTAAGGATAATATCCGAGCAAATGTGACAGCTCTGAATTTATCTAGTGATGGTGATGCAAGAGACATAAATGTGACGGCTAATTGTAGTTGGCAGATAGCAATTGATGTGCAATGGCTGGAAACCGATATAAAAAATGGTAGTAATTCGCAGAAGGTTTCTGTCAGAGCTTCCAAAAACACAACAGGTCAGGAACGTACAGGAACGATAACTATTACTGGGGGTAGCCCATTGATAACAGTTACTATAACTGTAACACAAGGAAAGTTGTCTGATAGTGAGGAACAGCCGAGGATGTCTGTTGACAAGAGTTCTTTGGAGTTCGAAAAGGATGGAGGCAATCAAAGCTTCATTATTACGAGCAATACCAATTGGACAATTACTTGTCCTGATTGGTGTACGCTATCGACAAAAACGGGCAATGGTAATGCGACGATTACAGTGACCGCCACAAAGAACGATAAAACAGAACAGCGTACAGGACAAGTTGTAATTAGTGGAGATGGTGTGAATGATGTTAATATAAATGTCACTCAGAAACCAGCTGATGATACTCCCAACGAACCAAGCCCTGGCGACAACCTTCCTCCCAGTTAATTTGACAGAAGGTTAAGTTCTCCTATCTGACTATGACAAAAGGGCTTGGAATAAAACTTTATAGAGTCCAATCTTCAAGCTTTATACCCTCAATACGGCTAAAGTGCTTGGAGATATTAGTGACTACTGTCAAATACTTGAATGTTGTCATGATCAGAACTTAGGAGAGGTGTTTTCTGTGCGGCCTTCGCGAATTTGCTGCATAATTTCATCGGTAGTACGTGGATCGTCACTCCAACCGCCAAAAAATCGGTCAATTTCTGAGGCTACACGTGCCTGACGAACGCTATCTGTCTCATTGACACTCTCGCGCAAACGACGCGATAATGCCAACCTGTCACTGGCGGATAGACGCTGTGCCTTGCTCCAAACACTCTCAATCGAAATGCCCATATCTATCTATATAACTATTGATTACGGCAGCAAAGATAAGGATATTATTGCAAAGAAACAAGTTTTTCCTTCTTTTTTTTCTGCATCTTTATAGCTGTAATTGCTTTTTCTATGTGATTTCCTAAAGAAAGTGCCGTAATTTCCTAAACTTTTCTAAGTGATTTCCTGAAGAAAGTGCCGTGATTTCTTGAAGAAAGTGCCGCGATTTCTGACGAAAATCACGGCAACTTTTTGTGG
>JAEEVT010000062.1 GCA_016291005.1 Prevotella sp. | reverse complement strand
TATTCTCGAGCGAAAGTAACTTCACCAAAGGTGGCCAATGTGCATCGGGGTTTCAGGGCGCTATGGTAGGTTGTTAGGTTGGTTTTGAAGTTGCTGCGATTTCTGCAACTTCAACTTTTCTACGTATTTTCTTCAAGAAGTTGCCGCGATTTCTGCAACTTATCCTAAGGATAACCGAAGGAAATCCTAAGGATAACTGAAAGAAAAGTACTGGATTTTCTTTTGTAATTCTCTCTTTTTTCGTAACTTTTTGCTCTTTGAGCAAGAAGATACTCCGTCTCGGCAAAAAAAAAGAAATAATTCTTTTGTTTTGCTCTCGACTTTTCGTAACTTTGCCGTTACAAAACGACTTCGTATGCTTCGACATCTTTACATATTGATCGGATTTTTGCTCTTAGCTGGCTCCCTGTTCGCAGAAAGTGAGTTGCCAGTCATCGAGATCAAGGCTGAACATGTGATTTAGTTGAGAAACGAAACGATAACAGCAAATAAATGGATAATACTTTGGCGGTTTCAGAGATAATGATTACTTTTGTGAACTGAAAATACAAATTGTTAGGATTATGAGTTCACAGATTAATCTCTTGCAGACTATTCTCGCAAGCACGAGGACAGTGTTTACAGTGCAGTCGCTGATGATGCTGACCAACATCGATGACAGCAGTCGGCTGACGAAATCGCTCCATTACTATACCAATGAAGGAAAAATCAGTAATCCGAGAAGAGGCATTTATACGAAGCGTATATACGACGTGAAGGAGATGGCTTGCAGCTTGTTTCGTCCATCGTATATCTCATTGGAATATGTATTGCAGCGTGCCGGTGTCGTATTCCAGTGGGATGACGCTGTTACCTGTGTGAGCTATCTGAGCCGGACGGTTGAGGTGAACGGGAAACAATATCAGTACAGGAAAATCAGTCCGGAATTGTGGATTGGCATGGAAGGCATAGAGCAACAGGACAATATTGCGATGGCCACTCCAGAACGTGCTTTCCTCGATATGGTACACCTGAGTGCAGGGAATTGCTATTTCGACAACCTGCGCCCCTTGTCCGTGAAACGAGTTCGTGAAATTCTACCATTATATCGCTCTAAGAGACTGAATGAGCGGGTGGCTTCATTGTTGAACATAAATATTTGATAAAAGATGGACAAGCAGAAGCATAAACTATACATGGCTCAGATACTGAGTCTCATCTTCAAAGACAAGGACCTGTGTAATGTTTTGGGGTTTAAGGGTGGTACAGCACTCATGCTCTTCCATAATCTGCCACGTTTCTCTACCGATTTGGACTTCAACCTGTTGGATACAGACAAGTTGGATATCGTCTATGCCAAGGTACGCCAGATTCTTTCGCGTTTCGGTACCATCGACGATGAAGCCAAGAAACAATTCGGGCCGATACTTGTGCTCAATTACGGAAAGGGTGAGCGCATGTTGAAAGTTGAGATATCCACACGCCAATACGACAATCACTATGAAATGCGCACACTGGCTGGTACAGACATCCGTGTACTAAGAACTTCAGATATGTTTGCCCACAAACTATGCGCCATGGGAGAAAGACTGTCTCCGCGAGACGTGTTCGATGTATGGTTCTTCTTGGAGCATATACATGCCAACATCAACGAGACGATAATTTTGGAACGAACAGGCAGGACAGTGGCGGAGTATGCTGGATGGTGTGCGAACAGAGTGCGTGAGTCCAGTCCTAAACTATTGATGCAGGGATTGGGCGAGGTCATTGATGACACCCGCACAAAGAACTTCATCAAGACAAAACTTATAGAAGAGACTGCCCAAGCCCTTGAGTTGTTTGCAACATTCCCTCAAATAGAGAAACAAATATGAACAAGAAAACTATCCCTCAAACCCTGAATGGGATGGAGCACTCAGAAATCACGTGGAAAAGTTCCAGAAGTTGCCGCGATTTCTGCAACTTATCCTAAGGATAACTGAAAGAAAACCTAAGGATAACTGACGGAAAAGTACTGGATTTTTGCTCTTAGCTGGCTCCCTGTTCGCAGAAAGTGAGTTGCCAGTCATCGAGATCAAGGCTGACAGGACGATGATTTATCCCCAGCGGATGGAACTGACTGGGGTTGACTTTTGTTTTTTTGTCGAACGGAAGTACCTTCGAGCGTCAGCTTTCAGCCTGAAAAGATACAACTTTTTGAGTTCTTATTGTACGAAATAGATAGAAAGATTTTTAAAAGCCACGTAAATTTTTACATATATCAAGACAAGAGACTTCAATTGTGTTATATAGAGATTATTATGGCCGTTTTATCCAAACTTTTTATTTTTCCCAACGAATATGGCAATTTTCTGAAAAAATATTTGGAGTTGAAAAAAAATAAAATTATCTTTGTATCCTCAAAACTTACATTTTATTAATACACTTTTAAAACAAAAAAACAAACAAAATGAAAAAGTATTATTCTATGGTGTTCGCCGCCATCCGGCCATTGATGTTCTCCATGGCTTTTTGCGGTGCAATTGCAACCGTATTCACCGCTTGCAGCAAAGATGATGATGACAACAAGACTCCTGTTCAGCCGAAAGATGACCAGAAGGCCACCAAGGGCGATGTCACGCTGACCTTTGTCGCACAGCCCAAGTCACTACAGTATTTTGAGTACGACTTCAAGTATATCGATGCAAAGGGCAACACCAAGACCGTTGACATCGACGAGAAGACCCAGAGCACTGGTTCGCTCGACGACTTAGAAATTGGATTTTATAAGAATACCATCAGCGCCCTGGCTCAAGACCCAGAATACGCTGACTTGAATAATCCGTTTGTCTATCGCGTCGTGCTCAAAGACCAGCCCGTAGGCGGTAAAGTTACTTACACTACTGTCTGTCACGTGAAGGAAGGTGCAACTATTACCGAGACCCTGCGTTATGCAACTCCCTTGGTGATTTCGTCAAAGAGACTTGAAAACAGCGAGCGTGTGCTTGTTTCGTCGATTTTCAGCTTCAATTCTCAGAGGGTTTCACCAGAACAGTGGAATGAATACATCACGAAAATGGAAGGTAAGGAAATCCGTGAAGCCAGCGGCGAAGTCAGCTTGAACAATTAAACCAGGTTGATAAGCATCTTAGAAACGAAAAAATGGTTCAGAAGAATTGCCTTCTGAACCATTTTTCTTATTCGGCAAAAGCCTAAAGCTACGGCTTCATTGCCAACATTACTGACTTCTTCGTTGCAGTCTTTATTAGAAGAAGAGGTATCTGTTGTCCTTGACGTTGGCCTTCATATAGAGCTCGCTCATGAAGCGGCTGGCAGCCTGCATAGCCTGCTGAGAGACCTGCTTGTCCTGCTCCTTGGCCTCGAACTTGGCACCCTCGCGCTCCTTCTTGTTGAGCACCTGGAAGAGGTATGCGCCACCGTTACCCTTGATAGGAGCAGCACTCACCTGACCAATCTTGGCGTTAGCCACGGCACCGCTGAGTGCGGGCTCGCTGGAACCGGCAGCCTGTACGAAGACAGGAGCACCGAAGGTAATCTGGCGTACGCTATCGACAACGGCACCCTTAGCCTTAGCAGCGGCGATGTCCGTCACACCAGCCAGCATCTCGGAAGCCTTCTGGAACTTCTTGTCGCGGATGACGTCCTGCTTCACCTGCTCCTCAACGTCAACGAGGTCGCGGTAGCCTACCTTATGGACTTTGGTGAGGGCGATAACCAGCAGGTTGTCGTTGTTGCCACACTCATAGAGAGGAGATACTTCACCTTCCTTGGCATCGAAAATCCACTTCATGGCGTCGCGAGTAGAGCGAAGTCCAGCGATGTTATGCTCAGAGTTGTAGATGTCCTTGCGCTCCTGAACGTAGAAGCCGAACTTACCGGCATTCTTCTCGAGGTCGCCCAGCGTCTTGTTCTCGCTGACATACTGTGAGAAGTTGTTGTAAGCCTCTGAATAGGTGTCCTTCGAGAAGTCGATGGTGTGCTTCACGACGGCCACGTCGAACTTGTCGATGAAGTTCTTACGGTTGGTCACCTGGATGATGAGGTTGTTCTGAGAGAGCTTCAGGTTCTTGGTCTCGCCAGCGCCGAGTGTCAGCAGGGTGTTGAGGTACTGCTTTGAATCGGCATCGATAGTCTGGCTGCGCTCATACATGGCAGAGGTGAGCCACTGCTTGTCGCCAGTCTGGTTGTACTTCTTGGCGAGGGCCTCGAACTCTGCACCACCCTGGAGGGCAGTATAGATGCTGTCGGCGAGCTTTGTGGTAGCCTCAGGTGTCTCGGAACTAACCTGGATGATACGGAACTCGACAGAGTCGGGCTGCTGTACCTTATTAATATATTTCACCACGTTGAGGGTGTTGTCGAGCTTGGTCTCGAAGGGTGCTGACACCTGACCAATCTGCATAGAGTCAATCTGTCTGGCAACGTCGGCAGGCAGGGCGTTACGAGAAATGGCGAAACCAGAATATGGCATCTGCGACTGTGCCTTGCGCACCACCTCGGCAACGCTCTGGCCAGCCTCGAACTGCTGCTTAGCCTCGTTCATGGTCTTCATCAACTCGGCACGGTCGGCTGCAGAGGGCTTCACCTGGAAAGCCACGTACTTGATGTCACGGCTCTCGACGGTCTGCTTGTACATTTCCTTCTGCTCTTCGTACTTGGCCTTCAGTTCGGCATCGGTCACCTGAATGGTGCTGTCCTTGATGCTGTTGAAAGGAATGGTGGCCAGCAGCACGTCGCTCTCCTGGTTCTGAGCCTCGAAAGCCATCTTGCTGGCTACGGGGTTCGAGAGCAGACAATGTCCGAGCAGAGCCTGATACTTCTGCTGCAGCACCTGCTGACGGAGAGTCTTCTCGATGAACTTCCAGTAGTTATAGATGCGGGTGTACTGTTCAGCCACGTCGCCAGCACCTGCAGTCTGCTGGGCCTTCTTGTAGTCGCCCAGGAACTTGGTGAGCTGTGTGACGTCGAAACGTCCAGTCTCCTGATTGACGAACGGTGTCTGAGCCAACATGGGGTTGGAACCCTCCTTCAGGATGTTCTGCATCTCGGCATCGGTCACGGTGAGACCCAGCTTCGAGGCTTCCTTCTCGATAAGGGTATTGTTAACGAAGGTCTGCCAAACCTGGTCCTTCACCTGGTTCAGCTCATCCTCCGACAGGTTGTCGCGACCCTGGGTCATCTTGATGACATCCTGATACTCTTCGACGAGAGACTGGAACTCCTGTACTGAAATTTTCTTACCTAACACTTCGCCGACCTGCTGACGACGCTCGTTGCTTGTTGCTTCACAAGAGCGGAACATCTCTTCGGCAATGAACGCAAACAGGGCCAGACCAATCACCGTAGCGAGTACTGGTCCCCAGCTTCTGATTTTTCCAATTGCTGCCATTTTAAGCTTTTAATTTTTTATTTTTTTGTTATTATTTCTACGTATTTTCAGTTTCAGCCTGCAAAATTACTAAATTCTGCGGAAACAACGGCATCTTTTTTAAAAAAAATGCCTTATTCGTTGACTTTTAGCCTGACAAGCTCGATTTTTGTCATGGTATTCTTCATGATTTTGAACTCAAAGCGTCCAATTTTCACCACTTCGTTAAGTTTTGGGAACGATTGGTATTCATGAAGTATGAGACCGCCGACAGTCATGTAGTCATCGCTCTCTGGCAGTCCAACGTCGAAGAGTTCATTGACCTTCTCAATCTCCAAGCGTGCCGAGAGCATGTACTCATTGTCCGACAATTGCTTGGCAACGTATTTCTTGTTGTCATGCTCGTCTTCGATGTCACCGGTAATCTCCTCGACGATGTCTTCCAACGAGACGATGCCGCTGGTGCCGCCGAACTCGTCGACGACGACGCCGAGCGACTTTTTCTGCTGCAGGAAGATGTGCATGAGCTTCTGGGCAGCCATCGTTTCCGGCACGAAAGGCATTTCCTGGACGTGTTTCATGATATTGGTAAAGTGGCGGAAGAGTTCCAGCGAGTGGACATAGCCGATGATGTGGTCGATGTCGCCACGATAGACTACAATCTTTGAGTGTCCGCTCTCGATGAATTTTTGTTTCAGCTGTTCAACGGTACAGTCCTCGATGTCGACCGCCCAGATTTCCGTTCTCGGCACCATGCAGTCGCGCACCTTGGTGTCGGCAAAGTCCAGCGCGTTGTGGAACAGTTCCACCTCGTCGCCTATCTCCTCATCGTTCTTGGCATTGTCGATGCTCGACTGTACCAGGTAGTCCAGGTCGACTTTCGTAAATTCCTTGCCCTCAGCCTCTTTTGGCATTTTGATGCCTACGATTCGCAGCAGTCCGTGAGAGAGCAGGGTGGCAAACCTTGAGATAGGATAGAGCACGACGTAGCAGACGTAGGCCGGTAGTGCAAAGAACGTCAGCAGACCGTTAGGATTAGATCGGAAAATGGTCTTCGGGAGGAACTCTCCCGTGAAGAGCACGACGATGGTTGATAGCAGCGTGTCACAAGTGACGCGGGCTCCGTCGCTGAGTTCTGCAAACAACGTCGTATCGAAGATTTCCGCAAACAGGATGCCGTATATGACCAGCGCGATGTTGTTACCCACCAACATGGTGGAAATGAAGTTGTTAGGATGGGTATAGAACACGTCTAAGGCCCGCTGCGATAGACCGTTTTTGTCACGGTCCATCTCGGCCCTGAGACGGTTGCTCGACACAAAGGCGATCTCCATGCCTGAGAAGAAGGCGGAGAACACCATGGTGATGAGTAGTCCTATGATGAGATTCGTCATGTCTGTCAATATTTCGGTTTCTGTGTAGCGGCGCGGCGTGTGGCGGCAGGGCGCTGAGGCATAACGGGTTGCACCTGTGTAGTGTCGGCGGGCTGACCGTTGTTCTGCTGGTTGTTCTCGCCAGAGATGTCTTCCGACTGGAACGAACCCACGCTATTCGTCACCTCGTAATGCGCCATGTGTTCATCGCTACGGAAATAAGTACCCTGCAAGGTACGTTCCGGGGTGACCACCTTCGAGAACTTATGACTATAGAACTCGTGTTTCTGACCGTCCCAGAAAAGCTCTTCGCTGTCGAAAATCAAGCCGTTGACATTGCGGATATGAACCCTTCCACGCAGTTCCCACAGCTTCTGCTGCTCGTAGTACCACGCCGTATCGGCGGTGATGTAGCCCTCGACATGGAATTTCTGGTCGAACTGTTCGAGGAAGATACCTCGTTCGAATGTCCAGCGTGGCGGTTGCTTGATGGTGTTGACGTCCCAGCGTTCGGTAACGATCTTGTATTTGATGACGCCAGAGTCGGAAATGAGCGTGTTGACGCCATAGCTCGTCATCATCGATACCGAGTCGCGCTCGTTGATGGCAGGTGCTGTATGCACCTTTTGCTCCTCACAGGAAGTGAAGAATGAAGAATGAAGAATGAAGAATGCTGCGCAGAGCACCCTCCATAGTCTTTTCAGCTCACACCCTCTCAACATGGCGGTAGCAAATTCTTCATTCTTCATGCTTCATTCTTCATTTCATCAGTCGACTTTCCATTTTGCGAACCAACGCTCGTTGAATGTCAATCCGATGTTGATGCGGAACGTATTGTCCGTCAGCAAGTCCTTGGCCGAACTGCGAACCCACTGGGCACTGATGTTCACCGTCGAGCGGTTATTCCACGTGTTGATGATGGGGATGCCCAGACCGGCACTCACCGTCAGCTCCGTCGGACCATCGTGCGTACCTATTTTATAATAAGGTGTGGCGTAGGATACTCCGAGGCGATAGTGGATGCGGTGGAAGAAGCTCACCTTGCGGTTGACGTTCAGGGGAACGGGAATCCAGTCAGCTCCGATGACGGCACGGTGGCGGTCCTGCAGCACGCCGCGAGACTTCTTGTAGGTATTCGTCGACTCGTTAATCTGTGGAAACTCCAGTGAACCCCACTTCTGCAGCTGGTAGTCACCGCCTACCGTCAGGCTGTTGTTACGGACAAAGGAGAAGCCGCCGCCGAAAGTATAAGGGAGGCTCAAGCCGTCCTCTACAACGGTCTCATTGGTTGTCGCCACGCCGGTAGTAGTGTTCGTGTTGATAATCTGCATCACGGCGTCGCCCAGCTTATGTCCTATGGAGGCAGTGGCACCAAGAGTCAGACGGTCTTGCTTGCCTATCTTCATCGAATACTGCGCACCCAGGTCTAACTTCCAGCTTTTGACATCAGCGGTATAGGTTTTCAGGATGGTGTTGGCATAGGAGTCGCTGAAGGTGCTCAGGACATCCTTGGTGTAATCGCCCCAGAAATAGGAGATGTTGGCACCCAAGGACAGCCCCTTGGCAAACTCCCAACCCAGTCCGAAGTAGGCCTGGCTGAAACCACCATTGCCTTCGTAGGCGTTGACGTAGCTGTTCGAGTTACTGAGAGAAGCATCCACCAGTTTGGCTTCGAGGTAGCTATAGCCGATGTTGGAATAAGGAATGATACCTACGCTGGCTCCAATATGGGGAAACAAGCGGAAGAGTGCGGCAGCGTAGTCGAAGTCGGCAGTCTTGCGGTTCATCTTCTTACCGCCTTCCTTGAAATTGGTAATCTGCCCCATCACGCCAACGTCAATGATCATCGTCAAGGAGTCGACGGCGGAATAGGAGGCGGGGTTCGAGGAGTTCACGAACTTACCATTGCGGACACCGTACGACAATCCGCTCGTGCCTTTGCCAAAACTCTCCGACTGGTCAGACAGGGCACCAAGGCCAAACTGGGTATATGGGGATAGCGTGCTGCTAATCTGTGCACCTGCCGTGAGGCACATCAGCGCAGCCAAGATGCTTCCAAATAATCTTTTCTTCATCGTTTTTTGTTCAACTTTCGATTTCGGCTTGCAAAATTATTGAAAAAAAACGAAAGAAACGAACGATAAGTGGAAAATATAGGTTAATTTTGCATCGTGAAACATTTAGAAACCGTTTTTAATGCTCTGAAAGGGTCGCTTTGGCTACTCTTTTTCCTGGTGTGCAGTACAGTGGCAGCCCAGCCCATGGACTCGGTAACGTTCAGTCTGCTTACCTGTCAGCCGCACGACGAGGTGTACAGCCTCTATGGCCATACAGCCATCAGATACCAGGATTCCCGTAAGAGCCGGAACATCGACGCCGTCTTCAACTATGGCGTCTTCGACTTCAGGAAGCCGTTTTTCGTAGGTCGCTTCGTCTTCGGACTCACCGACTACGAGCTTGGCGCCATTCCCTTCCGCATCTTCCTCAAGGAATACCGTCAATTTGGCAGTATGGTAACAGAACAAGTGCTGAACCTGACCGCTGAAGAAAAGGAGCGGCTCTGCCACGCATTATTGGACAACCTACGCCCCGAGAACTGCGTCTATCGCTACAACTTCTTCTATAACAACTGTACGACGAAGGCCCGCGACGTCATCGAGCAAAGCATCGACGGCAAGATAGAATATGCCGATCGGGAGGACTACCGTCCTACCTATCGGGATATGGTACACCAGATGACCGCCAACAACCCCTGGTCACGCTTCGGCAACGACCTGCTGTTAGGCATCATGGCCGATCAGCCTACCGACCGCAGTCAGCAGGAGTTCCTGCCCAACAACCTGTTATACGACTTCGACCACGCCCAGATCTATGCCAACGGCGAGTATCGCCCGTTAGTCAGCGGGCGCCAGGTCGTCGTTCCTGCCGGTGTACAGTTGATACAGGGCGGTTTCCCCTTGTCGCCACGGGTATGCGGCATCATCCTGCTGGCTATCGGACTGGTGCTCTTCCTCATCCAATGGAAGTCGCGCCGGGCATTTATCCTCTGGGAAGCCCTGTTGATGGTCATCTCAGGCACCATCGGCATCGTGCTCTTCCTCATGATATTCTCACAACACCCAACGGTAAGCATCAACCTGCAGATTCTCTTCTTCAACCCCATCCATTGGCTGTTCCTTTGGCCAGTCGTCAGGGGCAGGAAGACTGGCTATTGGCTGAAGGCTGCCGCGCTGTGCATACTATTCTTCATCGGTGCCCTGTTCCAGTCGTACGCTGAGGGCATCTGGTGTTTGGCATCATGTTTGCTGTTACAAAGCATACTCCACCTGATGGGGAAAGTGAAAAGTGAATAATTGAGAAATGAACAAATACCTATACATCACCCTCCTGTCGCTGTTAGGCTTTACGCCTGAAGCCGTAGCCCAGGCTGTGGCCCAGGCTCCCCAACTGGTTGTGACCATTGCCATCGACCAGTTGCGCACCGACCGCATGGAGGCCTATGCCCCACTCTATCAGCCTGGCGGACTGCGCCGTCTGATGACAGAAGGGTTGGTTATGCCTAATGCCAGCTACAGTTTCACGCCTGTCGACCAAGCCTCGGCGACGGCATCGCTGATGACTGGGACGTCACCTTATTATAATGGTGTGACCGGGCGGGAGTGGCTCGATCGTAGCACGCTGCGTCCGAAGAACATCGTCAACGACCGCCAGCATGGCGCCTCGCCTACCCAGTTGGCAACGACGACATTGGGCGACGAGATGAAGATTGCTACCAACGGCTTTGCCAAGGTCTATGCCTTCTCATCGACCGCTGAGAGTGCCATTATGTCAGCCGGCCACGCTGCTGATGCTGCCGTATGGATGTCGCAGGGCAAGTGGAACGTCGCCTCATACTACACGCCGAAAGTGCAATGGCTGACGTGGTGTACTAACCAGTATCCGCCCACGGCGCAAGACCAGAATCGCAACATCACCGACCTGGCACTGCGCTGCATTGAGCAATCGAGCATTGGCCAGAGCCAGCAGACTGACCTGATGTGCATCGCCTACAGCGTCAAGCAGGACGAAGCCAGCTATCAGCTGTTGGACCACAACATCGCCGACCTCATCAACGGCATCCATAAGAAGGTGGCTCGCGACCGTGTGCTCTTTGTCATCACCGGCACAGGAACCACCGAGGAAGAACGTGAAGGCGAACACGACCGTTTCCGTATTCCAACGGGAAAGTTCTATATCAACCGCAACGCCAACCTGCTGAACATGTACCTCGGCGCCGTCTATGGCACAGGTGTCTATGTGGAGACATGCTTCCAGAACCAGCTGTTCCTCAACCGCAAGCTCATCGACAAACGTAACATCGACATTGGCGAGGTGCTGCGCCGCTCACAGGAGTTCATGCTCCAGCTCTCCGGTGTGCGCAACGTCTATACCTCAACCCAGCTGATGACCAGCGACAACACGCTGTTGGAGCGCATCCGCAACGGCTTCAACGTCGAGAAGTGCGGCGACCTCATCATCGACGTTGCCCCCGGCTGGCAGTTGGTCAACGAAGACACCCACACCTCGACGACGTCAAGGGTGAGCAACATACCGTTCCCCATCATCTTTTTCGGCGCCAACATCAAGCCCGACCGCATCATGACACCCGTTACCGTAGACCGCATTGCGCCTACCGTAGCCCGGGCCATCCGCATCCGAGCCCCCAACGCCTGCTCAGCGGAACCACTTTTTTAAAGGTAAAAAAGTAAAAAAATAAAAAGGTAAAGCAGAAGTACGGAAAATATTTCGTACCTTTGCAGCCGCTTATATATATAATAAGGTGTAAGCAGCCATCAAAAGGCGAATGGGACAATAGCCAAACGCCCCAATTAATAGTAAATAGTTAAATTGTAAATTATAAAGATGAATTTAAACAAGATGCTCCGCTCGTTGTTCGGCGACAAAGCCTCGCGAGACAACAAGCTCATTCGGCCTTTCGTAGAGAAGGTGAAGGCCGTTTACCCCGACATGCAGAAGCTCTCGAACGACGAACTCCGTCAGCGCACCAAGCAGATTCAGCAGCAGGTGCAGAGTTCTGCCAACAAACAGAAAGAAGAGATAGACCGCCTGAAGGCCACCATTGAGGATACGCCCATCGACGAGCGTGCAGACATCTTCGCCCAGATAGACAAACTGGAGAAGGAAGTGCTCGACATCTATGAGGACGCCCTCAACGAGGTGATGCCCGAGGTGTTTGCCATCGTCAAGGATACCGCACGCCGCTTTGCCGAGAACGAGGAGACGGTAGTCACCGCCACTGAATTCGACCGCGAACTGGCTGCCGACCCCCGCAAGGACTTCATCACCATCGACGGCGACAAGGCCATCTACCACAACCACTGGACTGCCGGCGGCAACGACCTGAAGTGGGAGATGGTACACTACGACGTCCAGCTCTTCGGCGGCGTCGTGCTCCACCAGGGTAAGATTGCCGAGATGGCTACTGGTGAAGGTAAGACGCTGGTCGCCACCCTTCCCGTATTTCTCAACGCCCTGACGGGCAACGGTGTCCACGTCGTCACCGTCAACGACTATCTTGCCAAGCGTGACTCCGAGTGGATGGGACCGCTCTATATGTTCCACGGCCTCAGCGTCGACTGCATCGACAAGCACCAGCCCAACTCCCCGGAGCGTCGCCGTGCCTACATGGCCGACATCACCTTCGGTACGAACAACGAGTTCGGCTTCGACTATCTGCGCGACAACATGGCCATTGCGCCCAGCGACCTTGTACAGCGTGCCCACAACTACGCCATCGTCGACGAGGTGGACTCCGTGTTGATCGACGATGCCCGTACACCGCTTATTATCTCTGGTCCTGTGCCCAAGGGCGACGACCAGATGTTCGAGGAATACCAGCCGCTGGTCGAGCGCCTCGTGGGTGTTCAGAAGCAGCTGGCTACGCAGTATCTTGCCGAGGCTAAGCAGAAGATTGCTGAGGGTCGTGAGAAGAACGACCAGAAGCTGACCGACGAAGGTTTCTTAGCGCTCTACCGTTCGCACAAGTGTATGCCGAAGAACAAACCGCTCATCAAGTTCCTTTCGGAGGACGGCATCAAGAGCGGCATGCTGAAGACCGAGGAGACCTACATGGAGAACAACAACCGCCGCATGCCGGAGGTTGTCGAACCGCTCTACTTCGTCGTCGAAGAGAAGCTGAACTCCTGCGACCTCACCGATAAGGGTACGGCATGGTTAGCCAACCAGGTGAACGACAAAGACCTCTTCGTGCTGCCCGACATCGCGGCAGAACTGTCGGCCTTGGAGGGCGACAAGACGCTGACCGACGAGGAGCGCGTCAACCTGAAGGACGAGAAGCTCCAGCACTATGCCGTGCAGTCGGAGCGTGTCCACACCCTGCAGCAGCTGTTGAAAGCCTACTGTATGTTCAACAAGGACGACGAATACGTAGTCATCGATGGCGAAGTGAAGATTGTCGACGAGCAGACAGGCCGTATCATGGAGGGCCGCCGCTGGTCCGACGGACTGCACCAAGCTGTCGAGGCCAAGGAGCACGTCAAGGTGGAGGCTGCCACGCAGACCTTTGCCACCATCACCCTGCAGAACTACTTCCGTATGTACCACAAGCTGGCAGGTATGACGGGTACCGCCATCACCGAAGCCGGCGAGTTCTGGGACATCTATAAACTCGACGTAGTGGAGATTCCCACCAACCGTCCCGTCATCCGCGACGACATGGACGACCGCATCTATAAGACGGCACGCGAGAAGTACCGCGCCGTCATCGAGGAAGTGGTACGTCTGCGCAACAGCGGCAGACCTACGCTGATTGGTACGACCTCCGTCGAGATTTCCGAACTCCTCAGCCGCATGCTCGACATGTATGTCAATCCTGAGACCGGCAAGCGCGAGGGCATTCCCCACCAGGTGCTGAACGCCAAGTTGCACCAGAAGGAGGCCGACATCGTGGCTCTGGCCGGTCAATCGACTAACGGCAAGGGTGCTGTGACCATTGCTACCAATATGGCCGGTCGTGGTACCGATATTAAGCTTTCACCTGAAGTGAAAGCCGCTGGTGGTCTCGCCATCATCGGCACCGAACGCCACGAGTCTCGCCGTGTGGACCGCCAGCTGCGAGGCCGTTCCGGTCGTCAGGGAGACCCGGGTTCGTCACTCTTCTTCATCTCGCTCGAAGACAAACTGATGCGCCTCTTCGGTTCCGAGCGTATCGCCACCGTCATGGACAAGCTCGGCTTCAAGGAGGGCGAGGTCTTGGAGAGCTCGATGATTACCAAACAGGTGGAGCGCGCCCAGAAGAAGGTCGAGGAGAACAACTTCGGCATCCGTAAGCGCCTGCTGGAATACGACGATGTCATGAACAAGCAGCGTACCGTCGTCTATTCGAAGCGTCGCCACGCCCTGATGGGTGAGCGTATCGGCATGGACATCTCGAACACCATCTGGGACCGCGTAGTCAACATCATCGAGAACAACGACTACGAGGGCTGCAAGGAACAGTTCATCAAGATATTCGCTATGGAGTGCCCGTTCAGCAGCGAGGAGTTCATCGAGAAGAACCACGAACAGTTGGCCGAGGAGGTGTTCCAGGTCACTATGGGCAACTTCAAGCGTAAGATGGAGCATGTCCAGGAGGTCGCCATGCCTGTCATCAAGCAGGTCTATGAGACTCAGGGTGCTATGTACGAGCGCATCGTGGTGCCTCTGACCGACGGCCGAAAGATGTATAACATCGCCTGCAACCTGAAGGAGGCCTACGACACCGAGTGTAAGTCGGTGGTCAAGGAGTTCGAGAAGCAGATCCTGCTGCACATCATCGACGAGGCGTGGAAGGAGAACCTGCGCGAGCTCGACGAGCTGAAGCACTCCGTACAGAACGCCTCCTACGAGCAGAAAGACCCGCTCTTGATTTTCAAGCTGGAGAGCGTCAAGTTGTTCGACAACATGGTGAACACCATGAACAACCGCAGCGTCTCCATCCTCATGCGCGCCCAGATTCCTGTCATGGACCAGGTGCAGGAGGCCGCTCCCGAGCAGCACACACAGCGCTCGCAGTACACGGAGTCGAAGCAGAGCCTCTCGCAGGAGCAGATGACCGACCCCAACCAGGCTGCAGCCGCTGCCCACGACACTCGTGCCCAGCAGCCCCGCACGCCGATTATCAAGGACAAGCTGCCCGGACGTAACGACCCCTGTCCCTGCGGCTCTGGCAAGAAGTTCAAGAACTGTCACGGACGTGGACTTGTGTAAATTAGGAATTAGAAATTAGTAATTAGAAATTATGATTACTATCAGCAACCTGAAAAAGCAGTTTGGTGAGACATGTGCCTGCGACATCCCCTCGTTCACCATCAACGACGGCGATATCCTCGGGCTTGTAGGTAACAACGGTGCCGGCAAGACAACCCTCTTCCGACTCCTCCTCGACCTGCTACAGGCCGACGCTGGCAGCGTGGAATATGTATTTGACGGTTCACCGTCGGCCATCAACCCCGCCGAAAGCGAAGCCTGGAAAGAGCACGTCGGCGCCTATATCGACGAAGGCTTCCTCATCGACTTCCTCACCCCCGAGGAGTATTTCTCCTTCCTCGGCAAGGTCTCCGGCATCAGCCAGCAGGAAGTTGACGAGCGCCTCCAGCACTTCGAGCGTTTCGCCAACGGCGAGATCTTCGGCAAGAAGAAGCTCATCCGCGACCTCTCGGCAGGTAACAAGATGAAGGTCGGCATCATCTCCGCCCTCTTCCGCCACCCCAAGACGGTCATCCTCGACGAGCCCTTCAACTTCCTCGACCCCACCAGCCAGCTGGTGTTGAAGCCCCTGCTCAAGGACTATGCCCAGGAGACGGGAGCCACCATCCTCATCTCCAGCCATAACCTGCAGCACACCGTCGACATCTCGTCGCGCATCGCCCTTCTGGAGCATGGCGTCATCATCCGCGACCTGCCCAACAGCGAAGGCAGCGCCACCCAGGAACTGCAGGAATACTTCGGAGCAGAATAGCTTCTCCTTGATTTACCACATAACAAAAAGAGCCGGCCCGTTCACATCGAGTCAGCTCTTTTTCATTTCCATTTCTCACTTCTCATTTCTCATTTCTCATTTGGGCCTGGGGCCCAAGGCCCTTAGGGCTCCGGCTCCACCGGCTGCTCACCGGCATCGGGCGCAATCTCGAAGGTGATGCCCTCCAGCATCGTGGCCTCGCGGGTGAATACCTGGTACTGGCGACCGGTCTTCGACGAAATCTTCACCTGCTTCAGCGTCGAGGTCACCTCGGGCTGGAAGTTCACGCGCTTCGACTTCACGTTGGCAGCGGTACACAGAGCGGCGGTGTTCGAACCGGCAGACGATACGCCGACCTTAAAGATACCGATGTTCTCCAGCTTCACCTTCTGACCCAGCGTCAGGAAGTGGTGCAGGGCACTCCCCAGCTCGTCCAGCACCGCGATACAGTCGGAGCGCTTCACGGTGGCCTGCGACTGGATGAAGTCGGCCAGCTCCTTCGTGCCGATGAACTTCTCCGGATAAACCGGTGAGACATAGTACTTACCATAGCTCGGCGACTTGGTGTTCGTGTTCTTGATTCTTTTCAACAGTTGTGGCATAATTTTTTTCCTTTCTTTTAATTTTTAATGGTTAAACTTCAGTGGCTTGAGATTGGAGGTTTTGCCTTCCGCGATGGGCTGTCTTGGCTTCGTCGATGGGCTCTCGTGCGCGCGTTCGTGGGCTCTCTCCGCCACCGCGACAGGCTCTCGTGCCTCGCCTCTCATTTACAGTACAAAGGTACGAAATATTTTTCAAACTACCAAATATTTACGCACATTTTTTCAAGTTTTTCTTTAAATATTTTTGCGACCCAAAAACAAGGAAAGTCACTAAGTAAGAAAGTCACTTGTAGACAGGAAGCTATTTATGATGCGTACACGATGGCAAGATCATGACAAGGGTTTTAATGATCCATTATTATAATACCCATTATTATTTATAATACCTATTAATAATAATAACTACCATTATTAATAATTAGTACCATTATTGCTCCCCCTTTCTGCACCCCTAAAAACCATTCCTGTCTACAAGTGACTTTCTTACTTTCCTACTTTTTTCGTTCATTTTATTTGGATTCTCAGTTTTTTTTCGTAATTTTGCGGAATATATTTGTAAACCCAATAATTGTCGGCTATGGCCACTAAATAATTTATGTTACTACAGAAAAATATCGTCAAGAAGTATCTGAACTTGCTCGGTGAGGATCAGACAGCAGAGCCTTGGGAGCAATACCAGCGGTTCTTTCTGAACGAGGATATACAAGCCAACATTCATAAAATCAAGGAAGAGCAGTTTCAGGAAGGTTTTCTTCGTGAGCTGTTCGTAAAGGTATTGGGCTACACCATCAATCCCTCGCCCAATTACAATCTGACTACTGAGCAGAAGAATGAAGTTGGGGCGAAGAAGGCCGATGGTGCCATATTGCTGAATGACGTGGTGATAGGTGTGATAGAGCTGAAAGACCACAAGACCCCGGATTTGGCCAGCATTGAACTTCAGGCTTTTGGGTATAAGAGCAAACATAAAGACACGCGACTGGTCATTATCAGCAATTTCGAGAAGTTGCGCCTGTATATTGACAATGCCGTTGAATTCCGCGAGTGGGACATCTTCCACATGACGTTTGAAGACTTCCGCGAACTCTATCTTTGCCTGGCCTGGCAGCAAGTAGAGCGAGGTGTTGCCTTGCAGATGAAACAAGAATCCGTGTCAAGCGAAGACCAAATCACGAAGGCCCTCTACAAAGACTATTCCCAGTTCAAGCGAGTGCTCTTTGCCGACATATTGAAACAAAATCCAACCCCTGACGGGAAGGATGAGAAGGAATGGCAATTGCTGTTGTTTAAAAAGACGCAGAAGCTATTAGACCGTCTGCTGTTCATCTTCTTTGCTGAAGACTGCGGACTTCTGCCACCCAACTCCATGGTGCAGATTATAGACCAGTGGGAAAAATTGAAGGAATTGGACGAATACCGTCCATTCTATGACCGGGTGAAGAAGTACTTCGGTTATATGAACACAGGCTTTCAAGGTAAGAAGTACGAGATATTTGCCTATAATGGCGGAATCTTCAAGCCTGACGAAGTGCTGGACAATATCACGATTAGCGACGACTTGTTAGTGGAGCACACCCGCAGAATATCAGAGTATGACTTTGAAAGCGACGTGGATGTGAACATCTTGGGCCATATTTTCGAGAATTCACTTTCAGAGATTGAAGAAGTTACCCAGCAAATCAATAGTGGCGAGGCACCACAGACCTCGAAGCGCAAGCAGGATGGTGTTTTCTATACGCCTCAGTATATCACAAAATATATCGTAGAGAACACCGTGGGGCGACTCTGCGACGAAAAGAAGAAGCAACTGAATATCATTGAAGACGAATACCTTTCTGACCAGCGTCGTCAGATGCAAACCAAAAAGCGACTGTTTGAACAGTTGCAGCAGTATCGGAAGTGGCTTTTAGAGATTACCATTCTCGACCCAGCCTGTGGTAGTGGTGCGTTCCTCAATGCCGCATTACAGTTCCTGATGGCTGAGCACAAACACATAGACGAAATGGAGGCTAAGGTAACTGGCTCTGCCATCGTGTTTCAGGATGTAGAGAACAGCATCTTGGAGCATAACCTCTATGGTGTCGACATCAACGAGGAAAGTGTCGAAATAGCACAGTTGGCACTTTGGCTACGTACTGCCAAGCCCCATCGTAAACTCAACTCGCTGAACGAGAACATCAAGTGTGGCAACTCGCTCATCAGCGACCCAGCCATTGCCGGCGACAAAGCCTTCGATTGGCAGAAGGAGTTCCCCAAAGTATTTGAGAATGGGGGCTTCGATGTGGTGATAGGTAATCCACCGTATGTGAATATGGTAAACATACAGAATGAACAAGAACGCAAGTTCTTTCAAAACAACTATTCAACAGTTAAGAACAAATGTGACCTATATTCTATATTTACAGAAAAAGCACAATCTCTTTTAAAAGACAAAGGATTGTTAGGATTTATATTCCCCAATAGTTGGATGGGTACTGAAAGTTTCTCCAAGTTCAGAGAATTCCTTTCTAATGAAGTAAATGTATATCAGTTAGTTGAATTGCCTCCTGGTGTATTTGAAGATGCGATTGTCACGACCGTATTATGCTTCTATGTTAATACAAAGCCACAGGCCATAAATAATATAGAAATCTATGCATGTATTGACAAACAATTTGTAAAAAAGGATTTCGTATTATCCTATGAACAAGTTTTAAAGAATCCAAACACTTCATTCGCTTTTGAAAAGACCATATCTCTTGAAAGCGTATCTTGCAGGCATCTCTCTGAAATAGCATCTTTTTCATTGGGAATAAAAACAAGTGATGATACACGTTTCGTGTTTAAAGAACCAATAGACGATACTTGTTATAAATTCATACGTGGCAGAAACATTTCACGATGGTCCCATCCATATAATGATGAATGGATATGGTACCAGCCTACATTAATTTGTGAAAAGCCAGGAGGGAGACCAAGGGTTTTGGAGAACTTCTTGGTAGACAAAAAGATAGTAATACAAGATATTGCCACCCAAATAACTGCTACGATAGACAATGAAAAGTATTTGTGCAACGACACTCTGAATATTATATATTCACTGAATAGTGCATATTCATTTGAATACATACTTTGCATCCTTAACTCGAAATTGGTAAATGTTTGGTTTAAGAAAATCTTTCCAGCAGGATTACACATCAAAACGAACCAACTGGAACAGATTCCAGTTCCTACCATATCAAAAGAAGCCCAGCAACCTTTCGTTTCTCTTGCCAAGACAATGCTCTCTCTT
>JAEEVT010000061.1 GCA_016291005.1 Prevotella sp. | reverse complement strand
AGCGCTGGTAATAGGTAATGGTACAATGGGCGGCATCGTCTATGGTGGCACTCAGACCGACAAGATATCGCTGAACGACATCACGCTGTGGACGGGCGAGCCGTGTAACATGCATGTCTATTCGCCCGATGCCCACAAGACCATCCCTGCCATCCGCGAGGCATTGCGAAAGGGTGACTATCGGAGGGCCGACAGTCTGCAGCGTGACGTGCAGGGACACTTCTCGCAGAACTATCAGCCTTTGGGACAACTCACGATAGCCTATCTCGACACGTTGGAGACGGTGAGTGACTACCGCCGTTGGTTGGACATCGGCGATGCTACGGCACACACCGACTATCGCCGCGGTGGCTATCGCTATACGACGGAGTACTTTGCCACACATCCTGACTCTGGATTGGTGGTGCGTATCACGACGGACAATCCGCAGGGCATCCATGCACGACTGTCGCTGAGTTGTCAGTTGCGGCATAGTCGCAGCATACAGGAAGGCAGCACGCTGGTGACAGACGGCTATGCGGGCTATGCCTCTTTACCCAGCTACTACAATGCGGAGGAAAAGTTCGCCTACGACCCAGAGCGTGGCATTCACTTCCGCACAAAAGTCAAGGTAAGTGCTCCCAATACGCGGGCTGACGATGGCGCCGTTGTGGTGGATGGCGCCAAGGAGATGACGCTCTACATCGTCAACGCCACCTCTTTTAACGGCTACGACAAAGACCCTGTTAAAGAAGGGAAGCCTTATCAGCAACTGGCCGATGCACGGCTTCGGCATTTGTCTGCCGTGCCTTACAAGGAGTTGAAAGACAGACATATTCAGGATTATAAGAGTTTGTATGACCGCGTAACGCTCTCATTGACAAGCAACTCCTCACCTACAGAGGAGTCATCCGTACCTACCGATGTCCAGTTGCGTGAGTATATTGACGAGAGTCGTTTTAACCCAGACCTCGAGACCCTCTACTTCCAGTATGGCCGTTACCTGCTCATTGCTTGTTCCCGCACTCCCAATGTCCCTGCCAACCTGCAAGGTCTCTGGAACGAGAGCATCCTGCCGCCGTGGTCCTGCAACTATACCAGCAACATCAACGTCCAGGAGAACTACTGGGCAGCCGAGACGGCAGCATTGCCCGAGATGCACCAGTCGCTCTTCACCTTTATGAAGGAACTGCAAGGCTCTGGCGAACTCACGGCAAAGGCTTACTACGGCGTCAATCGTGGCTGGTGTCTGGCTCATAACACCGATATCTGGGCGATGACCTGTCCTGTAGGATTGCATACCGGAGACCCCATGTGGGCCAACTGGAACATGGGCGGCGCCTGGCTCGCCACCCATATCTGGGAGCACTACACCTTCTCGCAGGACCGAGACTTCCTGCGCGAGTACTTTCCCGTCTTGAAGGGCGCCGCCGAGTTCTGTCTGGCCTGGCTCGTACCCCTCTCCGACTTCACCACCCATCCCTCCGCCATCACCCCCCAGACATCCGCCATCACCCCTCAACCTTCACCCATCTCATATCTCATCACCGCCCCAGCCACCTCGCCTGAGAACTCCTTCGTCACCCCCGACGGCTATCATGGTCGTACCTGTTTCGGTGGTTTTGCCGACATCGCCATGATTCGCGAGTGTCTCAGCGATGCCCGCGATGCCGCCATCGTCCTTGGTATGCTCGGCGATTCCAACAGCGTTTCCACCGATTCCTTTAGTGTGCTCGGCGATTCCTTTAGCGTGCTCGGCGATTCCTTTAGCGTGCTCGGCGACTTTGTCGCCGAGATCAACGCCGCCCTGTCTCGCCTGCACCCCTACAAGATTGGCAAGAAAGGCAACCTCCAAGAGTGGTTCTACGACTGGGAAGACGAAGACCCGCACCACCGACACCAGAGTCACCTCTTCGGCATCTATCCCGGCCATCGACTTGACGATGGCGTGAACACTAAGGCGGACATCCACAAGGCAGCCTCACGAACCCTCGAACTGAAGGGCGACCAAACCACCGGCTGGAGTACCGGATGGCGCGTCAACCTCTATGCTCGTCTGCACGATGCCAAGAACGCCTATCACATCTATCGCAAACTGCTCAGCTACGTCAGTCCTGACGGCTATCGCGGTCCCGATGCCCGCCGTGGAGGAGGCACCTACCCTAACCTGCTCGACGCCCACTCCCCGTTTCAGATCGACGGCAACTTCGGCGGTTGCGCTGGTGTCGTGGAGATGCTGATGCAGAGCGACTATTCCCTCAACGACCAAGGACAGCCTGTCGTCACCATCGAACTGCTGCCGGCATTGCCAGCCAACTGGAAAGACGGTTCCGTCAGCGGCCTGCGCGCCCGTGGCGGTTATACAGTCGACATCACCTGGCGCAACGGCTTGGTTACAGACTACAAGATACGTAGCTCCCATCCCTCCGGCCAGAGTGCAGCACCGCTCTCCCATCCCTCCACCGTCACCATACGCTATAACGGCAAGGAAGAAACCCTGGAGTAGCCAGAAATCACGGCACTTTCCTTCAGAAATCACCTAGAAAAGTTCAAGAAATCACGGCAACTTCTTGAGGAAATCACGGCAACTTCTTGAGGAAATCCTTAGGAAAACTGACGGAAAAGTACTGGATTTCTGCAACTTTTCTACATGATTTCTGACTGCTCCACCCCATGGAGATTTTCAATAATCTAATAAAATCACAAAACAACCTAACACCCTAACGTGCATTTTCTCAGAATCCCTTTGCACAAAGGAATTCTGGCGTGTCTGCCAGTCGGCTATCCCTAACGTTTACCCTAACGTCGCCCTAACGTCGCTCAAACCCTTTACATATCGGCATTTGCACCCTCTGACGTTAGGGTGTTAGGGTAAATTCTATATCTTCAATTCCAACGAGAAACGGTCACGGTCACAGCTGTGACCATGTGACCGCAAGAGTAAACCGTGTCAAGAAAACAAATCATAACAAACTGATATTCATTCAATTAATTATTGCTTAGTATTCTCCGCTCTGCCTTATTGGTCACATGGTCACAGCTGTGACCGTGACCATTCAATCATATTCAGGGTTTGAGGTGTACTGTATAGCACAATGAACAAATTTCCCAAGAATCTTTTGGTGTCTTAGGATTTTTTCGTATCTTTGCAGACAAGTAATGCCGATACGTCGTTAAAACGGCGCAGGCCTACGGGTCTGAATCCCTGAGTGCAGGGTGGCGGTATGACATTGAGGGTTAAACATTAGCGTTGGCTATTATTCAAAGTGTTCCGAAACTTGCAGGTAGAAAGAACTCATTACGATAATAATGGACGCGCTCACTGTATAGTGGGCGTTTTCCTGTTTCGTAGTGAAGGTTTCCTGCAAGTACCTGGAACACTGAACGGGGATTCGTCCACGTTTTGTGTCCATACGGCTGCTTGCAGGAATCAGTTTGTTTATTGGCTCGACGCATTATAAAACTATAATGCTACATGGCTAAATCGTTAATTGAGGAACTGCCCCGAATTGTGAACGAGGGCAGGCGTGAGGCTGCACAGATACTGGAGCGGCTAAGTAGTGGTACACAGATTGGTTTGCAGACCAATGAGTTGGTGTTGCCAAGTAAGGATGTAAGTGGACTGTTCAAAGGTAGTACACCTCAGATACCTAATGCCTTCAATATGGCTGGGGGAAATGGCGAATGGATGAACCGCCTCATCTATGGCGATAACCTTTTGGCTATGCAGGCTCTTCTTGCTGGAGATGCTCAGACGGGACTTCCCTCGCTTCGTGGTAAAGTTGACCTTATTTATATTGACCCTCCTTTTGACTCTAAAGCAGATTATCGCACAAAGATTTCCTTGCCAGGGACAGATATTCAACAAAAACCTACAGTCCTTGAGCAATTTGCATATGCAGACACATGGGAACAAGGAACAATATCGTATCTAAGAATGATATATCCTAGGTTATGTCTTATGAAAGAACTCCTTTCGGAAAAAGGAAGCATCTACGTTCATATTGATTGGCATATTTGTGCTTATGTAAAGGTTTTAATGGATGATATTTATGGGAAGGAGAATTTTGTAAATGAATTAATTTGGTGTTATCAAGAGCGGGAAATGTCAACTAGAAATTACAACAGAAAACATGATAACATATTGTTCTATTGCAAAAACAAACAGGCAGACATTTATACCTTCAATCCTTATGATATTACAGAGCCATATTCGGAAATAACTCTTAAAAAGTTCAAATATATAGACGAAAACGGTAAAAGGTATAGGCTTCGTGGTAAGAATGGTACAAACGACCCAAAAGAAGAAAATGAAAATACCTATCGTCAATATTTGGATGAAGGCACGGGGACATTACCAAGAGATTGGTTTAACCTCCCAATCTTAAACCAAGCTGCGAATGAACGCTTAGATTACCCCACTCAAAAACCAGAGAAACTTCTCGAACGTATCATTAAAGCTTCATCTAACAAAGGAGACCTCGTTTGCGACTTCTTTGGAGGCAGTGGAACAACAGCTGCTGTTGCAGAAAGAATAGGTAGAAGATGGATAACAACAGATATTGGTAAGCCTGCATCGTTAGTAATGCGTAAGCGTTTTATTGACCAAGAGGTGAAACCGTTCTTGTATCAGAGTATTGGCGACTATCAGAAGGAGGCTTTCAGGAACAACAAGCGGTATAAGCATGTTGGTGATTTGAGCCAAGTTGTGTTAGGGCTGTATGGTGCATTGCCCTTTACACCTGAGCAGACAAACGACAGGAACTTTGGATACATAAAAGGTACGCGAACATTGGTGATGGTAGATTCGCCTAACCGTTTGACAACAGCTGCGACTATTCGCAAAGCAGTAGAAGCAAAAGCCTCGTTGCTTGGTGGTGATTGGGAAAAGGTAGTAGTGCTGGGATGGAACTTCGCCTTTGACATTTCTCAGGCTATTCAGAAATATGAGTCATCGAAGGTAGAAGTGTTGGTGATTCCTCCAGACCTGTTGGATAAGTTGGCCAAGAAAGGCTACAAAAAACTGATAGACGACAGATCAGTGCGCTTCTCGTCATTGCAGTACTTGGTGGCAAAGCCTCTTGTTGTTACATCGGCTGGCGAAAATGATGAGATAGATGTTGAATTGGAGAACTACGTATTGCTCTCTCCTGACAATATTCCTTTGGACGACAAGGATAAGGAGAAACTGCAACAGGTGTTAGAGCGCGACCCGCTCAGTCTGATAGAATACTGGAGCATCGACCCTGACTACGATGGCGTAACCTTCCGCTCTACTTGGCAGGACTACCGTGAGAATATGGAGAACGACAACGACCCGCTTCATTGTGTCTATAAGACTCGTCTCAGAGTACCCCATAAGGCTCAGAGAAAAGTGTGCATCAAGGCGGTAGATGTGTTTGGATTTGAGAGTCAAGTGGTTGAGAGCGTATGAAGACAAACAATGTGAGTACTTCGCTTGAGTTGGCAAAGCGACTGAGCGAAACGGTAAATGAGGCATGGGAGAGCGGCGAACTGCTGGAACTGGTTACACCAACTACACAGGAGTTGCTGAAGTTTTGGTTCTCTGAGGAATATTGCTCGTTGAGGAATCGTAACTTCCATGCAGGACAGCGTCAGGCCATTCTGAATATCGTGTATCTGCATGAGGTGTTGAAAGCCAAAAACGTATTGGAGTATTACGAGCAATTGATGCCAGACATGATGGCATTGTCAGACTTGGCAACGCTGAATCAGCAGAAATACCAGATGCCCAAATATGCTGTCAAGATGGCAACAGGAACAGGTAAGACGTGGGTGATGCACGCTTTATTGATTTGGCAAATGCTCAACGCCAGACATGAGGACGTGAAGAGTGGAAGGTTTACAAAGAACTTCCTGTTGGTGGCACCTGGCCTTATTGTCTATGACCGCTTGCAGGATGCTTTCTGTGGACGACTGAAGGAAGGAACGGAAGAACGGGATATAGAGACCAATGACTTTTATATGAATCAGGATGTCTTTATTCCAGTACATTATCGTCAAGAGGTGTTTTCGTTCATTCAGAATAATGTTGTTACCAAAGAAGACGGCATAGGACGCAAGACTACTGGTGACGGACTAATAGCTTTGACGAACTGGCATCTGTTTGAGAATCAGATGGAGGATGAGGTAGAGGCTGAAGAGAATGATGTGCCTTCCATCATCAACAAGTTATTGCCTATCCGTCCTGGCAAGGCTGCTGGTAATGACTTGGGAATGTTGGACAGGAGATACCTGCGAGGTTCTGAGCTGGAGTATCTTGCCAGTCTTGATGATATCATGGTAATTAATGATGAGGCTCATCATATTCACGAACTGAAGCGCAATGGTGAGATAGAAGAGGTGGAATGGCAGAAAGGATTGAACGTCATAGCAGAGAACAAAGGAGAAAGATTCTTCCAGATTGACTTCTCTGCTACACCATACGACCAACGAGGGTCTGGTAAGAAGGTGCAGAAGGTTTACTTTCCTCATATCATTGTCGATTTTGACTTAGCCAAAGCTATGCGTAAGGGCTTGGTGAAAACGTTGTTACTGGATCGTCGTCAGGAATTGACAGAACTGGAGCACTTAGATTACAAAGCTGTTCGTGATGAACGGAATAAGGTGTGTGACCTGAGTGATGGTCAGCGACTGATGCTTCGTGCAGGATTAGCGAAACTGAAAAAGCTGGAGGATGAATTTACTGCTGTCGACGAAAAAAAGAATCCCAAGATGCTCGTCATCTGTGAGGACACTTCTGTTGCTCCTTTTGTTTCGCAATTGATGATGGAAGACGGATTGTCACAAGACGAAGTTGTAACCATAGATAGTAATGCCAAGGGCGAAGTGTCTGAAGAAGAATGGAAAAAGACCAAAGAAAAGCTGTTCAATATTGATAAATACAAGAGACCCAAAGTGATTATCTCTGTGCTAATGCTACGAGAGGGCTTCGATGTGAACAATATCTGCGTGATAGTTCCTTTACGTTCGTCTGAAGCACCCATATTGTTGGAACAGATAATTGGTAGAGGTCTGCGTCTGATGTGGAGAGAACCAGAATACCAGAGCATCAAGGAATTTGACCGCAAACGGGTATTACAGCTACACACTCAACCTTCGACATATATCGATATGCTCAGCATTATTGAGCATCCTGCCTTTATACAATTCTATGAAGAGCTGTTCGCACAAGGTTTGGCAGTAGAAGATACAGGTGAAGCAGGCGAAGGTGGTTCTACTGGCGATTTGATAAGAGTGGGACTTCGCGAAGATTACGAGCAGTTTGACTTTGAGTGGCCAATGATAGTGAGGGAGGCAGAGGAAGAATTAGAGGATGTAGAGATAGACATCAATAGTTTACGACCTTTCATAGCCTTCCCATTGGAGAAGCTACGGCAGTTCCTGGCACAAGATGGAGAGACATTCATTTCACAGGAAGCCATTAGTAAGACACAATTTGGACGCTACAAGGTAACAGCAAACCTGTTTTCGGCCACCAGCTATAATGAGTATTTGCAGAAGCTGCTCAGAACTATCACGTTGCGATTTGACAGAGTAACCTCACATCGTGAGATGCCTGTGCCTAACCTACAAATCAACGAGGCAAGAACGATTGCAGTTGTAGATAGGTATATTCGCACTCGATTGTTTGGCCAGCCTTTTAATCCTTTTAATGGAAGCGACTGGAAGATATTGTTGTCGAAGGATGCTATTGTTACGAAGCATATTATTGAAGAAATGGCTCGTGCTATCTTTAATATGCAGCAGAATATCATGACTACAGATGCTCAGGTTGTTCATACCAGTTTCTCGTCTGTATCAGAAATAAAGTTGAGAGAATCATTCTCAATGGAAGTACATAAATGCATTTATGAGCGACAGGGTTATCCTGCTCATGGAGGAGGATTGGAAAGGGCTTTTATCGATTTCCTTGACAAAGACGGTGAGGTGGAACGTTTCCTAAAGATTAGTGAAAACATGCATCCGTTTGCAGTCATCTATTATATGCGAAAGGATGGACTGATGGCAACCTATCATCCTGACTTCATCGTGGCAACAAATCAAAAGGTCTATTTGATAGAAACGAAAGGCAACGACAAACTCTTTGATAAGAATGTGCGACAGAAACAGACGGCTGCGGTAGAGTGGACTCGCAAGATTAATGAACTCAGGCCAGAAGAGCGAATGGGCCGTGAATGGGAATATGTACTCATTAGTGAGGACAACTTCTATGGCTTGTCGCATAACGGAGCAACGATAACTGATATATGTGATAGATGTAAAGTCTCGCTGTCAGCGGCAATGGGTGAATTGTTTGTATAACAGAAAAATAGAACTATATTTTTAATACAGGCCTCATAGTGGATAGTAGGTCAGATGGTAGGTTGGATGGTAGGTCTTTGGCAACAGGCCTACCATGCCTTAGCCCCAGTAAACAAAGGGCTTCCGAAGGATCATGGTAGGTTGTTAGGTCACTCTACGAAACGATGGCGTCAGGCAAATAAATGAATCGAAATTTGGAAATTAATAAAAAAGTTATTGTTTTTGCAGCGTTAAACTCAAAAAGATTCGATGAATGGAGATCATACTGAACGAATACCACAAGAAGGTGAACGCCGAAATGAGGAAGAGTATGGCATTTTGGAAAGAGCATCCGCTTTCGCGCGAGGAGTCCTTAAGGAGGTTGAGGCTCTTGCGGGAACAACGGCTTGCAAGTCTGTCCAACTGGTAAGACTTCGTCAGCGGCCTTCGCGCCCGTGGCGGTTATACGGTCGACATCACCTGGTGCAACGGCTTGGTTACAGACTACAAGATACGTAGCTCCCAGCCGCATGTTCGTTACTTCGAAATCCTCGTCAATAAACGATTAGTGGCAGCACACAGGTACCGCCACTTCCTATGAAATGAAGTAGGAGGAAAACCACTTCACTTTCCACCTACTCGATTGAACATAACAATACTATTGGCCTGTGCCGTCAGAGTAGATATAACTTATAATGTTATTCTTACTCTTTTGTCGGACGAGGCGTCCTTTCTCGTAAATATATTCCGTGTCCTCCTTGATGGGATTGTTCTTTGAGAGACTGGAGCACATCTGAGCAGGTTCATCAAAGAGCTTTGTAAATAATGGCATGTCAGAGTAAGGTGAAGGATAGTTGTCGTAAGCCACCTCTACCGTCACATCACTCTCCGTTGGTTCAATGAAATGCTTAGTAAATTTTACGATATTTCCATTCTCCCAGGTCAGGTCATAGCGACGTTTGGCGATAGTCCCATAGCTGGTTTTCTGAATGATTTCTAACTGTTGGAAAAGTCCGTCGTTGGTAGATGAAGTGACTTTCACGAGAGTTGTCTCCGATGACTCTGACTTCGCTAAACCTCCCGTCAGTCGTCCGTTTTCATCATAGTTATAGGTGTAAGTGGTCGAGGCTGAGCCTCCAACGACTTTCTTCTCAATACACCTTTGCTTTTCGTCATAGGTGTAATATTCGTCCAATATCGTTGTTTTCGTTATAGACTCAAGCGTATTTATCATTTCTAACTGTTTTTGTCTGAGCAGCCCATTCTTCCAGATATAGCTTTCTGTGACTTCCGCCTGTAGTTGGTCTGTTCCTAACTTATACATTTTATAATTGACCTTACTCAGGAATACCCGGTCGGGGTCTACTGCTGGGGTCTCGACGTCATCGCTGGAACAAGCGGAGAATGTCATGAGGCTGCTAATAAGGGCGGCTGCCAACAACCAAAAATATTTCTTTTTCATCTTTCTGTTAATTGTCATATCTGTATGTGCAAATCTTATTTTCGTAAGTTTTCCACCATTTCTTACAATTTTCGTTATTTACTTTCCATGTCCCATCTTAAAACAGTTACAAACATTATGAAGCAGAAATGGAGCTACAAGTCTATGCCGATGGTTTTCAGGGCGCTGTGGGCCAGACGTTTGTGGACAAGCCCCAGGTCGGCAAAGTGCATCACGCTTTGTAGGGCGGCCTTGCGCACCGACATGAAAGAACCTTGCAGGGCTGAAAGAGCCTGGTCCAGAAACTCATTGATGCCGCGCTCGTTGGGTTCCTGACCATTCATAAACAGCCGCGACAGTACGTGGAAGCCGCACAGCTGGTAGTATTCTTTGTCGGAGGCTATCCATTGGTAGGCTTTCTCCGGCGCGTAGGGCAAGTGCTGCCAGAGGTTGAAGGCGGCCTGCTCGGCAATCTCCTGTTCCTCGACCTGCTCCATCCAGATGTCGCAAACCTCGGGCAGCATCTCTTCTGGCGGCATCAGCATCGTGGCCAGGATCTTACACTCGCGTACATTTTCTTTCCAAAGGGCAATGGCGAGGGGATATAAGTTCTTGGCTTTCGGCTCCGGACTCTTGGCTTTCAGCTCGTCGGCCATAGCCCGTAGCCTGGGGAGCGTGGCACCCCAGTTGAGATGATAGTCCAATCCCTTGTCGCGCATCGACTTTGCCACCGCCCCATCCATCATCTGGCGGAACGACTGCTTAATCTCCTTCACCTGTTCCCTAACCTCTTCCATCTTACATCGTCCCATATTCTTGTCCATAGCGTAACATCTGGTGGGCATAGCTCTCAGAGTAGTTGACCTGGATGTCGCAGATGGCTCCGTCTGCATCATAGACTGGCAACAGCCACGGATTGATGAAGCCTTTGTAGGGTGCCAGATTCAGTTTTTGATAACGTGCCAAGACCTCCTCATGCAGTACGGGATCGACCTTTACGGCATAGCGTTCCACCAAATGGCGGGCAGCCTCGTAGTCGCCCTCGCTCTTGATGCGCTGGATTTCCGCCAACAGCTTTGCAAAGAGTTGGCGCAAGGCCTCGTAGTCGTTGATGCGGACATAGGTTTTCCCCTTGCGACGCTCCAACTGAATAGCATCGCCCTGCTCGTAGCACCAATGGGCAATGAGGGCCCGGTTTCGCATGTGGGCCTCTTCTATCTGGTTGCCTGGCTGGATGCGGATAAGCTGCGTCATCAGACCGTTCATGATATAGCTGTAATACTGTGCCTTGTAAGCCTCGCCATCGGGTAACAGTCCGAGGTCGATAAGTTTCTGGTCGGCTATATAATATAGTCCGAAGAGGTCGGCACGCGCCTCCTCGATGGTGTTGCCGTAAGCCTTCAAAGCGTCGGGGTCAGTACCTGGCAACAGCTGTCCGCTACCATGACCAAGACATTCGTGCAAGTCGGTATGAAGATCGTCACAGGCATCACCGTATCTTTCTATCAGAGAGAGCGTTTCCTTGTCAACGACAAACTCTTCCTTGAAGCCGCTTCCGTGGGCGGCCTTGTTATAAGCATCAGTAATATTCGAGATGGTAATACTCTTCGAACCATGCTCGGCACGTATCCAGTCGGCGTTGGGCAGGTTGATGCCGATAGCCGTCGATGGGTACTCGTCGCCACCTAACATCGCCGCACAGATGGCATTGGCCGTGACCCCCTTCACTAACGGCTTACGGAACCTTGGATCAACGGGCGAATGGTCTTCGAACCATTGGGCATTACGGCTGATGGTCTGGGTGCGCTTGGTGGCCTCCAGGTCCTTATACTCCACGATGCCCTCCCACGAACCTTTCAGTCCGAGGGGGTCGCCATAGACCTCGATGAATCCGTTGACAAAGTCTATCCTACCCTCGTGCTCCCCTACCCACTCGATGCAGTAGTCGTTGAACACCTGCAGGTCGCCAGTCTCATAGTATTTCACCAACAGTTCGATGACTCGGCGCTGGTGCTCGTTCTCGGCCACCGTCATCGCCTTCTCTAACCAATAGACGATGTGGCGGATAGCGTTGGCGTAACGTCCTTTGGCCGACCATACTTCCTCCTGAACCTTTCCGTCGCGCTTGACCAGTGTCGAGTTTAGACCATACGACAGCGGCGTGGGGTTCTGGCTGTCGCTGGCCTTTTGCGAGGCATAAAAGTCTTCTGCCTCCTGCTGCGTCACACCGTCGTAGAAGTTGCAGGCCGAGGTCGTCACGAGGTCGGCGCCGTCCTCCTTGTTGACGCGCTTGGGCATCACTTCAGGATCGAAGATAATCGGGAAGAGCTCGTCGCACAGTTGACTGACCGTCTCACCAGAGCGCAACGGCAACCGACAGGCATCAACCTGGAAGAGGACGCCTCGCAGGTAGTCCTCGCTGAACTCCGGCTTGAACTTCTCGCAACCATAATGGTGGTAGATGCCGTTGGAAAACCAAACGCGCTTCAGGTACACTTCCAACGCCTGGAAGTCGGGCGTCTGGTGGTCCACGGTCAGGTCGGTATAGACGGCCTCCAGCATCTTGCGAATGCGGAGGTTGTATTTGCCGAACTGGTCGAAGGTGATGTCACGTCCATAAAGAGTGGCCTCCGACAGATAATATAATAAGGTCTTCTGAGACAAAGATAATTGCTCAAACCCGTTCAAGCGGTATCTGAGCAATTGTAGATCAGCGAAACGCTCTCCGACATAGTCAAACTGTTTCGCGGTTTCGGTCTGATACTTCATTTTACAATTTTCTTTGCGGCCTTCTTCACCTTCTCCGCCGGATGATGCTCTAAGTGCTGCATACGGTATTCACGGGGTGTCATCCGCATAATCTTGAAAAACGAGGCATAGAACGACTGTCTGTTGGCAAATCCCACCATGTCGCTGACCTCCTCCATCCTCAGGTCTTGATACCTGCGGTCTACCAGGATAGCCATGGCCTCCTCAATACGGAACTTGTTGACGAACGAAGTGTAGTTCATGTGAAAACGTACATTCACCACAGCAGAGACATAGCGCGTGTTGGTTCCTAAGTCTTCGGCTAGTTTCTTGGCTGAGTAATTCTTGTCTTTGTACTTTTTCTCCATGACGATGATGCGCAGAATCTTCTCCTTCATCTCGTCCATCAACTTAGGGCTCACGAGACTACGGTAAGTAGCCTCTTTCTCTTTCTTCTCTACGATATTATACTTTGTCATGACCCTAATATTGTTGTAGATTAATATTTCATCTGCAAATATAGTAAATATTTTCCACATAAAGTACAATAAATATCAAAAAAAATGCTAAATCGGACAAAAAAGGTTATTTGTCTGCTTATTTTTGTTATTTTACCGTATCATAATTGCTTTAGAGCTATGTCTCTGGCACTCCGCAAGTATGAGGTGCGCAACTCCATAGCCTTAGCCCACTCGGCAGAGAAGAACTGGCTGACGTCCAAGTCTATCTTCCACTTGCCATTCGACTCCAACCGGTCTATCATGGTGCCCAACGTCATGTTCTGCAAGTCTTCAGCAGGCATGAAACGGCTCTCCTCGCCTTTCTCGTCGCTGGTAATCTCAATAAGCATCCGAGCTTCAATCAGTTCGTACACCAGATCGTTGACAAAACGGATGGGAACCTGCGTCACTTCGCGCAACTCCAGGGCGGTATAGGGCTTGCCGCCCTCGGCAAAACGCCGACAGATGCGGCTCATCAGCAAAGCTGACAACATGATGTGGTAGCGATGGCTCACCTCGCTCGTATTGGCGTCATAGTCATAATAGTTCAGGTTCTGGTTGGTATAGCACAGCTCTGCGCCGAATAGACAGATAGTCCACGAGATCTGTACCCAGAGCATGAACAGCGGCAAAGCGGCAAACGAGCCGTAAATGGCGTTATAGCTTGAAAGGAACAACTGCGAATGGATATAGACGATCTGCAATCCCTGCATGGCGATACCCGCCAGGATGCCCGGCACAATGGCACAATGTGGTTTGACATGTGTGTTGGGCATAAAGATGTAGAGTCCGATAAACATAGCCGACATCAGCACATATGGCAACAGGTCTATCAACCTTCGTACCGCAACACCCAGCATCTGGTAGTCCGTCATCGAGTCTGCTGCGGTGGTGATAAAGATGGAGAGACCGGAAGTTATCACTATGAATATCGGGAAGACAAAGAAAACCGCCAGATAGTCGGTGAAGGTGCGAAACACGGAGCGCGACCGCTTCACCTGCCATATCTCGTTGAACGTCTCCTCGACGTTGCTCACCAGCATCAGTACCGTATAGAGCATAAACACCAGACCGATGCCGAGGAAGATGCCGCTCTTGGTATGAATCAGGTAGCTGTTCACGAAGCCAATAATGACGTCGGCTGCCTGAGGCTGCGACTCCAAGGCATTTCGAAACCACACCTCTATATATTTATTATAGCCAAAGCCACGAGCTATGGCAAACACCACAGCCAGGATGGGAACGATGGCCAGCAACGTGGAGTAAGTCAGAGCCGCAGCTCGCGTCATGACCCTTTTAGCCGTAAAGAAGCGTACGGCCAGTACCACCTTCTTCACCACCTCAATCAGCAAGAACCTCAGCGGCGACACGTCACCCTTGGAAATCCGCCAGATATCCTTCGTGAAAAAATCGATTATTCCCTTCAACTCTTAATTCTTCATTCTTAATTCATAATTGCCGCAGGCAATAACTCAAAATTCTTAACTCTTAATTCTTAATTGCCACAGGCAATAACTCTTAATTCTTAACTCTTAATTCAAAATTAAAAGAAAGCAGCGCCCCTGTAAGCCGGGTTCTGTACTCCTCTTGACGAGGAGCGTCTGTCATTTATCTACTCCGTCAGTTACCTGACGGCTCAAGCATTCTACCCTCCGTCGTAGTCAGAAGACTTCGGGCGGACAACCCTCAGACAACGGTATACGCGAACTTGCAGCCTCCAGACGGAACAGCCCGCCGATCACCCGGCGGCTGGTGGTCTCTTACACCACCTTCTCACCCTTACCACTCAATTTGAAAAGAGTGGCGGTCATTCTCTTCTTCCGGCTCCAGCCGTCACCGACTGCTGGCACTTTCACCAGTGGAGCGTCCTATGCTGCCCGGACTTTCCTCTCGTGCCCTATAGGACACCAGCGACAGACCGTGACACTGCTTTCAGCTTGCAAAGTTACGAATAATTGAGAGAAACACAAAATATCCATTGAAAAATTATGCATTAGTTTTTTTTAACGCTCCGAGAAATCATAAAGTTCAAAGTTCAAAGCTCAAAGTTCAAAGAAAAGCAGTACCTTTGCAGCCCAGAATGCATTCAACCACAAAAGACATAATTAATATGGAGAAGAAATTGAAGAAGGTGCTCGTGCTTGGCTCGGGTGCCTTGAAAATCGGGCAGGCCGGTGAGTTCGACTATTCTGGTTCGCAGGCCCTGAAGGCTTTACGCGAGGAGGGCATCTCGTCCGTGCTGGTAAATCCCAACATCGCTACCATCCAGACTTCGGAGGGTATTGCCGATAAGGTGTACTTCCAGCCGGTAACGACACACTTTGTGACGGAGATCATCAAGAAGGAGCGCCCCGACGGCATCCTGTTAGCCTTCGGCGGACAGACAGCGCTTAACTGCGGTACTGAGCTTTACCAGACGGGTGTACTGAAGGAGTATGGCGTTCAGGTATTAGGTACCAGCGTCGAGGCCATCATGAACACCGAGGACCGCGACCTCTTTGTCAAGAAGTTGGACGAGATTCAGCTGAAGACCCCCGTTAGCCACGCCGTGGAAAACATGGACGACGCCCTAAAGGCCGCCCATGAGATTGGCTTCCCCATCATGATACGTTCAGCCTACGCACTGGGCGGTCTGGGTTCGGGCATCTGTCCCGACGAGCAGGCCTTCCGCGAATTGGCTGAGAGTGCCTTCACTTTTGCGCCACAGATTCTCGTCGAGGAGTCGCTGAAGGGCTGGAAGGAGATAGAATTTGAGACTATTCGCGACAAGAACGATCATTGCTTCACCGTTGCCTCGATGGAGAACTTTGATCCCCTTGGTATCCATACCGGCGAAAGTATCGTCGTCGCTCCAACCTGTTCGCTCACCGACGAGCAGGTGAAAATGCTGCAGGACATCACTATCCGCTGCGTTCGCCATCTGAACATCGTCGGCGAGTGCAACATCCAGTTTGCCTTCAACGCTGAGACTAATGACTATCGCATTATCGAGATTAATGCTCGCTTGAGCCGTTCGAGTGCATTAGCCTCAAAGGCAACGGGTTATCCACTTGCTTTCGTCGCTGCCAAGATAGCCCTGGGCTATACTCTCGACCAGATTGGTGAGATGGGCACCACGTCGTCGGCCTACGTCGCTCCGAGCCTCGACTACATGATTTGTAAGATTCCTCGCTGGGACCTTACGAAGTTTGCCGGTGTCAGCCGTCAGATTGGCTCCAGCATGAAGTCCGTAGGCGAGATTATGTCCATCGGACGCTCCTTTGAGGAGATGATTCAGAAGGGTCTTCGCATGATTGGTCAGGGCATGCACGGCTTCGTGGGCAACGACCACACACGCTTCGACGACCTCGATGACGCTTTGGCCAACCCCACCGACCTCCGCATCTTTGCCATTGCCCAGGCTTTGGAAGAGGGGTATAGCGTCGAGCGCATCGAACAGCTCACCAAGATTGACGTCTGGTTCTTGGAGCGTCTGAAGCACATCGTCGATCTGAAGCACGAACTGCTGAAATACAACAAGCTGGAAGACCTGCCCACCTCTTTATTATTAGAGGTCAAGCAATGCGGATTCTCCGACTTCCAGATAGCCCGCTTCGTGCTGAAGCCACAGGGCGGCAACATGGAGAAAGAAAACCTTGCCGTACGCCAGTATCGCAAGCAGCTGGGCATCCTGCCTTCGGTAAAGCGCATCCCGACGGTAGCCAGCGAACACCCAGAACTGACCAACTACCTCTATTTCACCTACACCCACACGCCGGCCTTTGCACAGCCCGACGGCAAGCCCTACACTGCCGCTCACGACATTTCTTATTATAAGAACGAGAAGTCGGTCATCGTCCTCGGTTCTGGTGCCTATCGTATCGGTTCCAGCGTCGAATTTGACTGGTGTTCCGTCAATGCCATCAATACAGCTCGCAAGCTGGGCTACAAGAGCATCATGATTAACTACAACCCCGAGACCGTCTCGACCGACTACGATATGTGCGACCGCCTCTACTTCGACGAACTCTCGCTGGAGCGTGTCCTCGACGTCATCGACCTCGAACAGCCCCGCGGCGTCATCGTCTCGGTGGGTGGACAGATTCCCAACAACCTCGCCATGAAGCTCTATCGTCAGGGCGTCCCCGTCTTAGGCACCAGTCCCGTTAACATCGACCGTGCCGAAAATCGTGATAAGTTCTCGGCCATGCTCGACAAACTGGGCATCGACCAGCCCGCATGGCGTGCGCTGACATCGTTCGACGATATCAAAGAGTTCGTTTCCGAGGTGGGTTACCCTGTGCTGGTGCGTCCCTCCTATGTACTCTCCGGCGCTGCCATGAACGTCTGCTACGACGACGAGGAACTGCATCGCTTCCTCAACATGGCTACCGAGGTGTCGAAGGAGTTCCCCGTGGTGGTCTCTCAGTTCATGCAGGAGACCAAGGAGATAGAGTTCGACGCCGTTGCCGACAAGGGCGAAGTGGTGGAATACGCTATCTCTGAGCATGTTGAGTATGCCGGTGTCCACTCTGGTGACGCCACCATGCTCTTCCCCGCACAGCACATCTATTTCTCTACTGTCCGACAGATTAAGAAGATTGCCCGCAAGATAGCCGCCGAGCTGAACATCAGCGGACCGTTCAACATCCAGTTCCTGGCAAAGAACCGCGAGGTGAAGGTCATCGAGTGCAACCTTCGCGCCAGCCGATCTTTCCCCTTCGTCTCGAAGATACTGAAGCGCAACTTCATCGAGACCGCCACGAAGATTATGCTCGACGCCCCCTACTCTCGCCCAGACCGTTCGGAGTTCGACATCGACCGCATCGGCGTCAAGGCCAGCCAGTTCTCGTTTGCCCGTCTGCAGAATGCCGACCCCGTGTTGGGTGTCGATATGAGTTCTACCGGCGAGGTGGGCTGTTTAGGCGATGACCTCAACGAGGCCCTGCTCAATGCCCTCATCGCTACGGGCTACCGTCTGCCCCAGACCGGAGCCAGCATCCTTATCTCTTCCGGCGGTGCCAAAGGCAAGGTCAGCCTACTTGAACCCGCTCAACAGCTTGTCAAGAAGGGCTACAAGGTCTATGCCACAGGCGGTACGGCCAAGTTCTTCAACGACAACGGCGTCGAGGCAACGCCAGTAGCATGGCCTGATGAGGAAGGCGACAACAACGTGATGGACATGATTGCCCAGCACCAGTTCTCACTCATTGTCAACGTACCCAAGAACCACACCAAGCGCGAACTGACCAATGGCTACCGCATCCGTCGCGGCGCCATCGACCACAACATCCCGCTGATGACCAATGTTCGTCTGGCCAAGGCCTATATCGAGGCTTTCACCGCCCTCAAGGAGGACGACATCAAGATTAAGTCGTGGCAGGAGTACAACGCATAAACGTTACAGCTAAAAAATCCTGGGATTCTTTTGGAGTCCCAGGATTTTTTTGTCATGCAAACTATCGCATTATTATACGACTTTATTTTGCATTCAACACTTCTTTCCAGCGTTCGTATGCTGCGAGGTATTCGCCGCGATGAGCTGCATCAGGCTCTATTACCTCCAACTTGTCGAGCGTTGCAAAAGCCTCGTCAGCATTGGCATAGATGCCTGCGCCGATACCAGCACCCTTTGCGGCACCTACCGAACCGTCGGTGTCATAAAGTTCGATGGTGGCTCCGCTGACGCCTGCCAGCGTGTTGCGGAAGAGCGGCGACAAGAACATGTTGGCCTTGCCAGCATGAATCTTCTGGATGTTCATTCCCATCTGCTGCATAATCTCCATACCATAGCAGAACGAGAAGACGATGCCCTCCTGGGCAGCACGAACCAAATGAGCCTTAGAATGCTTGTTAAAGTTCAAGCCATTGATAGAGCATCCAATCTCCTTATTCTCCAAAACGCGCTCTGCACCATTACCGAAAGGAATCACCGTAACGCCCTCACTACCAATGGGTACTGATGCTGCCAAGTCATTCATCTCGGCGTAGCCAATCTCAGGTGTAATGTTGCGATGAGTCCAAGCGTTCAGGATGCCAGTTCCGTTGATGCAAAGCAATACACCTAAGCGAGTCTGGTCAGCAGTATGGTTGACATGTGCGAAAGTGTTAACGCGAGAACGCGGATCGTAGTTGACATCACCTAACACACCATAGACCACTCCGCTGGTACCTGCCGTAGCGGCAATCTCACCAGGATTGAGAACGTTGAGCGAGAGGGCATTGTTAGGCTGGTCGCCACCACGATAGGTGATGGGCGTGCCTGCCTTCAGGCCCAGTTCGGCAGCTGCCTCGGCAGAAACAGAACTCTGACAACTGAATGTGGGAACGATATCAGGAATCAGCGATGTGTCGAAACCATAATACTTCATGAGGAAATCAGCCACCTGGTTCTTCTTGAAGTCCCAGAACATGCCCTCACTCAAGCCGCTGACTGTCGTATTTGCCACACCTGAAAGGCGCATGGCGATATAGTCGCCAGGAAGCATAATCTTGTAAATCTTCTCATAAATCTCAGGCTCGTTCTCCTTGACCCACGCCAGTTTGGCTGCGGTAAAGTTGCCTGGAGAGTTGAGCAGGTGGGGCAGACACTGGTCGGCACCCAGTTCGCGGAAAGCTTTCTCGCCATACGGTACAGCACGCGAGTCACACCAAATAATAGCTGGGCGCAAAGCCTGGAGGTTCTTGTCAACACAAACCAGACCATGCATCTGATAACTGATACCGATAGCCTTAACGTCATCGGCGGTAGCGCCGGCATCGGCCATAATCTTCTTGA